>DIHI01000085.1:23547-23815 GCA_002420085.1 Lysobacterales bacterium UBA5700 | reverse complement strand
GAGCGCTGGCGCGCCAGTCGTCCGGCCCAGCGTGTCGCCCGCTCGATTTCGGCGACCGTGTAGCGACAGCCATCGAAGGCCGAATCGGCATCGCGCCGCTTCTCGCCGAAGTAGCTGCCGCCAGTCAGTTCGCGCACGAACAGCAGATCGACCCCGGCCAGCCGTTCCGGTTTCAGCGGCGAGTGCCGGGCAGCCACCGGATGCGGACGAACCGGTCGCAGGTTGGCATACACCCCGAGTGCCTTGCGCAGGGCCAGCAGACCCTGTT
>DIHI01000085.1:14506-23542 GCA_002420085.1 Lysobacterales bacterium UBA5700 | reverse complement strand
CTGGCGATCACCAAGGTGATGAAAGTGTCGGGCGCCGAGACCACCTCGGTTTGCGCCAGCGTGTTCATCGGCCAGACCGAAGCGCCGCTGACGGTGCGCCCCTACATCGGCAAGATGACCGAATCCGAGCTGATGACGATGATGATCGGCGGCATGGCGCACATCGCCGGCGGCGTGCTGGCGGCCTACGTGGGCATGCTGGGCGGCGGCGATCCGGTGCAGCAGGCGTTTGGCCTCGGCCATGACTTCCGGACCGATACCGTCGCCGGGCAGCAGGGTGATGGTGGCTTTCATGATGGCGTGTTCACTGGGATGTGCGGGTGGCAGGGGTGGCTCGGTTCGATCTGCTCGGGGTCAGGGGGCGGTCAGGTCGGTCGGCCCTGCTCGAACGCGCTGATCTCTGCCGTTCGGGCCAGCAGCCAGCCGAGTTCATCGACCCCATCGAGCAGGCAGCGCCGGGCGAAGGCTTCGATGGCGAAGCCGATGCTCTCGTCGGCACCGAAGCGGATCGTTTCCGAGGCCAGATCGATTTCGACCGGCTCGCCATCGCAGGCGGCCAGGCGTTGCCAGTCGGCCTCGCTGACCACGATCGGCAGCAGGCCGTTCTTGAGGGCATTGCCGGTGAAGATGTCGGCGATGCCGGTGCTGATCACCACCCGGATGCCGGCGTCGAGCAGGGCCCAGGGCGCGTGTTCGCGTGAACTGCCGCAGCCGAAGTTGTGGCCGGCCAGCAGGATTCCGGCTGCGCGTCGATCGGCGCGATTGAGCGGGAAGTCGGCTCGCTCGCGGCCGTCGCTGTGGTAGCGCCAGTCGGCGAAGCAGTGCCGGCCGAGGCCCTCGCGTTCGGTGGTGGTCAGGAAACGGGCCGGGATGATCTGATCGGTGTCGATGTCGGCCCGTGGCAGGGTCGCCAACTGCGCCCGGAAACGGGTGAAGGCATGCATCAGGCGGCCTCCTCGGTGGGGGGTGGCAGGCGTCGCGGGTCGGCGATGGCACCCACCACGGCACAGGCGGCGGCGGTGGCCGGACTGGCGAGCAGGGTTCGCGCGCCCGGACCCTGGCGGCCCTCGAAGTTGCGATTGGACGTGCTGACCACCCGCTCGCCGGGTGCGGCGCGATCGCCGTTCATGGCGATGCACATCGAACAGCCCGGTTGTCGCCATTCGGCACCGGCCGCGCGAAAGATCCGGTCGAGCCCCTCGGCCTCGGCGTCGCGCTTGACCTGTTCGGAGCCGGGCACGACCAGCATGCGGACGTGGTGGGCGATCCGTCGGCCACGCAGGATGCCGGCGGCGGCGCGCAGATCGGATAGCCGGCCATTGGTGCAGGAGCCGATGAACACCCGATCGATCGGTTCACCGATCAGCGGGCGGCCACCGACGAAGCCCATGTAGTCGAGTGCTCGACGGTCGGATGGCTGGTCGCCGGCCGGCAGTGGCCGATCGATGGCGATCGCCTGGCCTGGATGGGTGCCCCAGGTGATGGTCGGCGCGACGTCGTCGGCAGTGATGACCACCTCGCGATCGAAGCGGGCTTCGGCATCGCTGGCCAGCGTCAGCCAGTCGGCGGCAGCGCGCTCGAAGGCGTCACCTCTCGGCAGGCGCGGCCGGCCGCGCAGCCACTCGATGGTGGTCCGGTCGGGGGCGATCAGTCCGGCCCGTGCGCCGGCTTCGATCGACATGTTGCACAGGGTCATGCGCGCCTCCATGTCGAGCGCGCGGATCGCCGAGCCACGGTATTCGATGACGTGGCCGGTGCCGCCATCGACACCGATCCGGGCGATGATGTGCAGGATCAGATCCTTGGCGCTGGCATGGTCCGGCAGACGGCCCTCGACCACGATCGCCATGGTCCGTGGCCGCCGCTGGAGCAGGCACTGGCTGGCCAGGACATGGCCGACCTCGGTGCTGCCGATGCCGAAAGCGAGCGCGCCGAAGGCGCCATGGGTGGCGGTGTGCGAGTCGCCGCAGACGATGGTCGAGCCGGGCCGGGTCAGGCCCAGTTCCGGGCCGACCACGTGGACGATGCCGCGTTGCCCGCTGCCGAAGCCGAGCAGTTCGATGCCATGCCGGGCGCAGTTGTCCTCAAGCCGGGCGACCTGGGCGGCGGCCTGATCGCTGACCCATGGCAGCCGACCGTCGCGGTTGGCCGGCAGGGTCGGCGTGCTGTGATCCAGGGTTGCCAGGGTCAGGTCGGGCCGACGTACCGGCAGGTCGCGTCGGGCCAGTTCGGCGAAGGCTTGCGGCGAGGTGACCTCGTGGATCAGGTGCAGGTCGATGTAGAGCACGGCCGGGGCATCGGCGCGCTCGGGAACGACGCAGTGGCGATCCCAGATCTTCTCGAACAGGGTCCGGGCCGGTGTGATGGTGGCTGGGCGCATGGTTCAGGTCACCGGCACGGCGGATCCGGTCTCGCGGGCACTGGTCTGGACCGGGTCGAGCCAGCCCCAGCGATCCTCGGTGCGGCCGTCGAACAATCCGAAGAAGGCGTCCTGCAGGGCTTCGGTGATCGGGCCGCGCTGGCCGCTGCCGACCGGCAGACCATCGACCGAACGCACCGGTGTGATTTCGGCGGCGGTGCCGGTCATGAAGATTTCCTCGGCGAGGTAGAGGAATTCGCGCGGTAGCGCCTGCTCGACCACGCTCAGGCCCAGTTCGCGGGCCAGGGTGAGGACACTGTCGCGGGTGATGCCGACCAGGATCGAGGCGGCGGCCGGCGGCGTGTACAGAATGCCGCGACGGACCAGGAACAGGTTTTCGCCGCTACCCTCGCTGAGCAGGCCGTCCGGCGACAAGGCGATGCCTTCGCGACAACCCAGGCGCAGGGCTTCCTGGGTGATCAACTGGCTGTTGAGGTAGTTGCCACCGGCCTTGGCCATGGTCGGGACGGTATTGGGAGCGGCGCGGTTCCAACTCGATACGCAGGCATCGATGCCCTCGCGCAGCGCCGTTTCGCCGAGGTAGGTGCCGAACGGAACGGCGGCGATGGCGACGTGGATCGGGGCGTCGGCGGGTGCCGCCAGGCCGATGCCGCTGAATCCGCGCAAGGCGATCGGGCGCAGGTAGGCCGATTCCAGGCGGTTGTCGCGGACCGCCTGCCGGCAGCCGTCGGCGATCTGCTCGCGGCTCCAGGGCAGGTTCATCCGGTAGATCCGGGCCGAGTCGAACAGCCGCTCGATGTGGTCGGTCAGTCGGAAGATCACCGGGCCGCGATGGCTGCGGTAGCAGCGGATGCCCTCGAATACCGAAGAGCCGTAGTGCAGGGCGTGGGCCATCACGTGGACGTTGGCTTCGGCCCAGGGGATCATCCGGCCGTCCATCCAGATCGTTTCGGCGGGTGCGGGTTTGTTCGGGAGTGGCGCTGTGGCAGTCATCGGGAGTCGGTTCCGATTGGGTGATCGTGGGGTGGTTGGAAGCGGTGCCGGGCCGGGCTGCGGCCCGCTACAGTATCGGTCAGGGTTCAGGCGGCGGCCTCGCTGGCCGGGCTGTGCCGGCGTCGGCGCTCGATCCGGTTGATCACATCGAGCAGGGCCAGGGCGCTGGCTTCCAGGGTATCGGTCGAGACCGCCCGTCCGTGCAATTGCCGGCCGTCGCACTCGATTTCGACATGGGCCTCGGCCTGGGCGTCCTCACCGGTGCTGAGCGAGCGCACCTGGTACTGACGCAGTTCGATCGAACAGCCGCTGGCGCGCTCGATGGCGAGAAAGATCGCGTGGACCGGGCCATCGCCGACGGCGGCTTCCTGCACGGCGCGGCCATCGGCATGGTGCAGGCGGACACTGGCACTGGGCAGGGCATCGCTGCCGATGCCGGCCTGGACCTGGAGCGCGGTCAGCCGCCACGGGCCGTTCTGCTCGCCGGACTGGCCGAGTGCGATGGCCTCCAGATCGGTGTCGAAGACTTCCTTCTTGCGATCGGCGAGTGCCTTGAAGGCGGCGAACACCCGATTGAGGGCGCTCTCGTCGAACTCGAACCCGAGCAAGCGCAGACGTTCGGACAGGGCAGCCCGGCCGCTGTGCTTGCCAAGCACCAGTTGCGAGCGGGCCACGCCGACATCCTCCGGCGCCATGATCTCGTAGGTCTGGCGGTTGCGCAGCATGCCGTGCTGGTGGATGCCGCTTTCGTGGGCGAAGGCATTGGCACCGACGATCGCCTTGTTGCGCGCCACCGGGCTGCCGGTCAGGGCGACCAACTGGCGCGAGGCCGGCAACAGTCGGCGGGTGCGGATGCCGGTGGTCAGGCGATAGTGTGGAGCACGGGTGCGCAAGGCCATCACCACTTCCTCCAGGGCGGCATTGCCGGCCCGTTCACCGATGCCGTTGATGGTGCATTCGATCTGCCGGGCACCGTTCTCGACGGCAGCCAGCGAGTTGGCGACCGCCAGGCCGAGATCGTCGTGGCAATGGCAGGACAGCACGGCGCGCGCGATGCCGCGCACGTGGTGGCGCAGGTAGGCGAACAGGGCACCGTACTCGGCCGGGACGGCATAGCCGACGGTGTCGGGCACGTTGAGGGTGGTCGCGCCGGCTTCGATCGCCTGCGAGAACAGTTCGGCCAGGAAGGCCGGGTCCGAGCGCGAGGCGTCCTCGGCGGAGAATTCGACATCATCGCAATAGCGACGGGCCAGGGTGATGGCATCCACGGCGGTCGCCAGGGCTTGTTCGCGGCCGATCCGCAGCTTGTGTTCGAGATGCAGATCGCTGCTGGCGATGAACACGTGGATGCGCGGTCGTTCGGCTGATTCGAGTGCGGCGGCGGCCCGCTCGATGTCGCTGCGCTGACAGCGTGCGAGGGCGGCGACGCCGCAGCCGGACACGCTGCCGGCGATGCTGCGGACCGCCTCGAAGTCGTCCGGGCTGGCGGCGGCGAAACCGGCTTCGAGGGTATCGACACCGAGATCGACCAGGGTCCGGGCCATGGCCAGCTTCTGGGCGGTGGTCATCGAGCAGCCGGGCGATTGCTCGCCGTCGCGCAAAGTGGTGTCGAAGATCGATACGTGCGCGGACTCGGACATCAGTACGCCCTCGTTGCCGAGATTTCATCGGGGATGCCCAGGAAGCTCATGCTGCGGCGCGATACCGCGCTCGCCGGGATCGCGGTTGGCGGCCGTCTCGGCAGGCTCGGCGGCGGACTGGGCCGTTGCGCGACCAGTTCGGCGCCGCGCACGTCGTGCAGCCGGGCGATCTGGCGCAGCAGGATTTCGGCCGAGCGACCACCGCCATCGAGTCGGGCCCGCACGACCAGGGTCTCGGCGCGCTCCCGGCAGCCGAGGTCGGTGACTCGGAAGCCGCGCCGCTCGATCAGACCGAGCAGGCGCACCAGGGCACCCTCGCGGCGGTCCAGGGTGAGGATGATTTCAGGTCCGTGCTCAGCCATGTCGATGCTCCGGTGGATGGCAATCGAGCGGGTCGGCTGCGGTGTTCGCCGGCCGATCTTCGATCAGTTCGTGGTTGGCGGTATTGGGTGGCACCAGCGGCCAGACGTTGGCACGTGGGTCGATCCGGACGTGCAGCAGGCAGGGCCCCTGGGCGGCGAGCAGTTCGTGCAGGGCCGGCTCGACCTGATCGCGCCGATCGATGCTGCGGCCCGGAATGCCGCAGGCAGCCGCCAGCGCGACGAAGTCCGGGTTGTCGGACAGATCGACTTCCGAGTAGCGCTCGGCGAAGAACAGTTCCTGCCATTGCCGGACCATGCCAAGCGCCTGGTTGTCGAGCAGGACGATCTTGACCGCGCAGCCGTAGCGGCGCAGGGTGGCCAACTCCTGCACGTTCATCATGATCGAGCCATCGCCGGACACGCAGATCACCTCGGTCGCCGGCCGGGCGATCTTGACGCCCATCGCCGCCGGCAGGCCGAAGCCCATGGTGCCGAGGCCGCCACTGGTCAGGTGCTGGCTGATCCGGTGGTGGATGCAGTGCTGGGCGACCCACATCTGATGCTGGCCGACATCGCAGGCGACCACCGCATCCGGGCCGGCCAGTTCGCTCATCCGACGCAGCAGGGCGGGGGCGTAGATCCATTCGCCAGGGGCATCGTAACGCGGCTGCGATGCCGTCCGCAGGGCCTGGCAGTGGTTTTGCCAGGGCGCGATGTCCGGGCGGATCGCCAACAGGGGCAGCACCTCGGGCAGATGGCCGACCAGGTGAACCTGGGCATAGCGCAGCTTGGAGATTTCCGCTGCATCGGCATCGAGATGGATGACCTTGGCCTTGGGCGCGAACTCGACCAGCTTGCCGGTGACCCGATCGTCGAAGCGAGCCCCGACGCAGATCAGCAGATCGCAGTCCTGTACCGCCAGATTGGCGGCGCGGGTGCCGTGCATGCCCAGCATGCCGAGAAAGGCCGGGTGGTCGGTCGGCACGCCGCCGAGGCCCTTGAGCGTGCTGACCACCGGGATTCCAGTTGCCTCGACCAAGCCGCGCAAGGCCGATTCCGCGCCGCTCAGTCCGACCCCGTAGCCGGTGTACAGGATCGGCCGTTGACTGGCAGCGATCAGGCGCCGGGCACGGGCGATGGCATCGCGTTCGCGCACCGTGGGCCAGACGACCGGTGCTGACCGCTCGTCCGGCGCCGGCCGGGGCGTGACCTCGGCGACCGCGATGTCCTTGGGCAGGTCGATCAGCACCGGGCCGGGCCGGCCGCTGGCGGCGATCGCGAACGCCGCCCGGACGATCGCCGGAATGTCTTCGGCGGCGCGCACGATGAAGCTGTGCTTCACCACCGGCAGGGTCATGCCGAAGATATCGACTTCCTGAAAGGCATCGGTGCCCATCACCGAGGTCGGCACCTGGCCGGTGATCGCCACCATCGGCACCGAGTCCATGTAGGCATCGGCGATGCCGGTAACCAGATTGGTCGCGCCCGGACCGCTGGTGGCCATGCACACGCCGACTCGACCGGTGTGTCGGGCATAGCCGTTTGCGGCCAGGGCGGCGGCCTGCTCGTGACGGACCAGGATGTGCCGGATCGGCGAATCGACCAGGGCGTCGTAGACCGGCATGATCGCGCCGCCGGGGTAGCCGAAGATCAGTTCCACACCTTCGGCTGCCAGTGCCCGCAGCAGCAGATCGGCGCCGCGCTGGCGGCGCGGATGGAGGCCAGGAGGGGGTGGCAGGCGATTGGCGGCGACGGCGAGGGTCATGACCGGGACTCGGGTGGGCTCAGGCGGTGGTGGCGGGGCTGCGGGCAGCACTCGGGGTGGGCTCGGCCAACCAGGGCATGCGGGCGCGCAGGCGGGCACCGACCTGTTCGATCGGATGTTCCAGATCGCGCCGCTTGAGGTCGTGGTAACGGCCGCGACCGGCCCGGTGTTCGGCCACCCATTCACGGGCAAAGGTGCCGTCCTGGATTTCCCGGAGCACGGCGCGCATCCGTTCCCGGGTGTGCTCGTCGATCACCCGTGGGCCTCGGGTGAGGTCGCCGTACTGGGCGGTCTCCGAGATGAACTGGTGCATCTTGGCCAGCCCGCCCTCGTGCAGCAGATCGACGATCAGCTTCAGCTCGTGCAGGCACTCGAAGTAGGCCACTTCCGGTCGGTAGCCGGCTTCGATCAGGGTCTCGAAGCCCATCAGCACCAGTTCGGTCGCCCCACCGCACAGCACCGCCTGTTCGCCGAACAGATCGGTCTCGGTCTCTTCGGCGAAACTGGTCTCGATCACTCCGCCGCGCGTACCACCGATGCCTCGGGCATAGGCCATTGCCAGGTCGTGTGCCTTGCCGCTGGCGTCCTGATGGATCGCCAGCACGCACGGCACGCCTCGACCCTGCTCGTACTGGCGGCGGACCAGGGCGCCCGGTCCTTTGGGGGCGACCATGATGACGTCGAGGTCCGGACGCGGCGAGATTTCGCCGAAGTGGACATTGAAGCCATGTGCGAACAGCAGGGCGGCGCCTTCCCGCGCCAGGGGCGCGATGTGCCGGGCATAGAGTTCGGGCTGGACCATGTCCGGGGTCAGCAGGGCGATCAGATCGGCCACCGGCAGGGCACGTTCGGGCGCATCCACCGCCAGACCGTCGGCCTGGGCCTGGGCGAACGACGGGCCGCCGGGACGCGCGGCGACCACCACCGTGAAGCCGCTGTCGTGCAGGTTGCGGGCGTGCGCACGGCCCTGGCTGCCGTAGCCGTAGATCACGACGGTACGGCCGGTGAGGGCGTCGTCGTGGCGATCGCTGGGGGGTGGGGTGTGGGACATGGTCGGGCTCCTGATCGGGTGAGGGTGGGTGGGGTGCTTGCGGGTGGTTGTCGAGCCGCTGCCAGCTCGGTTTCAGAGCAGCCAGACGGCAGCGAACTGGGACAGGGTTTCCGGTTCGGCTCGGCCTGCCGGCCGGGCTTCGCTCGGCTCGCCCCGGATCGGACCGGGCGTGCCGCCCGTGCTGCGCGGGTCGTGAGGGTTGGTCCGGCCGATGGCCGATCGGGGTGTCGGGAAACCGGTCACCGCGCCACGCGAGGCCGATTCCACCGTGCTCGCGTACTTGGCCAGCACGCCCCGGCTCGGCGCCGGTCGGGGTGCCCGCCAGTTGCTGCTGCGCCGACCCAGGTCGGCCGTGGTCGAGAGCGTGCGTGCTTCGACATCGATGCTGATCCGGTCACCGTCGCGCAGTCGGGCCAGTGGGCCGTCGAGTGCGGCTTCCGGACAGATGTGGCCGACCATCAGGCCGTGGGTGGCACCGGAGAAGCGGCCATCGGTGATCAGCGCGACCTCGCCGCCCAGGCCCTGACCGACCAGGGCGGCCGTCACCGCCAGCATCTCGCGCATGCCCGGCCCGCCGACCGGGCCTTCGCCACGGATGACGATGACATCGCCAGCCTGGATCTGCCGGGCCTGGACCGCAGCGAAGCAGGCTTCCTCGCCGTCGAACACCCGTGCCGGGCCGGAGAAACTCAGGCGTTCGTGGCCGGCCAGCTTGACCACGCAGCCTTCCGGCGCCAGGTTGCCGGACAGGATGCCGAAGCCACCGCGCGTCTTGACCGGCGCATCCAGTTGGCGGATCACCCGCTGGCCGTCGCGTTCGCTGGCCTGGTCGATCTCCTCGAACA
>DIHI01000085.1:4256-14326 GCA_002420085.1 Lysobacterales bacterium UBA5700 | reverse complement strand
CCGGCCAGGTACAGATCGGGTGCCGTGTAGCGGCCGCCCGGCTTCAGATCGGCCAGCACCGGTGTGCGGCGGCTGATCGCGTCGAAGCGATCGAGTGGGAAATCCACCCCGGCTTCTCGGGCAATCGCCAGCAGGTGCAGGATGGCATTGGTCGATCCGGCAGTAGCGGTCACCGCCGTCGCGGCATTGTCCAGGCTGGCGGCGGTGATCAGACTGCGGGCGCTGCGCCCCTGCCGCCACAGCGCCATCACCCGTTCACCGCAGGTGCGGGCGGCGGCGGCCTTGTCGCGATCGACCGCCGGGATGTCGTTCAGGCCCATCGGCGCCAGACCCAGGAAGGTGGTCGCCAGGGCCATGGTATTGGCGGTGAACTGGCCGCCGCAGGCGCCGGCCCCAGGGCAGGCGGATTGCTCGATCGCAGCCAGTTCGGCATCGTCGATCCGTCCGGCGGCGTGGGCGCCGACCGCCTCGAACACCTCCTGGATGGTGATGTCGCCGCCGCGATGGCAGCCCGGCAGGATGCTGCCGCCGTACAGCATCAGTCCCGGCAGATCGAGCCGGGCCAGGGCCATCGCAGCCGCCGGGATGGTCTTGTCGCAGCCGCACAACACCACCAGGCCGTCCAGGCAGTGGCCATCGACCACCAACTCGATCGAATCGGTAATCACCTCACGGCTGACCAGGGACGCCCGCATGCCCTCGGTGCCCATGGCGATGCCGTCGGTGACGGCGATGGTGTTGAACTCGATGGCCGTGCCGCCAGCCGCCTCGATTCCAGCCCGGACATGCTCGGCCAGCTCACGCAGGTTGAGGTTGCAGGGTGAAACGTCGGACCAGGAATGCACCACTGCGATCAGTGGCTTGTCGATCGCCTGATCGTCGCGGCCGGTGGCGCGCAGCATGGCGCGGGCCGGGGCGCGTTCGGGGCCGTTCTTGATGGTGTCGCTTCGCATATTCGTTCGGTCCTTTCGACCGGCCCGAAAACTGCGGCCCCAAAACGCAAGAACCCCGCACTGGTTGCCCGGTGCGGGGTTCTGGGAGTCAGGGTTCGCTGTTCGCTGGGCCTAAGTCGCCATTCCGCACTGTGAGCGGCTAATGAGAAGTACGAGCACAAGCGCTGCCACCGAGCGGAGCCCGGTGGCGATTCGCAGTGCGGTGGCGTTCAGCAGAGACATGGCTGCACGGTATGCTGCATCGCAGCAGGATGTCAAGTGTTTTTTTGCCGTGTCAATCCAACACCGTGCTGACCCCTGTGTCCAAGGCCGATGTGTGCCCGTTCGGTTGGAGGGGAGGTGACGAGCCGAGCCTGACGATGGGTCACCGTGAGATGGAGCGGTCGCGGGGGCAGGCGATGTCGGCACGCCGGTTGAAGCCGTGCGATGCGGCCCGTCGTTCTTCGCCTGCCACCCCGCCGCAAGCTCACCGTTCTCCCTCTCCCGCTGAGGGCCGGGGAGAGGGTGGTTTTTTGCCGAAGCGAGAAAACCTGCTCATGGCGCGGCCGGGCGGTGGCTATCCGGGGCCGGGGCTCAGTCCGATGTCCACCACAGGGTGAGATCGTCCCAGACGCGGGTGAAGAAACCGCCCGCCGGGACATCGGCCAGGGCGATCAACGGCCGTTCGACCAGGACCTGGTCGTCCAATCGCACCCGCAGGGTGCCGATGGTCTGACCCTTGCTGACCGGTGCCAGCAGTGGCTCGGGCAGGTCCATGCTCGGCTTGAGATCGGCGTAGCGGCCACGCGGCACGCTCAGTCGCAGTGGCTCGGTCAGGCCGAGCGCGAGGCTGTCGCTGCTGCCATGCCAGATCCGATGCACCGAAACCGGTTGCTCGGCCGGGTACAGGGTGTGTCCCTCGAACATGCCGAAGCCCCAGTTGAGCAGGGCCTGACTGTCGTCGGCACGCTGCTTCTCGCTGCTCGACCCCATCACCACCGAGATCAGCCGGCGTTCGTCGCGCTTGGCCGAGGCGGCCAGACAGTAGCCGGCCGTGGAGGTGTGGCCGGTCTTGACGCCATCGACGCTCGGGTCGCGCCACAGCAGGGTGTTGCGGTTGTGCTGGCGGATGCCGTTGAAAGTGAATTCCTTCTCGGCATAGTAGGCGTAGTCCTCGGGGAAGTCGCGGATCAGCGCCTGCGACAGCCGGGCGATGTCACGGGCGGTCGTGTAGTGCTCCGGATCGGGCAGGCCATGGGCATTGACGAAGTGGGTTCCGGTCAGGCCGAGCCGCTCGGCGTAGCCATTCATCAGTTCGGCAAAGGCGCCTTCGCTGCCGGCCACATGTTCGGCGAGTGCGATCGAGGCGTCATTGCCGGACTGGACGATCAGCCCGTGCAGCAGATCGTCCAGTCGGACCTTGCCGCCGACCGGCAGGAAACTGGTCGAACCGTCGGTGCCGGCACCACCGCCGCGCCAGGCGTTCTCGCTGATGTGAACCTGATCATCGCGACTGATTCGCCCGGCAGCCAGTTCGGCCGATACCACGTAGGAGGTCATCACCTTGGTGATGCTGGCTGGTTCGACCCGGACATCGTGATTCTCGCCAGCCAGCACCTGATCGCTGTCGTGATCGATCAGCAGCCAGGCGCTGGCGACCGGTTTCGGTGCCGTGGCGATCGGGGCTGGGCGGGCGTGTGGTGTGCTCGGAGTTGGCCGGGGGGACGGCGTTGCCGCAGGGGTCTGGGCGGTGGTGCCGGTCGGCGTGACCGCCGCCATGGCGGCGGCAAGGAGCAGGGGCAACAGGGTGGAAAACGCCTTCATCGTGGGATTGAACTCCAGCTTCGGGAAATACCAGGGAACCTCGAAAAATCACGCTCGGGGTCATTGCGGGTCGGCGGCTCGGCCCATGTCCACCGCCGTTTCCGCCGATCGGGTACATCCGTGTCGATCGAGGTTCGGCCATCCCTGGCGTGCCGATGCCACATGCGTGTTCGTGGCATCCGGCGGTCTGACGGTCGGGCCCCGGCCCGACCTCGGGAATCATTCGCGGATCGGGGTCACCGCATCGAAGCCGAGCCGCAGCAGGCGTTCCAGTTCGCGCTGAACGGCATCGGGTGCGAGCGGCCCGACCCGTACCCGCCACAGCGGTTCGCGTTCGCCCTGATTGCGACTGAGTTCGATCCGATCGACCCCGGCGTCGAGCAGGCGCCGCTGGACGTCATCGGCATTGCGGCGGTCACGGAAGGCGCCGACCTGAAGCCAGGTTCGGCCGAAATCCGGCATTGCAGGGTCGGGCCTCGGTGCCGGTACGACCGGGGTCGGCGCATCGGCCAGGACCGGCCCTTCTCCCGGCGTCAGCGCCCGCACCTCGACCTCGGCAACGCCCTGGGTGAGGATGTCCAGCTTGGCCGCAGCCACGTAGGACAGATCGATCAGGCGATCGCCGTGGAACGGGCCGCGATCGTTGACCCGTACCACCACACTGCGACCGTTCTCCAGGTTGGTGACCCGAACGTAGCTGGGCAGCGGCAGCGACCGGTGGGCGGCACTGAAGCGATACATGTCGTAAGGCTCCAGGCTGGAGGTGGCCCGGCCGTGGAATTTTTCGCCATACCACGACGCGATACCGCGCTCGACATAGCCCTCGGCGCTGGCCAGCACCCGATAGCTGCGCCCGAGCACGGTGTAGGGCGAGCGGTTGCCGTAGCGCGACAGCGGCTCCACGCGCGGCACCGGTTCGGGGATGGCGGCGATGTCCGGCGGAATCGCCGGGCCGCCATCGAGCACGCCCGGCTTGTACAGTCCGCCGGGCGTGTAATCGGGATCGGGTGGCGGTCGGCGGGCCGGCTGACTGCCGCAGGCGGCCAGCAGTGCGGCCAGGATCGTCAGCGCGAATACACGGAGAACCACTGGCCTCATGGTGCCGTCCCGGTGCCTTCGGCGGCGATCGCCAGCGCGAGCTGATGGACTGCCATGGCGTACAGCGGCGAGCGGTTGTAGCGGGTGATGGCGTGGAAGTTGCCGAAGGTCAGCCAGTATTCCGGTCCATCGACGCCAGCCAATGCCAGGACGGCCGCCTTGCGCTCGGCGCCGGGGTCGGCTCCGGTCGCGCGAAGCCCGGCCGCTGCCAACTCGGCGATGGTCGTGGTCGGCTCCAGACCGGTCGGCACGGTCGGGACCGTCTCGCCGTCGAGCGTAGCGGCGACCGCCACCGGCTCGCCCCCCTGCCAGCCATGGGCGACGAAATAATTGGCGATCGAGGCGAACACATCGGGCAATGAGCCGAACAGGTCGCGCGTGCCATCGCCATCGCCATCGACCGCGAAGTTGAGGTAGCTCGATGGCATGAACTGGCCCCAGCCCATGGCCCCGGCATAGCTGCCCTTGAGCGCGGTCACATCGAGCGCTTCGGTCTTGCCGAGCAGCACCAGCCGGGCCAGTTCGCGGCGAAAGAAATCCTGCCGGGGCGGGTAGTGGAAGCCCAGGGTGTACAGGGCATCGAGTACCCGATGGCTGCCGGTGTTGCGGCCGTAGTTGGTCTCGACACCGATGATCGCCACGATCAGGGTCGCCGGCACACCGGTCGCGGCTTCCACTTCGGCCAGCAGGTGGCCGTGTTCGGCCAGGAATGCCTGTCCGGCCCGGATCCGGCCCGGATCGAGAAAGATCGGCCGGTAGGCATGCCAGGGCTTGGCCTCGGCCGGTCGTGAGATCGCAGCGAGGATGCTGTCCTGGCGTTTGGCCTGGTCGAGCAGTGCCTGCACCTCGGCCTCGGTCACCCCGGCCTCGGCAGCGGTCTGGCTGATGAAGGCGGCACGCTCGTCGGCCTGGGCGGACGGTGCCAGTGCGAGCAGGGTGGCGAGCCAGAGTGCGGATCGGGTCATGCGTCGGGTCCGGAGCGAGAGGGTGGGTGATCGGCACGGCGCGCGCTCGCGATGCGCTCGGCCGGGCTACTCGGGAAATCTAACACGATGGCCCGACGCCCGATTTCGATTCGGCCGGCGGGACTGTTCGTTGTCGTTCAGGCCCGGTCAATGTCCGAGCAACCGACGATGACTGTGAACCGACATCACCAGTCCGAAACCAGCCAGGAAGGCCAGGGCCGAAGTGCCACCGAAACTGAGCAGGGGCATCGGCACACCGACCACCGGCAGCAGGCCGGCGATCATGCCGCCGTTGAGCACGACATACAGGAAGAAGGTCAGTCCGAGCGCACCGACCACCAGCCGCCCAAAGCCGTCCCGACTCTCGGCGGCGATCCACAGGCAGCGGGCGAGGATGGCCAGGTACAGCAGCAGGGCGAACAGCACGCCGGCCAGGCCGAATTCCTCCGCCAGCACCGCGAAGATGAAGTCGGTGGTCTGTTCCGGCAGGAACTCCAGACGGGCCTGGCTGCCGGCGGTCCAGCCCTTGCCGAACAGGCCGCCCGAGCCGACCGCGATCTTCGACTGGATGATGTTCCAGCCGCTGCCGAGCGGGTCCGACTCCGGATCGATGAAGGTCAGGATGCGCTGCTTCTGGTAGTCCTTGAGCGCCAGCCAGGCCAATGGCGCCGAGGCCAGCCCGGCCAGCCCGAGCCCGGCGATCCAGCGCCACGACAGCCCGGCCAGAAAGATCGCCAGCACCCCGCTGGCCGCGACCGGCACGGCGGTCCCCAGGTCGGGCTGGATCGCGATCATCAGGGTCGGCAGACCGATCAGCGCCAGTCCGGCCAGCAGCACCGTCGGCGTCGGTGGCAGCACGGCCCGATGCAGCAGCCAGGCCAGCATCATCGGCACGCTCAGCTTGAGCAGTTCGCCTGGTTGCAGGTAGAACACTCCGAGGTCGAGCCAGTGCTGGCCGCTGCGGCCGCTGCCGAAGACCGGCACCAGCGCCAGCAGGCCGAGGCTGGCCAGGTACAGCCAGGGCGACCAGGTCCGCAACTGGGTCGGCGCAATCTGGGCGATCGCCAGCATCGCCGTCAAGCCGATGCCGAAGCGCACACCCTGGGCGATGACCACGCTCTCGCGACCGCCGCTGGCGCTGAACAGCACGGCCAGACTGAGCGCCATCAGCAGCAGCAGCAGACCGAGCAGCACCGGATCCAGCCGGGAAGCGATCCGGGCCGTCCAGATGCGGGCCTGGTGCAATCCGGGGATCATGGCTGCCGCTCCGGATCGGCCGGGGGCTGCTCGGCGGCGTCTATCGCTGCGCTGTCGGTCGCGGCCGCCTGCTCGCTCGGGATCGCGGCGCGCGGCTGCTCGGCCCCTGGCTCCTCGGCCAACCAGGCATCGAAGATGCGCCGGGCCACCGGCGCAGCCGTCAGCGACCCCGAACCGCCGCTCTCGACCACCAGGGCCAGGGCCAGTTCCGGGGCGTCGGCCGGGGCGTAGCCGATGAACAGGGCGCGGTGGCGCAGATCGAATGGCAATTCATCGAGTACCAGACTCTCGTTGCCGCGTCGGGTCACCCGTTGGGCAGTGCCGGTCTTGCCGGCCATGCGATAGCCGACCGGTGCGCTGGCGCGTGCGGTCCCGGCGCTACCGTGCAGAACCGCGACCAGCCCCTCATGGATCGGTCGCAGCAGTTCCGGACGCTCCAGCACGGCCATCGGAGCCTCGGTCGCGACCACTTCGACCGGCTCGCCGGGTCCGCTGCGGCGCGCTCGCAGCAGGTGCAGCGAACGCAGCCGGCCGCCGTCGGCCAGGGCCGCCGTCGCCCGGGCCAGTTGCAGCGGCGTGGTCACCCAGAAGCCCTGGCCGATGCCGCTGATCACCGTTTCGCCCGGAAACCAGGGCTGGTTGCGGACCGCCTGCTTCCAGGCGCGGCTGGGCAGGATGCCGACCGCCTCGCCGGGCAGATCGATCCCGGTCGGCTCGCCAAAGCCATACCGGCGCATCTGTTCGCTGATCCGATCGATGCCGAGATCGTGAGCCAGGCGGTAGAAATAGGTATTGACCGACTGCTCCAGCGCCGCCCGCACATCGACCCAGCCATGGCCACCCTTGCGCCAATCGCGGTATTCGCGCGGTTGGCCGGGCAGGGTGAACGCACCGGTCGAAAGAAACGGCTGATCGGCGCGGCGCAGGCCGGTTTCCAGCCCCGCCAGGGCGATGAACGGCTTGATCGTGGAACCGGGTTCGTAACCGCCCTGAACCGCCCGATCGAACAGCGGCCGTGATGGCGACTGCACCAGTGCCGCGTAATCGCTGCGCGAAATACCGCCGATGAACCGATTGGGATCGAACGAGGGCAGGCTGACCAGGGCCAGCACCTCGCCACTGCGCGGATCGACCGCCACCGCCGCCCCGTGCTGATTGCCGAACGCCGCCACCGCGGCCGATTGCAGACCGATGTCGATCGACAGAATCAAATCGTTGCCGGCACGCGGCGGGATGCGTTCGATGATCCGCAGATCGCGACCACGAGCATTCTGCTCGACCCGCTCGAAACCGGGTTCACCGCGCAACAGCGTTTCGTAGCGGCGCTCGATGCCGGCCTTGCCGACCTCGCCGAGGATCGCCGTGCGACCACTGGCATCGGCGACCAGATCCTCCGGCGCCGGCTGCCCGACATAGCCGAGCGCATGCGCCAGCAGTTCCCGGTGTGGATAGTGCCGACTCAGATACGGCACTACATCGACACCGGGAAACCGGTGCCGATTGACCGCAAATCGGGCCACCTCGGCCTCGCTCAGGCGATAGCGCACCGGTACCGGATTGAACGCCCGCGCGGCTCGTCGCGCCTGCTCGAAGCGTTCGCGTTCCTCACTGCCCAGCCCGATCAACTCGGCCAGACCGTCCAGTGTTGCGGCCAGATCGGCAACCTGCTCGGGGATCAGTTCCAGCCGATAGGCCGGCCGATTGTCGGCCAGCAGTTCGCCGTTGCGATCGAGGATCAGGCCGCGCTCGGGCAGGATTGGCCGTGCCTTGATCCGGTTCGATTCCGAGCGGGTCCGGTATTGTTCGTGCTCCACCGCCTGCAAGCGGGCATAGCCAGTCGCCAGCATCACGGTCGCCAGCAGGGCTGCCACGAATGCCAGCGCCGCTCGGCGTCGGAACACGAACGCCTCCATGCGCGGATTCTTGATCGCGGCCGACGAGAACCCGGTGAGTCGGCGTTTCATCGCAGTCGCAGACGCAGATTGTCGTGCAGCGCGAACACCAGCGGCCACAGCAGCGCACCGACCATCGGCGCATACCAGTAACTTGGTGGCGGCATTCCCTCGCCGGAAACCAGGCGGATCACCAGCGCGATCAGCCGATCGTTGTACAGCAGCGCCAGTACGCCCACGGACTGCTGGACCGGATGGTGGAAGCGAATCTGGGCACGAAAGCGCTGGACGATGAAGGCCAGCATGCACAGCCGCAGCGCATGCTCTCCGAACAGTGAACCGTAGCTCAGATCGGCGACCAGGCCCAGCCCGAAGGCCAGACCGAGCCCGGTCCGCTCCGGCGCCTCCAGCAGCCAGTAGGTCAGCACCAGACCCAGCCAGAACGGCCGCCAGGGCGCCAGCCAGTCCGGCAATGCCAGCATGCCGAGCAGGATCGCCAGGGTCGCTGAAGCGGCCAGCAGCCAGGCCGGTGAACGGCGGATCATGGCCGCATCTCCGGCCCCGACACCGTCTGCGTCGGCGGCTCGCTCGGCGCGTTCGGTCGTAAGGCGTCGGGCGCCGGCTGGGGGGGCGGCAAGGGTGGCCCAGCCGGCTCGAAATCGACCGTCCGGGTCCAGATTGCCAGCACCTCGCCACTGCGGTCGAGCGCCGCCGCCGGCCGCACCTGACCGATCCGGAACTGCCGGATCGGATCATCGTCCAGCGCCATCACCGACCCGACCCGGAAACCGGCCGGAAAGGTTCCGCCGATGCCCGAGGTGACCAGATCGTCGCCGACCTGGATGTCGCCACTGCGCGGAATGTTGCGTAGTTCCAGCCGGTCACGATCGCCGGTTCCGAATGCCAGCAGGCGCAGCCCGGAGCGCACCACCTGCACCGGCACCGCATGGTCGGGATCGGTCACCAGCAAGGCGGTCGCATGGTGCTCGGAGGTGCGCACCACCTGCCCGAACACCCCGCCGCCATCGATCAGCGCCTGACCTGGCGCCAGCCCGAGGGCACTGCCGTGATCGAGCATCACCTGATGCCGGAAAGGATCCAGATCGACATCCAGCAGCCCGACCAGACGCGCCTCGACCTGCAAACCACGGGTACCGCCGAGCAGTTCTCGCAGCCGGCGGTTTTCGTGCAGCAGCGACTCCAGACGCTCGCTCCGGGCGCGCAGCACCAGCAACTCCTCGGTCATCCGTCGGTTGTCGGCCATCAGGCTGGCTCGGGTCACCAGCGTCTCGCGGGCCGCATCGGCCAGTCGGCCGGGCAGGCCGACCGTGCGATAGACCGGATCGAGCATGGTCTCGGCACCCTCGCGGACCTGCTCCAGCCAGCCGCCGCGACGATCACCGATCATCAGCAGCACCGCCACCACCAGCAGGGCCATCAGCTTGAGGGTTTCGAGGCTGCCCTCGACGATGCGACCGCCGGTTGGACCGGACTGCGACTGGCTGGCCACGCGATCGTCAGCGTCTTATTCGGGCGCGAAGAACTCGCCGCCTTCCATATCGACCAGTTCCAGCGCCTTGCCGCCCCCGCGCGCCACACAGGTCAGCGGATCCTCGGCAACGAACACGTGCAGCCCGGTCTCCTCACCGATCAGCTTGTCGAGATCGCGCAACAGGGCACCGCCGCCGGTCAGCACGATGCCGCGCTCGGCAACGTCCGCGCACAACTCCGGCGGCGTCTGTTCCAGCGCATGCTTGACCGCACTGACGATCCCCGACAGCGGCTCGTGCAGCGCCTCCAGCACCTCGTTGGAATTGATGGTGATCATCCGTGGCACGCCCTCGGCCAGATTGCGGCCGGAGATTTCGATCTCCCTGACGTCCTTCTGCGGATAGGCGCAGCCGATCTCCAGCTTGATCCGCTCGGCGGTCGATTCACCGATCAGAGTGCCGTGATTGCGACGGACGTAGTTGATGATCGCCTCATCGAAGCGATCGCCGCCGATCCGCACCGACTGCGAGTAGACGATGCCATTCAGCGCGATCACCGCCACCTCGGAAGTACCGCCACCGATGTCGATCACCATCGAACCGCGCGCCTCG
>DIHI01000085.1:1719-4191 GCA_002420085.1 Lysobacterales bacterium UBA5700 | reverse complement strand
TCCTCGATCAGGAACACTTCGCGGGCACCGGCCTCCAGCGCCGACTCCTTGATCGCCCGACGCTCGACCTGGGTCGAACCGCAGGGCACGCAGATCAGCACGCGCGGACTCGGACGCAGCAACCGCGAGGTGTGTACCTTGCGGATGAAATGCTTGAGCATTTCCTCGGTGGTGGTGAAATCGGCGATCACCCCATCCTTGAGTGGCCGGATCGTGGTCATGTGGCCGGGCGTGCGGCCGAGCATGTGCTTGGCCTCGATGCCGACCGCCGCCACCGATCGCGGCGAACCGGGTGTGCGGTCCTGGCGAATTGCCACCACCGAAGGCTCATTGAGCACGATGCCCTGGCCACGCACGTAGATCAGGGTATTGGCCGTGCCCAGATCGATGGACAGGTCGTTGGAGAACAGGCCGCGAAGGCTTTTGAACATGATGGGAGGGTCAACCGGTCAGGGGGGAGCGTGCCGACCATCGCGAACGGACTGGCGCCGGCCCAGCGCCGCCCTGACGAAGGCCCGGCCGCGAAATCGCCCGAACCGACGACCGCGCAACCGGAGCCGCAGCACGCCACGCCGAACGCCGTCGGCAAGCGCTCTAGAGTAGCAACCCACATCCCAGCGGGCAATCGCTGGTGAGCGGCATCAACCCCGTCACCTGGTCCCGCACGCTTCCGTATGCAGACTGCAAGGTGGCGACCGGCACACACCGACGTCGGAGCGCAGGATCGTCGGTGTGCGCGGGGATTCTCGGGATACCGTGGCTGGGCGACGCGCTGCGGGTGATCACATCAGCGCATCGGTTGGTATAGCCACGATGCGTAGGGCGTTCGGGACGCTTTCGCGCATGGCTGGCTGGATGCGGGACGGCCGGGTGGCTTGGCGCGCGGGTGCCGATGCCCGATGCCCGATGCTGCACGACAGTGGTGCGGAGTTCACATGATCCGGGCGCGGCCTCCGCGATCGGTGGCGCTATGGTGATGCGTGGGCCGATGTCACCTTGAATGTGGGCGCGCACGATCTTCATCACCGGACCACAACAGGTGCATTTGAGTTATTTGGACGTTCGTGGCCAGCGGCATGAAGCGATTGGGATCGAACTTCAGCAACAAGTGCAGCACGGCGATCAGGCGCTGATGATGGCGCACAGGACGCCGCCGCGTGCGGGACGCCGTGAGCGCGGGGGGATCAGCGCGGCAACCTGTGTTTCAGGGGCAGTCAGAGAATGTCGGAGCCGGTCAAGACCCGGCGCATGCGCTACGTGCCGGAAGCTGGCCGAGGAGCATGGGTGATCGTCCTTCCGCTGCGCTTGACATCACTCTCGCGCAGTGAGACGCTGTCAACGTGATCAGTCACACGCATTTGAAAGACTGCTAGGCTGCAGGATAGGCGGCGCACTCTTAATAAGTCTCTGTTTCAGAGAAGATTTTTCCTGTGCCAAAGCACTCGCATGCCAGCTTAGACTGTGGGCCTTCGCGGCTATTGACCACCGAATAGAGGTTGGGTCGCTAAAGAAGCGAGTAGTCACTTCAACTGAACGGAGGAAAGTAGCATGCCCAGTATGGAGGCCGGAAAAGGAGAGCATAGTGTCTATCCCATCGCCGATCCTGTCCAAGGCGACTCAGGAAAGCTAACTGCTCGAACTCACTATCTCGGCGTGGATGCAGTAGCCTGGTTCATCAACAAGGAAAGTGGTTGGTTCGTGGACCGGATGGCATCCGGAACGCTCGAAATCAAGCTGGCAGGTGGACTCGAGACCTACCATGCTGCTCTTGGTACATTCGCGCTAAAGGACGGCAGCAAGACTGCTCCCATCTTCGAAAGACCAGTGTTGCCTGATCGAAACTATCGGGGCGGAGTCCTGACATTTTCTGCAGCACTTACTGCAATCAAGAAGGACACGGCCATTGCTGGTCTCCTGAAGAGCGCCGCCGATGCAAGCCTGGGAGTCGCCGCTGGCATGGTGGACACTGCCACGCTGGCAGGACCGACCAAACTCCTCGCAGCGGCCGGCAGTGATATCTTGGGAGGCGTTCGCACTCTGCTCAAGAATACTGGTGAAAAGCGCGAACCCCTCTTTGATTTTTCCGGGCTTGAGTTCACGTTGAAGCCGGAGGAAATAGTTGGTCCTCGTTCCTACCTGCTGCTTCATCGAGGCTCTCCACTTGATGAAAAGAACCTGAAAGTCCAGAAAAGTGGTCAACTCCAGCTCCCCTTCTATAACGGGGCTCCACTGGATGATGGCGCGTGGTTGTTGTTACGTATTCGCCGGAGTGACGAGTATTCAGGAGTGCGAGAATGGTACGATGCTACTCGGGCATTTCGTCTGCGAGTAGGTAATCTTGTCGATGATGTTGCGTCCGGTGTGCTTTCGAAGGATGACTCACTCAAAGAATTCCAAGCGTCTCCTGGCGGAGGCAAGACGTTGCTCGATGAGTTCATCCGACTGCGAGATGTAATAAGCAACGATGGCGTG
>DIHI01000085.1:961-1638 GCA_002420085.1 Lysobacterales bacterium UBA5700 | reverse complement strand
ACGTGCTAACGGAGAGAGAAGCAGTCTACCACGTCGGACAACTCAGACTTCGGGTTGATAGGGCACGGCGCGCCATATCTGATGGCAGCAAGAACATTTACTACGACTCAATCAAGGAGGTGGTTGCGACGCTGAGCCATGGTCAGCAACCCGTTGCTTCAATCAGGCAGGCGTTTCTTGAAGAAGCCGATTCCATCGTTAGAAGTCGTAACCACACGGTCGCGTCCGAGGCCACATCTCGTCGGATGGCGCGACTCGATAGCTCGGAGCTATTTTCATCATTTCAGTATCTCCATGGTCTGGAGAAGGAGTATTCTCGAGACATATTCTCGGAGCTCCCAGTGTCAAACAAGTTGCCACCCAGATAGATACATCCCCCGGGGGCGAGAGGACATGGATACAGGGTGTTGCGACCCACTCGTTGTTCGTGCCCCTTTCTTGCATGCTCTGCTAGGTGGTTTGTGCCCAGCCTTAGGGATGTTGTGCTTCATTGTAAGACTCGATCTTTTCGCGAAGATATCTATAGAGGTTGCCGGTGCGATTTATCCTATTTCGCTCAGATCCATAAAGCTGTGAAGAAATGTCTTTATCGCTTACTTTATGATGGTCCGCGAATCCAACCAGGCAAAGATCATGGAGATTCTTTAGCCCTTCTAGATCGGAGAATTCCTTTTTCA
>DIHI01000085.1:0-815 GCA_002420085.1 Lysobacterales bacterium UBA5700 | reverse complement strand
GTATCCGAAAGACGCCGCTAATTTTTGTTTTTGTGTAGTTTCCAGATGGTTCGGAAAAAGTGAGTTCCTGGAGTACGTCACCGACAATTTCGGCGAGTTGTCGTGGGGTTACGTTTCGTGATGCAACTTTGTGAATGACTGATAGTACTGCGTCCTGGTGCCCAGCGCCAAGGTGTTGCATATTTAGTTTTCTGATCGATGCTAACCACCGCTGCTGCTTTGTAAGGGGCGGTGGTGGATTCTGTACTTGTACCTTGGGCTGTCCGGACATTTTGCTAACTTCGGACATCACATGTGTTACTTTTTTCTGGAGTTCAGCTAGCACAGCTTCTGTTGCACTCGATCCGTCGTCCTCGTCTTCTTCCGTCTCTACAGCCTGGTTGATAGTATTTTGTAGCTCCTTGATTTCTAGAATTATCTTTGACATGTTGGCTCTTTCTAAATCGAGCGCCATGCCGGATATTGCGGATATGTCGGCGAGGATCACTTTCAATGAGTCAGTCTGCTCCTGAATTTTTGTAAGAGATAGGCGTTCATCACCGATTTCCGTGTCAAGCCCCTCAGACACAGCAGTCTGCATTTTTGATATTGCTGTGTGCAAATGGCGCTGTATCGAGGCTAACTGTTCTCGTAGCCTGTTCGTGCTCTGCTTGCGTGCTATCACCCAGGCACCAACAGCGGATGATAGTAAGGCTCCTATTACAGCAAGAATACTGCCAGAAAAGGCCAGATAACCTTCCTGCTGGGACAGAGGGACGCTGATTGCAATAATGACAATGCCTGCTGCTGTTGCTAAGGAACCTCTGATTTATTCC
>DIHI01000134.1:22115-22307 GCA_002420085.1 Lysobacterales bacterium UBA5700 | reverse complement strand
TTCTGATCGAAGATCGCGTAGAAACTCTGCCGGACATCCGAAGCCGAGACCAGATTGTCACCGACCTCGAAGAATTTGCCGGTGCCGAAATAGACCCCGATGCCGACCCCTGGGCCGAGGCCAGCGACCGGCCGACCGGTGATCGGCTGACGCTGATCGGCCGGACAATCGAACGGACCGGCGACATCACCC
>DIHI01000134.1:0-22058 GCA_002420085.1 Lysobacterales bacterium UBA5700 | reverse complement strand
CAATCGAACGGCCCGGCGACATCACCGGACGCGCACACGGTGGTCAACGGACGCGGTCGGCCGGCCGCACTGTACATGACACCCCAGGCAGCCGCATTGTTGGCGGACACGTCGAACTTCCAGAGGTTGCCGAACAGGTCGCCGGCATAGATCAGATCAGCAATGGCGTCACCATTCAGATCGACCGGGAACGGCGGGGACAGGCCATTGGCTGGCGCACTGGCTTCGTCGGCAGTGCGGACAGTGGAAATGGTGCGAATCAGCGAACCATCCTCCAGACGCACCACGAACAGCCGGGCCGGCCGATCGACGTCATAGCCGTTGCTGAAAATCGCGGCCCACTCGCCATTGGCCATCCGGGCGATGCTCGGACGGCCGATCACCGAACCGAGATCGGGATGGCTGAATTCCCACATCACACTGCCGGCACCCAGGCTTTCCGGATCGGTGACATCGATGGCGACGACACTGCGACCACCGGCACCGGTCGGTGCCACCAGCACGGTCTTCCAGGCAGAGTTGAGGTAGGCGTCGCCGACGATCGGGTGGCCATCCATGTAGAAGCGATGGCGGTAATTGGGATCGCTCAGGCGAGCCAGGTTGGTCACCAACTCGGTCGGAATGTGAGCCCACTGTTCGACACCGGTTTCGGCATCAAGCGCGTGCAACATGCCATCGTTGGCGCCGATGTAGACCATCCGTCGGCGCAGTTGATTGCTGGCACGGAAACTCTGGTAGGAATCCCGACCCGGACTTCCGATCGGCAGGCGATCGTAACCGAAATTGGCGGCCGCCACGAACGACGGGGCCGAATTGACGATATCGCCGAACAGCCGAGTGCGGTCACGGAAAGGTCCGCCGTTGCGAATCTCACCGGTATTGGCGCCACGCAGCCAATCGACCCGCTGCGCGCCGAGGCCATCCGGGACGCCACCCGAACCGATGTTCAGGGCAGCCTGCTGCGCTGCCGTCAACTGATCCCAGCGGAATGCCGCCGGCGCGAGGTTGCCGCGACCGACCGTGATGTTGCGCGAAGCGTGGGCTGGCACACCACTGTTGCTGTTCCAGCGCAGATTGCCGATGCTGCCATCCGGGTTGATCTCGAAGGCCAGCACCTCGCCACTCCAGTCGATGCTGTTGAACCGCGCCTGGAAGATCAGGGTATCGGCATTCAGACGGGTCGAATTGGCAGCGGTCGATGCGGTCGCGCTGAACACATTTTCGGTGATCACCCGCAGGGCCTGTTCCAGGATGGCGGTCAATTCGTCCGAGGACTGGGCATTCAGCATCTCACCCCGACCATTGACGGCCGCGTGGTAGAGATCATCCACCTGGATCGGGCTGCGATCGACATTGGGATTCTGCCAGGTCGGCGGGTTGTCATGGGCGTCGCGAACGCGGTTGTGGCTGACCCCGAAGATGTTGCCGCGCGCACCCAGGGTGATGCCGAAGTGATTGACGTGCGGATCCCGGTTGCAGTCCAGCCAGACCGGTGGATTGGCGCTGGAGCACTGCGGCGCGACCGGCACCTTGCCACGTTCGATGTCGGTCCGGAACGGCCCCTTGAAATTGCCCATTGCGATGTCGGCCAAGGTCTCCGAGAAGCCGTCGCTGAACGGCACGCCATCACCGCTGTCGGCATTGCCGACCCCGGCCCCGGTCCACAATTGCGAAAAGCCATCGGTGAACTGGAGGGTGAAGTTCTGCTGACAGGACAACTGGATGACATCGTTGTTGTTCTGGAACTGACCACGCACGAAGTTCAGTGCTTCGCGATTGGGCGTACCGCCGCTGGCGCCGGTCCGATACAGGAAATTGAGCAGATCGTCACGACGGTTGTCGATGTCCCACATGATCAGCGGATCGAGATCATTGATCCGCACCGCACCGACCCGCATGGTCGCTGCCTGACTGAAGGCCCGACCCTCACCATTACGCAGGGCCAGGGTGCGCTTGCGGTGATACTGGAACCAATTCGCGAAATTCTGAATCTCGTCGTTGTAGCTGCGGCCGCTCGGGAAGGTATTGCCAGGCTTGATCTCGTAGCGGCGCAGGCAGCCACCATCGGGTGCCAGGGCGTGAATATTGATGGCCGTGAACGAAGCCAGCATCGCGGTTTCATTCGCGCCCGTGACACCCGCGAATACATCGTAGGCGGCCGGGTCGGGGGTAGCGCAGTTGAATGTCTGTCCAGCGATGCTGTAGGCCGCCGGGGCATTCACCCGTTGGTAGTAGGTCGCCGGGAAGTAATTGAAGCGCTCGCTGTTGACCGTCCCGGTGGCAAGGGTGCCATCCGCGCGGCGCATGCCCTGGAACAGTCTGAAGGTCCAGTTGGTTGCCGCCGAGTCGATGTTGGCGGTCAGGTTCATGGTGGCACCACCGAATACCGGGTCCGAGCGCACCGCTGATGGATTGGCATTGGCAAACACGAAGCCGCCGCCATTGGGCCAGGGTTCGTAGGTATTATTGGGGTTGTAGAAGGCGGCGTTGTAATCGGAACTGCGCGCAAAGCCGTATTCGCGAGTCGGCGGGATGGCGAAGTGGGCGCTGGCATCGTTCAATGAACGATTGCCGGTGCCGGTGCCGTTTGGAAACAGATAGACGTACTTGCGCCAGGTATTGCTGGATGCGCCGGATGGATTGAAATTGAAACCGGCCTGGCCACCAGAACCGGTATCGAGGCCCCAGAAATCACGGGTGGTGCCGTTCCACCACAGACTGCCGTCATTGGTCTGGAACAGGGTCTCGAAATCCATGCTGCCGGAGTCATCAACAATCAGCGCGACATTCGGCTTGACGCTGGCGGTGACCGTCAGCGGCACCTGGCTGATTTCGGCCGATACCGCACCGGCGAAGACCAGCAGGGCAAGTGCCACCGATACGCTACCTGCGGCATGAGCGTCCCGGCTGCGATACCGACTGCTATTGACGCGATTCCGAGAGGTACTCATGTGATTGCTCCATGTCAGCGCATCGTGGCCCGATGGGGGGAGGCGGGGCCAGCTCGCCTAGCGACGATAGGTCGATTGCAGGATCACGGCGATCTCACCATTGCCGCCATAACCGATCGCGGAAACCCGATACATCACGGTCGGAGGCAACTCGGCGCCGGCTTCCAGCGAACCATCGGGGTCGAATATCGGCGCCATCTCCTCGATCGCGAAGCGTGGCTGCTGGGCGACGTCAGGGATGCCGGCAAACGGCAGGAACGGATTGCCATCCCAGACCTCCGGGCGGTTCCACTGGGGAGCGGGCTTGAGCGCGAAGTGATACCAGCCAGCGGTCGCCACCGGGTCCGGGATGACATCCTGGAACAGCAGGCGATCGCCCGCCCTGAGCGCGGCCTCGGCCGCCTGGAAGGCCATGTCGAGGTTGCGACTGCTGCCGGCGACCCGCTCGTTCATCATCGATTGCCGCAGCGAGAACAAGGCCAGCAGGGTCAGCATCAGCAGAACCAGCAGGCTCAGGATGAGCACGCTGCCGGTCTGTCTTGCGCGACCGGCCAGGGCCAGGGTGGTGGCAAGGGATCGAGTCATGGCAGGCGATTCCGCAGGGCGACATTGATCGTCAGGGGCCAACGCTGGCGACGATCATTGGGCGCAGTGACATCGACTTCGTTGACCGGGTAGACCACGGCGCCGCCATCGGGCAGGACTTCGTTCGGGGTGCGGATCAGCACGCCGATGTGGACCGAGCGGACCCTGCCCCAATCGGCAACGGCATCGGCAGAATCGAAGCGATCGATCCGGAAGTCACCGTCGTCATCAATGCCATAGGTCAGTTGCAGGGTCTCGACATCGCTGATCAGTTCGTCACGAACCAGATCGGCCGTGCTGGCCGAGGTGGTCTGCACCGACTGTCGAATCAGGGTCGGGCGGCCATCGGCGCCTTGACCGATGTAATACGCCAGCGAACGTACCCGTGAGACTTCACTGCCATCACCGAACGGCCCGGCTGGCCCTCGGGTCGCGATCGGCGTGGCATTGCCAGGGGTGAGTGCAGCCGGCGCACCGGTCACATTGGCGCCACCGCCACCGATCGCCGACGCCTGGAACACCTGTGCCTGATTGCAGTCGCTGACCAGCAGGATGTCGCCGCGGGCGATGTCGTTCGGGGTTTCCACGAAGATCTGTGCGCCCGTGGTGAATGGACTGACCAGCCGCCAGCCGGCCGATTCGATGCCGGTAATGACCACGACATCGCTGCCCGGAAGAACCTGTCCGGCCAGTGCCGGCGGCAGTGCCGGCGCCCAGGTTCCGCCCGGAGCCGGATTGACACTGGCCAGGACCACGGCGCTGCCGAGGCCGGTACCGGTGGCATCGAAGCCACGCAGGCCGGTCTCGATGGCATATGGGAAGTCGGTCACGTTCAGGTAGCTACGGACCGGGATGCTGCGTCCGGTCAGACTGAACGAGCCACACCCCAGCAACCCGGCCATGCGCAGATCGCGGGCCATGGTTTCGATGGCAAACCGACCACTTTCCCGAGCGATGCTGTCCTGATCCTGTTTGAGAAAGGTCCGCTTGTTGACCATGTAGACCTGGAGGATGGCGCCGATCAGCAGCACCGACAGCGCCAGGGCGACCATCAGTTCGACCAAAGAAAATCCGGTAGGCGGCAGGCCGTGCTGCTGGCTGCGCCAGGGCCGGTCCGCCAGCATGCGGGTGATCGGAGCGCGGGTAGCGATTCGGCTCACAGTTCGGTCACCACCTGAAATTCGAGGAGATCGCCCGGCGTCGGATTTTCCGCGCCGCCCAGGCCCCGAGCATCGTCCCAGCGCAATGAGATGGTCGCCGTGCCGGCAACGGCATCGACATCGATCGCACCCTCACCGGCCGGCAGGGCAGCGCCGATCCGCTGCCGCCAATAGACCAGGTCGCGGGCGGCCATCGATACGCCGGCAGCAGGAGACGGATCGGCATAGCCGATGTCGTACTCGCCGGCCAGAGCGGCCGCGCGGTTGGCACGCATGCTCTCGATGATGGCATGCGAGATCTGCACCACTTCTGCACGTACTTGAGCATTGTAGTTCTGCTTCAATGCCAGCAATTGCATGGAGGCCAGTCCGAGGATGCCGATGCTGGTGACGATCAGGGCCATCAGGACTTCGAGCAGGGAGAAACCTGCCGCTCGCACACGACCGCCCGGCTGACGTCGACGGCCCGACGGGCCAGCATGTTTCATGCGCATGGTGCAGGCTCCGAACGGACCCGACCGATCCGGTTGACGATGACCCGACGGGCCTCCTGATTCTTGCAACCGGAAGCATCGACCCGGATCGCACGCTCGGCGCCGCCTGCGACGCCCCACTCGACCTGACCGGTCGGCGCGAAGCGGAAATGACCGGCGCCGGCCTCGGCAATCGCCCGGGCCGACGGCGCACTGGCCTCGCCGACTTGCAGAATCTGTTGCAGATTGGGTGCGCCCGTGGTGGCGGTGTCGATCGCGACCAGCCAGCCGACCGACCAGTCGGCCTGGTTGGCGCAGGTGGCCTGGTCGAGGGTCGGACAGACCGTGACCGGCCGTCCGCGATTCAATGCTTCCGCCCGCGCATGCTGGAAAGCGGCGACCAGATCGTTGTTGGCGACCGCGATGCGGTTGCGACGGATCAGATCGGCCATCGACGGGATCGCGATCGTGGTCAGGATGGCGACCACGGCCAGGGCGATCAGCAGTTCGATCAGGGTGAATCCAGCCACCGAGAAGCCAGCACTTCGGTCGAACCGGTGCTGGGTGTGGCCGGGATCAGCGCCCAGCCCTGTATGGGCAATGGTGTGGGACGACACGCCGGCCTGGAGCCGGGCGTCTCCTTTCAGCCGCTTACGCATGTCTGCTCACCCCCTGTCGTGAGCATGGATCGCATGTGGAACGGGTGACGCGAAAATGTGGTGGCAGTCTACTGGGTTAACGGCGACAATTCGGTGCGCCTTGAGACCGTACAAAACCGCTTGTCGGCCAGAAACATCCGCTCGTCGCTAGACGCGAACATAACAGCCCGTGCCCGGTCGTGCAAGATGTCCGACGATCGCAACCAACCTCGGGCTGCGAACCACCTCACGAAAATGGAGATCCACGATGAAAACCACCCTGCTGTCCATCCTGTCGGCCGCCCTGATCCTGGCCGGTTTGACCAGTAGCCCCGCCCTTGGTCACGATCACGCCGGTCCCGGCGTGGCCGAGACCGCCGAGCAAGTGACCCCCCTGCTGCCTGGACGGACCGTGCCCGAGGCGCGGGTGCGTGATCGCGATGGCGCCGAGATTGCCCTCGCGTCGGTCGTCTCGGGACCGACCGTGGTGGTGTTCTACCGTGGCGGCTGGTGTCCGTTCTGCAACCTGCAACTGGCCGACCTGCGTCTGATCCACCCGGAACTGAAGTCGCTCGGCTACTCGTTGGTCGCGGTCAGTCCGGATTCTCCGGAGAAGCTCAACGAAACCCTGGGCAAGACCGAACTGGACTACACCCTGATTTCCGACAGTGATGCCGAGGCCATGAAGGCATTCGGGATCGCCTTCCGACTCGATCAGCCGACCCTGGAACGTTATCGCGGTGCCGGTCTCGACCTGGCAGCGGCCGCCGGCCGTGATCATGGCCTGTTGCCGGCACCGGGGGTGTTCCTGTTCGACGGCGATGGCGTGCTCCAGTTTGCCTACGTCCATCCCGACTACCGCATCCGGGTGCCGGGCGCGGTGATCCTGGCCGCCGCACGCGAGATCGCCGCCGGCCGGCATCTGCTGCAACCCCGGCGCTGAGCCATGGCCGAGGACATCGGCAACGCCGACCAGGTGCGATTCCGTGCCTGCGATCTGTGCGAGGCGATCTGTGGCCTCGAATTCCGGATGCGCGACGGTCGCCCACAGGCGATTCGCGGCGATGTCCTCGACCCGTTCAGTCGCGGCTTCATCTGCCCCAAAGGCAATGCCATCCTCGATCTGGAAGCCGATCCCGACCGTCTGCGCCGCCCGCTGCGGCGGCGCGGCGGGCACTTCGAGGAAATCGGCTGGGATGAGGCGATCGCCTGGGCTGGCGAGCGCATCGCCGAAATCCAGTCCGCCCACGGCGATGATGCAGTCGCGGTCTACCTCGGCAATCCCAATGTCCATCACTTCGGTTCGTTCGCCTACCTGCCGCCCCTGCTGAAGCTGCTGCGCAGCCGCAACACGTATTCCGCATCCTCGGTCGATCAATGGCCACACCAGATGGTCAATCGGCTGATGTTCGGACATCAGTTCCTGCTGCCGATCCCGGATCTCGACCGGACGCGCTTCCTGCTCATGCTCGGCGCCAATCCGGTCGCTTCCAACGGCAGTCTGATGACCGCGCCCGGCATGCCCAAGCGGCTGAAGGCATTGACCGAACGCGGCACCCTGGTGGTGGTCGACCCGCGCCGAACCGAAACCGCCGCCCTGGCCAGCCGGCATCTGCCGATTCGGCCCGGCGGCGATGTCTTTTTCCTGATCGGCCTGCTGCGCCGGCTGACCGCGCTCGGGCCACCCCGGCTGGACCGCTATCAGGGCCGCCTGGTCGGCTTCGAGCAGGCGATCGACGCCTTGGCTCGATTCGCGATCGCCGATCTGACCGCCGCCTGCGGCCTGTCCGAGGCTGACATCGCCAGCGTCGCCGAAGGACTCTGGCAGGCCGATGGCGGTGTCGTCTACGGTCGCATGGGGGTTTCCACCCAGGCACACGGCAGTCTCTGCCAATGGTTGATCCAACTCGCCAACCTGTACACCGGCAATCTCGATCGTGAGGGTGGCGCGCTGGTCAACCAGCCGATCGTGCCGATCACCGGCCCCGGCACCTCGGCGGGTGGCATCGGCCGCTGGCACAGCCGGGTGCGCGGCCTGCCCGAATTCGCCGGTGAACTCCCGGTGGCCGCCCTGGCCGAAGAAATGCTGACGCCAGGACCGGGCCAGGTGCGTGCCCTGATCAGCATCGCCGGCAATCCGGTCCTCTCGACCCCGGACGGCAGTCGCCTGGAACAGGCACTGACCGGGCTCGATCTCCGGATCGCGATCGACATCTACCTCAACGAAACCAGCCGCCATGCCGATCTGGTGCTGCCGCCGGCCTCGTCGTTGAGCCAGAGCCACTACGATTCGATCTTCAATGCCTTCGCGGTACGCCGGATCGCACGCATCAATCGCCCGCTGTACCCGCGCGGCGCCGACGAGCGCGGCGACTGGGAGATACTGACCGCCCTGGCGAGCGCGATTGCTCGTCACAAGGGCGTGCCATTCAACCCGTTGCCCGAACCCGACCGGCTGATCGCCCATGCGATTGCCCTCAGCGGCCTCGACCCGAGCGAACTGGCCGCCGCCGAACACGGCCTCGACCTCGGACCGCTGCGACCCTCGTTGCTTGATCGATTGGAAACGCCATCGGCTGCGATCGAATGCGCACCGGCCATCCTGCTCGCCGAACTGGCCCGCCTGAGCCCGGAGCAGACCTACACCGAGACCGGCCAGCCGGGCAGCCTGCGTCTGTTCGGTCGGCGCGACATCCGCAGCAACAACAGTTGGATGCACAACGCCCCGCGCTTGATCAAGGGCCGCAGCCGGCATCAGTTGCTGGTCCACCCGAATGACCTGGCGGCGCGCGGCCTGGCCGACGGGGCATCGGCGCGTCTGCGCTCGCGACGCGGTGCGATTCCGGTCGATCTTAGCGCCAGCACCGACGTTCGCCCCGGCGCGGTCTGTCTACCGCATGGCTTCGGCCATGGCCACGGACGCAACCCGCAGCGGCTGGCCAGTGGCGTGGTCGGCGCCAGCTACAACGATCTGACCGATCCGGAACAGATCGATCCGGTATCCGGCAATGCCGCCTTGAACGGAATCGAGGTCTGGCTGGACGCCGGCGCGGCCTGAGCACCTCGATCGGGCCGAAAAAAACCCCGGCCGAGAGCGACCGGGGTTTTCCGAGACGGAATCGCGGCAGAAATTACCGGCTCAGAGTGGGGTGACCTCATCGGCTTGCAGGCCCTTCTGGCCCTGAACCACCTTGAAGCTCACCTTCTGGCCTTCCTGCAAGGACTTGAAGCCGGTGCCCTGGATGGCGCGGAAATGGACGAACACGTCCTCGCCGTTTTCGCGGCTGATGAAGCCAAAGCCCTTGGCGTCATTGAACCATTTGACGGTTCCGGTCTGACGATCCGACATGCGCAACTACTCCTTGAACGGTTTTGATAAACGCCGGGCGGGGTGACCCGACGCGGGCGCTGGTTGCAAGGAGGAGCGAAACGACGCGATGTAGCGGATCGGGACGATCTACCGCATCGGGTCACGATTCACGGTGACCCTGGCAAACGCAGCGGGTCAATCGTACATCGGCCATTCAGAAAAAGCGAGACAGCAATCGGCAGTTCTGTCAAGTCCCGTCCGGCACGACGATGCGGCCAAGCCGACCAGCGCGGTCGTGGCTGGCTGCAACGGTGCTCCGGGCATGCGACCGTGCGCGCCAGACCTCAAGACCCTGGGCATTCAACTCGATGTCCACCGCCAGACGTTCACGGATCGCGGCATCCGATCCGGATACGCCGCACTCGCGGGCTCGCCTGAGGTAGAGTGCCGCGAGACGTTCGCGCAGATCGTGCGAGGAACCCTCCGACCGCGCGCTCGCTTCAGCGGCGGCAACCATCTCCTCGATCAGGCGCAGCAGACCCACGGCGATGGCCGGGTCGGCCGGGATCGAGCCGAAATGGGTCAGATACATGGTTTCCGGCCGGCGCGCCATCATCCGGCCGATGGTCGCCACCATCGCCTCCGGCTCGAACTGCACCGGGGTGGTCGTCGGAATTGCCAATGGCCCGACACTGCCGTCGAGATCCGGATAAGCGACACCGAAGCAGTCACCGGTGAAGAAGGCGCGGGCGCGGGCATCCCAGACCACCAGATGATGTCGAGCATGACCGGGCGCGTCCAGGCATTCCAGCACCCGCCCGGCCAGATCGACCTGAAAACCGTCAGCGGCCTCGATCAGTCGCTCGGCCGGCACCGGCTGCACATGACCATAGTCCTGCGCGACCCGCTCAGCCCCGTAGACGGCGGTCGCTCCAGCGATCAGCCGGGAAGGATCGATCATGTGCGGGGCACCACGCGGATGGACGACCAGACGGGCATTGGGCAGGTGCGCGAGCATCGCCCCGGCACCACCGGCATGGTCGAGATGGACGTGGCTGACGATCAGGTAATCAACCGCTGCCGGTGCGATGCCACGGGCTGCCATGGCTGCCAGCAGGGCCGATCGTGAATGTGTGCTGCCACAGTCGATCAAGGCCGCACGACCGCGCTCGATGACCAGGTAGGCGGCTGCGAATTCGGACCGGATGAAACCGGTGTCGAGCGTGTGGATGTCGTGCTGGCAATCGATTCGGCGCATGCGAATTCCTGTCCATGGGGAAAGCTACACTATCAGCCGATCGATCGATGGAAGTCATCATGACCGGTGAAATCGCGCTCTATGTCCTCTCCGCAGTACTGATGCTGATCGGGTTCATCGGCGTGGTGATGCCGGCCCTGCCCGGCCTGCCCCTGGTGTTCGCCGGCATGCTGCTGGCCGCCTGGGTCGGCGCGTTCGAGCAGATCAGCCTGACCAGCGTGGTGGTGCTCGGCGTGCTGGCGGCCCTGGCCCAGATCCTCGACTTCGTTGCCAGTCTGCTGGGTGCCCAACGGGTCGGCGCCAGTCGCTCCGGCTTGATCGGAGCCGCCATCGGCACCCTGGTCGGCCTGTTTTTCGGACTGCCCGGCCTGTTGCTCGGGCCATTCATCGGGGCGGTCGCCGGAGAAATCGTCCATGGCCGTGAACTCGGTCTGGCCTCGCGGGTCGGGGTCGGCACCTGGATCGGCATGATCATCGGCGCGGTCGCCAAACTGGCGATCGGCGGCATCATGCTCGGCTGGTTCCTGCTGGCCTTGCTGTTTTGACCGACATCGACCGCAATGAACGACGGCGTGCGGTCTGGATCGGAGCCGCCGCGCTGCTGCCCCTGGCGGCCAATTCCCTGTTGGCGCGGTTGGCTCTGCACGATGCCGGCGGGGATGCCGCCAGCTACACCACGGTGCGGCTGCTGGCGGGTGCGGCGATGCTGTGGCTGCTGATGGCCTGGCGCGGCCGACCGGTGCGGATCGCCGGATCGCAACGCGACTGGCTGGCAGCCGGCTGTCTATTTCTCTACGCGGTCGCGTTCTCGTTCGCCTACCTCGGCCTGCATGCCGGTCTCGGTGCCCTGATCCTGTTTGGAACCGTCCAGATCGCGATGTTCGCGGTCGGCCTGCGCGAGGGCGAGCGCCTGGGTCTGCTGGGCTGGTTCGGCTGGCTTGGCGCCTGTGCCGGCCTGGTCTGGCTGCTGGCGCCGGGTGCCGACGCGCCACCGCTGTGGGCGGCAGCCCTGATGGCGGTGGCCGGCCTGGCTTGGGCCGGCTACTCACTGATCGGGCGTCGTGCCGGTGATCCGCTCGATGCCACCTCGGGCCACTTCAACCGTGCCGCCCTGATGGCGCTGCCGGTGTGGCTGATCGGCCTGCCCTGGGCGCGCTTCGAGATCGACGCGCTCGGGCTGGCGGTGATCTCGGGCGCGCTGACTTCGGCATTGGGCTATGTCATCTGGAACCGTGCCCTGCCCGGCCTCGGCGCCAGTCGTGCCGCCACCCTGCAACTGTCGGTGCCGGTGCTGGCGGCAGCCGCCAGCGTGCTCTGGCTGGGCGAACCGCTGACCATCCGCCTGTTGCTGGCCGGCACTGCCGTTATCCTGGGCGTCGCCCTGGTGGTCGCGACCCGCGTCCACGCCATCGAACGCCACGCCCACCCCGCCGTCCCGCCCCGTCGTCCCAAGGAGATCCGACCATGACGCCACGCCCATTTCCCCTGGCCGCCGCGACCGTGCTGGCCATCGCACTTGCCGGCTGCCAACCGGCATCCGAACCAGCCGCGACCCAAGCCGATGCCGCCGACGCCAGCCAAGCGGCCGGACAACCGACCGTCGTCGCCCGCATCGACAGCGAGATCGGCGCCCTGGCCCTGCACACCGTGGCCGGGCCGCTGCAACACCCCTGGGGCATGGCCTTCCTGCCTGATGGCCGAATCCTGGTCAGCGAGCGGGTCGGCAACCTGCGGCTGGTCGGCACCGATGGCCGTCTCTCGGCACCACTGACGGGGGTGCCGGCGGTGGTCGCCGAAGGCCAGGGCGGCCTGCTCGATGTCGCCCTATCGCCCGAATTCGCCACCGACGGCCTGGTCTATCTCAGTTATGCCGAACCGGGTGAGGGGTCGCTGGCCGGCACGGCGGTTGCCCGTGGCCGTCTGGAGGGTGAAGCCCTGACCGGCGTCGAGGTGGTATTCCGGCAGTCACCCAAGCTCGATACCCGTCACCATTTCGGCTCGCGCCTGGTATTCGACGACCACGGCGACCTGTTCATCACCATGGGTGATCGCGGCGTTCGACCGACCGCCCAGGATCTGTCCAGCCACATGGGCACGGTGGCCCGCATCCATCCTGACGGCCGGGTGCCGGAGGACAACCCGTTCGTGGGCGAGGACGGCATTCAGCCGGAAACCTGGTCCTGGGGTCATCGCAACCAGCAGGGCGCCGCGCTCAACCCATGGACCCGCGAACTGTGGACCCACGAGCACGGCCCGAAGGGTGGCGACGAGATCAATATCCCGAAAGCCGGCCGAAACTACGGCTGGCCGATCATCACCTATGGCATCAACTACTCCGGCGAGCCGATTCCGGAAGCGGTCGGCACCGAAGCCGACGGCCTGGAACAGCCACACCACTACTGGCCGATTTCGCCCGGCATCAGTGGCATGGCCTTCCATGACCACGGCGCGGTTCCGGCCTGGCAGCGCAGCCTGTTCATCGGCGCGATGGCCGAACGTCTGCTGATCCGCCTGACACTGGACGAGAACCAGAACATCGTCCACGAGGAACGCCTGCTGACCGAGTTCGGACAGCGCATTCGCGACGTCGAGGTCGGGCCGGACGGCGCGCTGTACCTGCTGACCGACGACCCGCAAGGCAGCCTGCTGCGGCTCGCTCCGGAGGCGAGCCCCTGACCCGAGAACCGGCCGACACGGATCGTGACCGGCGCCGAACCCTGCGGCGCGGCGCCCGTCACGATCAGCCTTGCCCGGTCTTCATCCTGGCGAGCAACGGCTCGACCAGATCCATCGGCAACGGGAAGACGATGGTCGAGGTTTTCTCACCGGCGATTTCGGTCAGGGTCTGCAAGTAGCGCAATTGGATCGCGCGCGGATCGGCACCCAGCAGCCTGGCGGCCTCGACCAGTTTCTCGGCCGCCTGCTGCTCACCCTCGGCATGGATCACCTTGGCCCGACGCTGGCGCTCGGCTTCGGCCTGCCGGGCGATGGCGCGGACCATGGTCTCGTTGAGATCGACATGCTTGATCTCGACATTGGCGACCTTGATACCCCAGGCATCGGTCTGGGCATCGAGGATCTCGCGGATGTCATCATTGAGCTTGTCACGCTCGGACAGCATCTCATCGAGGTCATGCTTGCCGAGCACCGAGCGCAAGGTCGTCTGGGCGAGCTGGCTGGTCGCTTCGAGATAGCGCTCGACATTGATGATCGCCTTCTGCGGATCGATCACCCGGAAATACAGCACCGCATTGACCTTGACCGAGACGTTGTCCTTGGAGATCAAATCCTGCTCGGGAACGTCCATCACGATGGTGCGCAGATCGACCCGCTCCATCGTCTGCACCACTGGAATCAGGATGATCAGGCCCGGCCCCTTGACCTTCCAGAACCGACCGAGTTGGAACACCACTGCCCGCTCGTACTCGCGCAGCACCTTGACCGCACTCATCAGCAGGCCGACGGTCAGGAACAGAATCGGAAACCAGATCGTGATATCGAACATGCGCATACTCCTCATCGACACGAATCGCTCATCCGGATCATCCGAGCCGAGGCTCGACAGCCGGCCCGATCACGGCATTGCCATACGCTCAGACGCTGGTGACGATCGCGCGGCCGATGTCGGAGCGACGTGCAGGGTCAGACCCTCGATCCGACACACCTCGACCAGCACGCCCGTCGGCAACGCCTGATCGCACACGGCCTGCCAGACCTCACCATTGACCCGGACCAGACCCCGCCCCGGAAAACCCGATTCGACCCGCGCGATCGCACCCAGCAGCGCCTCGGCGCCGGTGCCGACCGGGCGCGTGCGCGCCCGGAGCGCCAGCGCGAGCACGGCAAGAAACATCAGGCCACTGGCGAAACCGACACCCAACACCAGCCGGCCCGGCACGCCGAATCCAGGAACATCGGTATCGAACAGGAGCAGCGAGCCCGCCACCAGGGCGATCACGCCACCGATGCCGAGCACGCCGAAACTCGGCGCCATCAACTCGAATGCCATCAACACCACGCCGAGCACGATCAGCAGCACCCCGACATAGTTGACCGGCAGGACTTGCAGCGCGTACAGGGCCAGCAGCAATGCGATCGCCCCGATCACACCCGGCAGCACGGCACCCGGACTGTAGCCCTCGAACACCAGACCGTACAGGCCGACCAGCAGCAGCAGATAGGCGACCGATGGATCGGTGATCACCGACAGCAGGCGGCTGCGCCAATCCGGCTCGATCACCTGCACGACCGCTCCAGCGGTAGCCAGCACCCGATCCTGATCCAGTACCGAAACCGCTCGACCATCGGCCTGTTCGAGCAGGCTGGCGATGTCCACCGCGATCAGTTCGACCACGCCCTGCTGCACCGCCTCGCTGGCGGTGAGCGTGCGCGCCTCGCGCACCGCCGCCTCAGCGAAGGCGACACTGCGCCCGCGCAACTCCGCCAGACCCCGCAGATAGGCAACGGCATCGTTGATCACCTTTCGCTCCATCGCCCGGCCGCTCTGTTCCGTGCCCTCACGTCCTGGCTCATCCTGCTCGCGAGTTTGCCGACCGTGGTCACCCGATTCCGACTTGCCATCGGACTCGGCTTCCGGCTGACCGGCACCGGTCCGGCCGCTGCCAGGATCACCCTCCGAACCGGCTCCGGTCAGCGACACCGGGGTTGCCGCACCCAGTACCGTCGCTGGCGCCATCGCGGCCAGATGACAGGCGTAAAGGATATAGGTGCCGGCACTGGCGGCACGGGCGCCCTCGGGCGCTACCCAGGCAATCACCGGCACCGACGACGCCAGGATGGCCTTGTTGATGTCTCGGGTCGCCGCATCCAGACCGCCCGGCGTATCGATCTGCAACACCACGGCCGCCGCCCCGGCCTCGGCCGCATCTGCCAGGCCGCGCCGGATGTAGTCCGTGGTCGCCGGCCCGATGCCGCCGTTGATCGTCAACACGTGGACTGGACCGAACACTTGGGCCGCTCCGCCGGGGGTTCCGACCGAAGCCGACGACAGGGCCAGCAGGATCAGTCCGAACAGAACCAGCGCCTGCCGGAGTAACCCGACAGGGCCTCGGCACGGCGGATCGAAGCGATGGATCGGCATGGCGACAGCCTCCGTCTACGCTGGATTGCGGCATCAGGCTCGGTGACCATGCGGTGATACCTGCTCGGCAAGCATAACACCCTGCCGGTGCGGGTCATGTCCACCGAGGTCGGGCGCCCGGGCCGGCCGGCCAGCATCGATCGTGTGTGCTCGAAGCGGCCGCTCAACGCGGCGCGACATAGCCGCCCGGCACACCGTCGGGCGACAACATGATCTGCCAGAGCTGCCCCCGACGGCTGCGGAACAGCGCCATCGAGGCTGCCAGGTAATACCGCCACATCCGTCGGAAGCGTTGGTCATAACGGACCGAAAGCCGCTCCCAGACGGCCTCGATGTTGTCGCGCCAGGCGCGCAGGGTGCGATCGTAGTCGGCACCGAAATTGTGCCAGTCCTCGATGATCAGCCGACCCTCGACGCTGCCCGCGATCTGTGCGGCCGACGGCAGCATCGAGTTCGGAAAGATATACGTACCGATCCACGGATCGGTGCGGGTCGCCGACTCGTTGCTGCCGATCGTGTGCAGCAGGGCCAGGCCATCACCGGGAAGGCTGCGCCGCAGTCGATCGAAGAACACTGGATAGTTGCGGACACCGACATGCTCGAACATGCCGATCGAAACGATACGATCGAACGCCTGATCGAGATCGCGGTAGTCGCACAGGTGGATGGTGATCGGCAAGCCCTGGCACAGGCGTCGCGCGTACTCGGCCTGTTCGCGTGACACGGTGACGCCAACCCCTTCGACCTGATGCCGCTCGACCGCGAACCGCAGCAATTCACCCCAACCGCAGCCGATGTCGAGCAGGCGCATGCCGGGTTCGAGCTGCAACTTGCGGCAGGCCAGATCGAGCTTGGCCTCCTGAGCATCATCGAGAGTCTCGGCACGGCGCCAGTACCCGCAACTGTAGACCATGCGCCGACCGAGCATGGCTGCATAAAGATCGTTGCCGATATCGTAATGGCGACGGCCGACTTCGAAACTGCGCCGCCGGCTCTGCGGGTTGAACAGGCGCGCCTTCAGGCCGGCCAGGACGAGGCGCCAGCGGGGATGTTGAGTCCGATCCAGACCGGCGGTCAGCAGGCGGGTCAACAGGCCATCGAGATCGCGACACTGCCACCAGCCATCCATGTAGCTCTCGCCCAGGGCCAGCGACCCGCCGAGCAGCAGGCGTTGCGGGAGTCGAGGGTCGTCTACCTGGATGTCCCAGGGCTGCGTCCCATCGAGTACAACCCCGGCCACCCCGAGCAGGTCTTCGAGTTGCCGGCGACCAGTGTCGATCCCGACCATGGCGTCCTCCTCACTGCGAATGGCGGCCATCGCCGGCCGCGTCCGCCGGCAGGTCCGAGCCCATCTGCGCGCCCGGTCACGCCGTCGATCGCATGACCGACTCCGGCCCTGCTGCTCTATTGCGGCCCGCTTGCGCTCAGTTCGATCCTACGCCAGCCAGCGGCAGGCTGCACGGCTGGAACCATGTGCGCGATTGGGCGTGGCAGCCAGCCGGCCTATACTGGCCGGCAGCGATTCACCCCGTTGGCCATACCCTCCAACCACGGTCCGAGCCGGCTGGCGCTGCCCGAACCCGACCGCCATCCTGTCGCCACCGGATCACCGAAACGAGCCATCCACCAGCCATCGACCGCAGCTCGCACCGGTCAGGTCGAGACTCCTGCCGAAACCGACATCCGCACACCGCATCCGCCCGAGAGACCGCCATGCGCGACCCACGCCACGCCCCTGATCGCATCGTCCGCGCCCCACGCGGCACCACCCTGAATTGCAGGAACTGGCTCAGCGAAGCCGCCTACCGGATGATCCAGAACAATCTCGATCCGGAGGTCGCCGAGAATCCGACCGAGTTGGTCGTCTACGGCGGCATCGGTCGGGCCGCACGCGACTGGCGCTGCTTCGATGCCATTCTCGACAGTCTGCGCCGGCTGGAATCCGACCAGACCCTGCTGATCCAGTCCGGCAAGCCGGTCGGGGTGTTTCACACCCACCCCGATGCACCGCGCGTGCTGATCGCCAATTCCAACCTGGTGCCGCACTGGGCGACCTGGGAACATTTCCACGAACTCGATCGCAAGGGCCTGATGATGTACGGTCAGATGACCGCCGGCTCGTGGATCTACATCGGCAGTCAGGGCATCGTCCAGGGCACCTACGAGACCTTCGCCGAAATGGGTCGCCAGCATTTCGGTGGCGACCTGACCGGCAAGTGGATCCTGACTGCCGGTCTCGGCGGCATGGGCGGCGCACAACCGCTGGCAGCGGTGATGGCCGGCGCCAGCCTGCTGGCGATCGAGTGCCGGCAGGAACGGATCGACATGCGTCTGAGCACCCGCTACCTGGACGAGCAGGCGAGCGACCTCGACGATGCACTGGCACGCATGGAGCGCTATGCACAGGCCGGCCTGGCGCGCTCGGTCGGCCTGCTCGGCAATGCCGCCGAGATCCTGCCGGAACTGGTCCGGCGCGGCATCCGACCGGATGCCGTGACCGATCAGACCTCGGCCCATGATCCGCTCTACGGTTACCTGCCAGCCGGCTGGGCACTGGAGCAATGGTTCGATCGCCAGCACACCGATCCGCAGGCCGTGGTCGCCGCCGCCAAACACGCCATGCGCGTCCATGTCGAGGCGATGCTGCATTTCGAGGACATGGGCATCCCGGTGTTCGACTACGGCAACAACATCCGGCAGATGGCCTTCGAGGCCGGCTGTGTCGATGCCTTCGATTTTCCCGGCTTCGTGCCGGCCTACATCCGACCGCTGTTCTGTCGCGGCATCGGCCCGTTCCGCTGGGTAGCGCTGTCCGGCGATCCCGAGGACATCGCCAGAACCGACGCCAAGGTCAAGGAACTGATCCCCGACGACCCGCACCTGCACCGCTGGCTCGACTTGGCGCGCGAGCGGATCGCCTTCCAGGGACTGCCGGCGCGCATCTGCTGGGTCGGTCTGGGCGATCGCCACCGCCTGGGTCTTGCCTTCAACGCCATGGTGCGCACGGGCGAACTCAAGGCGCCGATCGTGATCGGTCGCGATCACCTCGACTCCGGCTCGGTCGCCAGCCCCAATCGGGAGACCGAGGCCATGGCCGACGGGTCGGATGCCGTCTCGGACTGGCCGATCCTCAACGCCCTGCTCAATACCGCCTCGGGCGCCAGTTGGGTCAGCGTTCACCACGGTGGCGGGGTCGGCATGGGCTTCAGCCAGCACGCCGGCGTGGTGATCGTCTGCGACGGCAGCGCCGAGGCCGATCGGCGAATCGAGCGGGTGCTCTGGAACGACCCGGCGACCGGGGTGATGCGCCATGCCGATGCCGGATATCCGGTGGCGATCGACTGCGCCGGACAGCATCACCTCGATCTGCCGATGCGGTCGCCGCCGGATGACCACTGAGCCGCCGCTCGACGCACTGATCGTCGGTGCTGGATTTTCCGGCTTGTGCGTGGCGATCGGCCTGGGCAAGGCCGGTCGACGATTCCAGGTGCTGGAACAGGCCAACAGTCTGGGCGGCACCTGGCGCGACAACCGCTATCCCGGCGCCGCCTGCGACGTGCCCTCGAACCTGTATTGCTACTCCTTCGCAGCCAACCCTGACTGGTCGCGCGATTATCCCAGGCAAGCCGAGATCGAACGCTATCTCAACGAGTGTGCCGATCGGTTCTCGGTCCGCTCGAACATCCGCTTCGGCTGCGGGGTCGAACACGCCCGTTTCGATGGCCGACGCCTGCTCTGGACCGTCACCCTGGCCGGCACCGGCGAAACCGTCACCGCGCGTACACTGGTGGTGGCCACCGGCGGACTCAGCCGCCCGAAACTGCCGGACATTCCCGGCCTGTCGGAATTTGCCGGGCCTGCGTTTCACACCGCCCGCTGGCCGGAGCGTTTCGACCCCGCCGGCCTGCGCATCGCAGTGATCGGCACCGGTGCCAGCGCGATCCAGATCGTCCCCGAATTGGCCCGTTCAGCGGCCCGGCTGATCGTGTTCCAACGCAGCCCGCCGTGGATCGTGCCGAAACCGGATTTTCGGGTGTCGGAGTGGCGCCGAGCCGCCTATCGACGCTGGCCGCTGCTGCAACGTCTGGATCGCTGGCGGCTATACCTCCAGCACGAACTCTGGGCACTGGGCTTCACCCGGATGCCGGCCCTGCTGCGATTGATGCAGCCGTTCGCCCACGCCTTCCGATGGTTGCAGGTTCGCGACCCGGCCCTGCGCGCCAAGCTGGTGCCGAACTACACCATCGGCTGCAAGCGCGTGCTGTTGTCGAACGACTACCATCCGGCACTGATCCAGCCGAATGTGCAACTCGACATCTCCGGCATCGCCAAGATCGAACGTGATGCCGTGGTCACCCGCGATGGTCGGCGCCATGCCTGCGACGCGATCGTACTGGCCACCGGATTCCAGGCGGCCGAGGCCGGCACACCGTTCCCGATCGTCGGTCGTGACGACCAGACGCTGAATGCCGTCTGGGCCGGCGGCAGCCGTGCGCAAGCCTACCTGGGCACGACGGTATCGGGTTTTCCGGGCCTGTTCCTGATGACCGGACCCAATACCGCGCTCGGCCACAACTCGATGGTCTACATGATCGAAGCACAGACCCGCTACGTGCTCGACGCCATCGCTACCCATGCTGACCGGCCGGATCGGGTGGCCGATGTCGATCCCGATACCCAAGCGCGCTACAACCGGTGGCTACAGACTCGACTGGCCAGATCGGTCTGGAACACCGGTGGCTGCTCAAGCTGGTATCGCACCGCAGACGGCCTGAACACCACGGTGTGGCCGGAGTTCACCTTCGTGTTCCGCCACCGCACCCGCCGCTTCGATGGCGAGAACTACCGCTGGTCGAGGTCGGACGACAGCGCCGACCGGGCGACCTGAGCCGTCTCGGCATGCTCGGGCATGGCGGCCGTGCCCGCCGATGACGCGCCGGCCCTGCCGTTGGCGACGGCACCGACCGCATCCTCCACCGCCTGGACCGCATGCGGCCTGGGCGCCAGCGGCAGCAGCACCAGGGTGGTGTACTCCTTGAACTCGGCATGCGGCAGATCGATCAGCCGTAGCCGATCGGCCCGGAACTGCTCGAACGGCAGTCGTGCCGCCTCGTACAGGATCACCGGGTGGTCGGGTGGATACCAGCGCAGCAGCTTGATCACCAATTTGCGCAGCCCCTCCGGTTCGGCATGGAACCGGCGGCATTCCAGATCACCGGTCAAGGCCACCTGCCAGAGCAGCACCAGGCTCTTCGGCTCCAGGGCGACCTCGGTGATCAGGAACCAGGTCGATTCCATCGACTGGACACCGGTACGGCCAGGATCGATGCCGAGATCGGCATAGAGGCAGGCTTCGGCCGACACACCGGGCTCCATGCGGGCATCGAGCCCAGCCTCGCGGGTGAGTCGAATGGCCCGATGCGGAACATCGGCAAACACGCCCGGATGGCCGTAGAACACCGCACAGACCCGCCTGCCGGCATGCACCTCGGCCATGATGTCGGCTTCCATCTCCCGATAGGTCAGACGACGATCCTTGCCCTCGCCGTAATGTCGACACAGATCGATGGCATCCGGCCGGATGTCGCGGATGCAATTCGACGAGAAGGCATCGGCGAGGGTGAACACGACATCGGCACACTGGATCTCCGACACCGCCCGTTCGCTGATGTGACGGCCGAACTGTATCCCGCAACCCACCACCACCAGACTGCCCTGGCGATCGTCCTCATGCTCGATCGAAACCTGCTCGGCCTCTGCCGTCTGGCCCGAAACCATCACGCAGTTGCGACCCAGCCGCTTGGCCTGATACAGCGCCATATCGGCCTCGCGCAGCAACTGTTCGAGATCACCCGTGTGCGGCCCGGCCTCGGCAATGCCGAAACTGAGGGTGAAGGCCACCGATGCATCGAACACCTCGACCGGCCGAATCGCCGCCCGCAGGCGCTCGACCAGCAGGCGCGCCTCCTCGCCGTTCATGTCGAGCAGCAGGGTGAACTCCTCGCCGCCGCTGCGTCCAGCCTCGCCACGGTCGCCGACCGCCTCGCTGATCCAGCTACCAAGCATGCGCAGCACCGCATCACCCGCAGCATGGCCATGACGATCGTTGATCTGCTTGAACAGATCGATATCGGCAACCACGGCCGTCAACGGCCGACCGGTGACCGAGAAGCGATCGAAGGCATGCTCGCCGAGCTGCCGTAGCCGCTGGTAATTGAGCAGCCGGGTCAGGCCATCGCGCTCGGACAGCCAGCGATAGCGACGGCGCTCGCGCATCGAGCGGCGCAGCAAGCCGGTCAGCAAGCCAGCAATCACCAGCATCGCCAGCACCCCGAACGCGAGCATCACCCGCCAGCGATCGGTCGCCGCCAGTTCGAGGCTGGCCACTTCCTTTTGCGCCTCAAGCCGCTTGATCCGCTCTTCCTTCAGCACCGAATCAAACTGACTCCGGAGATACACCAGACGCCGCTCGCGCGCTTCCTGGTCGGCGACATCCCGCGCATCCAGGGCATGCCTGAGTTGCGCGTTGGCCTCGACATGGGCGCCCCGCAGTTCCAGGGCACGGGCCAGAAGCTGGTGCAA
>DIHI01000101.1:20670-30300 GCA_002420085.1 Lysobacterales bacterium UBA5700 | reverse complement strand
CGCCGCCGCGTCGGCCGAACCGCCGCCGACGCCCGAGGCGATCGGCAGGCGTTTGGCGAGCGTGATCCGCGCGCCCGCGCCGACATCGCACAACGCTTTCAGCTTGCGGGCGGCGCGCATAACGAGATTGCGTTCAACGGGTTCGGCGGAAAGCGGCCCGGCGAAGGGGCCAATGATATCGAGCGACAAATCCGCCGCCGGCGCCGCCTCGACGACGTCGCCCGCGTCCGCGAAGACGAAGAGGCTCTCAAGCGCATGCAGTCCGTCGCGCCGCGCCGGACCGACATGAAGATAGAGATTGATCTTCGCCGGCGCGATTTCGCGAATCATTTCGGCGCGGCGGGCGCAAGTCCCGTCTTCAGCTTCTGGTCGATCGCGGCGCGCGCGCGCTCCGTCGGATCGAGCTCAAGCGCGCGCTTCCACTGAAAACGCGCCTCGGCTTCGCGTCCGAGCCGCCAGTAAACGTCGCCGAGATGCTCCGTAACCGTCGGATCGGCGGGTTCGAGCGCCGCCGCCTTCTCAAGATGGGGCAACGCCTCTNGATAATCGCCGCGCTGGTAATGCGCCCAGCCGAGGCTGTCGATGATGGCGCCCGAACCGGGCGCAAGCGCCACCGCCTTTTCAATCAGCGTGAACGCCTCGTCGAGATTTTCCCCGCGCTCCGCCCAGCTGTAGCCGAGATAGTTGAGCGTCGTCGGCTCTTCTGGCGCGATCTCGACCGCCTTTTTCAGATCGCTTTCGGCTTCCGGCCAGCGTTTCAGCTCCATCAACGCGGCGGCGCGCGCGACGTAAAAGCGCCAGGCGTCTTCCGGCGGATTGGGGCTGAGAAGCGCGATCGCCTCGCCCGCCGCCGCAACGGCGTCGGCGTGACGGCCGCGCTCGGCGTAGAGCCCGGCGAGCGTCAGGCGCATTTCCTCGGAGGATTTGTCGGCCCTGACCGCCGCCTTTATCAGCGCGATCGCCTCATCGGATCTTTCCTCCGCCGCAAGGCTCGACGCGATTTCGATCTGCGCCTGCTCGTAATAGGGCGAGGACGGCGGGATTCGCCGGAACATGTCGCGGGCGGCGGCGAAATTCGCATAGACGTTGAAGATCGACCCGGCGAGCTGGCGCGCGGGCGCAAAATCCGGATCGAGATAGATCGCCAGCTGCGCAAGCGCGAGCGGCAGCGTGAATTGCGGCTGGCCGACATTGAACCCGGCTTCGGACGCGCGGGCGCGCTCGCCCGCCGATTGTTCGAGAATGTTGCCGGAGAAATTGTAGAAGGCGAGCGCCGTCCCTTCCGCCGCGGAAAGGTCCGTATACGCCTTGCTGGGCGTTCCCTTCTCGACGCGCCGCAGACCGGCGCGGGCCGCGCGGCGGGCCGCGCCGCGCTCCTTTTCGAGCGCTTCGTAAAAACTCCGCGCCGCCGCCTTGTCGCCGATGCGTTCGAGGAACGCGCCGTAAGCCTCGCGCCCCGCCGGTCCGGCGAAGGAGCCGACGGCGAGCTCGTGCGCGGCGCGCGCCGCGTCGATCTGGCCGGCCTCCTCCGCGAGGATCGCGGTGACGCCCGAATTGAACCCTTTGAAAACGTCCTCCGGCGCCGCGCCGAGCGCGGCGAGGCCTTTTTCAGGGCCGCCGAGTTCGGCCTCGATCCACACGACCGCGAGCGTCGCGATCGACTTTGAGAAGGATTCCTGGAATTCGCCCGAAAGCCCGGCCTTTGCGCCGGCGTGATCGCCGCGCTTGAGTTTCGCGGCCGCCAGCGTCACCCGCGCAAGGCCGTCCGACGGGTCGGCGCCGATGAGCCGTTCGGCGAAGGGCAGCGCGGCGTCGATGCGCCCCGCCGCGAGCGAAAAGAAAAACGCCTGGCGAAGCGCCTCGCTGTCGTGCGGGTTGGCGGCGACGGCGGCGGCGTATTTGTCGGCGGCCGCGCCGACGTCGTTGACGCCCGCCGCGACACGTCCTGCGAGATAATCGCCCGCCGCGCTTTCAGACGCGGCCGGCGCCGTCGCGCAAGCGCTGAGCGCGAACGCGCCGGCGAGGGTCAACAGAATTTTGTTCAACGCAAACGCTCCTACGTTCTGACGTCACATATTCGGATAATTGGGGCCGCCGCCGCCTTCGGGCGTCGTCCAGTCGATATTCTGCGACGGGTCCTTGATGTCGCAGGTCTTGCAGTGGACGCAATTGGCGGCGTTGATCTGCAAACGCTTGCCAGCATCGTCGTCGACGATTTCGTAGACTCCGGCCGGGCAGAAGCGGGTGCAGGGATTGCCGTATTCGACCGCACAGCGATCGATGCAGATGCTGGTGTCGGCGACCCGCAGGTGGACCGGCTGATCCTCGTCATGCTCGGTGGCGGCGTAGTAGACGCCGGCCAGGCGATCGCGCGGCGCCAGGCTGCGCTCGACATAGCCGCGATCCGGGGCAGAGTACTCGCCCAGGCGCTGCAACTGCGAGGCGTCATCGACCACCTTCAGTGTCCACGGTGAGCGACCCTGGGTGAGGGTTTCCCAGGCCGAGTTGGCCAGGCCCCACCACAGGCCGCGCTTGAAGGCCGGTTTGAAATTGCGAACCTTGCGCAGTTCGTCGGCGATCGGCGAGCTGCGCAGCCTGGCATCCCAGCCGGCCGGGTCGAGCCGCTCGGCGAGATGTTCGGCAGCCAGCAGGCCGGAGCGCAGCGCCTGGTGTACGCCCTTGACCTTGGGCACGTTCAGCAGGCCGGCGGCGTCGCCGATCAGCATGGCGCCGGGCATGTCGAGCTTGGGCAGTGATTGCCAGCCGCCGGTGACGATGGCACGGGCGCCGGCCGACAGGATGTTGCCGCCTTCGAGCAGGGGTTGCACGGTCGGGTGGTGCTTGAACTGCTGAAAGGCTTCGTAAGGCTGGTACATCGGGTCGCGGTAGTCGAGCCCGGAGACATAGCCGATCGCCACCCGCCCCCGGTCGAGGTGATAGATGAAACTGCCGCCATAGGTGTGGCGGTCGGCCGGCCAGCCGAAGCTGTGAACGATCTTGCCCGGTTCGACCCGGTCTTCCGGCAATTGCCAGAGTTCCTTGATGCCGATCGAGAAGCTCGGCGGGTCGCAGTCGGCGTCCAGATGGTAGTGCTTGATCAGGCGCTTGCTGAGGTGGCCGCGTGCCCCCTCGGCCAGCACCGTGATCCGGGCCTTGATATCGATGCCCTGGGTGTAGCTGGCCTTCGGCGAGCCGTCACGGGCCACGCCCATGTCGCCGATCCGCACGCCGGCCACGGCGCCACTGTCGTCGAACAGGGTTTCGGCGGCGGCGAAGCCGGGATAGATTTCCACCCCCAGTGCTTCGGCCTGGGGCGCCAGCCAGGCGCACAGGGCGCCGAGCGAGACGATGTAGTTGCCGTGGTTGTTCATCTGTGGCGGCACCACCGGGAAGCGGTAGCCACCGGTGCGGGTGAGCAGCCAGAACTCATCCTGGCCGGCGGGCACGCAGACCGGCGGCGGGTTCTGCCGCCAGTCGGGCAGCAGTTGATCGAGCGGGCCGGGTTCGATCACGGCACCGGACAGGATGTGGGCGCCGATGGTGGAGGCTTTTTCGATCACGCAGACCGACAGCTCCGGTCGAGTCTGCTTGAGCCGCATGGCGAAGGCCAGGCCGGCCGGGCCGGCACCGACGGTCACCACGTCGTATTCCATGCATTCGCGTTCGCTCATTGCCGCGTTCTCCGATGGGACGAGCCATTCTAGCCTTGCCGGTCTGGAGGGTCGGCTCGAATTTGCCTCGAATCCAGGTCGAGCGGCGTGCGGCCGTGCCGGTCGAGCCGATGTCGAGCCAGGACGGCTGGGCGAGCCGTCGCTGTGGATCGATCGACCTCGGTCGCCATGCCTGGTTGTCATGCCTTGGTCGTCATGCCTCGGTCATCACGCCACGAGCGGCCGGGCATCATCGACAATGACGGCATGGCTGATCTGTTCGCTTCCGATGTTTTCGAGTCTCTGCCGCTGCCCGGTGCCGATGTCCGGTTGGCGCGGGCCTGGCTGCCGCCGACCGAAGCGGATGCAGTGTTTGCCTGCCTGTGCTCCGAGATTCCATGGGAACGGCATCGAATCCGGATATTCGGTCGAGAGGTCGATTCGCCGCGCCTGAGCTGCTGGATCGGTGATGCCGATGCGGTCTACCGCTATTCCGGCACGCGCTTTGCGCCACGGCCGTGGCTGCCGCCATTGCGCCTGCTGTGCGACCGGCTGAGTCGGCTGTTGTCGGTGCCGTTCAACTCGGTGCTGGCCAATCGCTACCGCGACGGCAGTGATGCGATGGGCTGGCATGCCGACGACGAACCGGAGTTGGGCGCGGCGCCGATCATCGCGTCCTTGAGTCTGGGGGCGGAACGGTTGTTCGCGTTCAAGCCGCAGACGTCGGCGGGGCGCTCGCTGCGACTGCGACTGCCGCACGGCAGCCTGCTGGTGATGGCCGGTGCCACCCAGTCCACCTATCGCCACGCCGTGCCGCGCACCCGTCGGGCCGTCGGTGAGCGGCTGAATCTGACGTTCAGGCGGATCATCGCGGCCGATGCCGGCCGCTGAGTCCTCGGTGCTGGTCGGTCAACGGCAGATGCGGGTGCCCACCGGGGTCACGCATTCGGCTTCGGCGGCGGCCTGGCCGGCCAGCCGGAAGTCGAAGGCATGGCGCAGGCGCTGGCTGTCGTCATGGTCCGTCGGGACGGCGAAGCGCCAGCGCAGCAAGGCACGTCGGGCTTCACGCTCGAACACGCCGACCGGGCTGGCCGACTCGATCCGCAGGTCGAACGGCCGACCCTGTGCGTCGATCCGGAACCCGAAGGCGACGCTGCCCTCGATGCCGTCGATGCGCGCCTGTCGCGGATAGGTGGGGGCAACCGCCGATATCACTCGGACGGCCGATTCGGTGTGGGTCGGGTCGGTGCGGGTCGGGTCGGTCGCAGTCGGCAGGGGCTGCGCCGATGCCGACAGGGCCGAGGCCATGCCGTGGTCGGTGCGGGTGGCGTTCGAGGGGTCGGCGGCGGTCGAGAGGGTTGACGCACGGTCGTCGATGGTCGGCGTGGCGGTCACGGTCGAGCCGGTCGCCTCGATGTGACTGGCGATCGGGTCGAGCAGGGCGGCCTGGCGGGTCTCGCTGGTTTCGATTCCGCCGGCCTCGGCCGTGTGTGCATCGAGGGTGCTGGGGACGATCATCGGCAGTGGCTTGGCCAGCCGGTCGCGGGTTTCGATCGCCAGGCGCAGGGTCGGTGCGGCGATGTCGAAAGCGGTTGCGGTCGGCCAGGCCAGGGACTGCTGCCAGGTGCGGATCGCGTCCATTCGCACGGTCGGCAGCACGATCAGTAGTACGGCGCCGGCCGCCACCAGCACCGGCCACAGGGGGCGGACATTGGCGCGGTTCGACCGTTCGCCCGGCCATTCGACGATCCGGACGATCCGCTCCAGCAGCAGGCCGGCGGTCGCAGCCGGTGCCACCCGTGGCACCGGGGTGTTCAGTGCCAGTCGTTCGCTCGCCAGTTCGGCGAGGGCAGCGGCGTAATGGTGACGATCGGCGCCGGAACGCAGCACCAGGTCATCACAGGCCAGTTCGCGATCCTGGGCCAGCCGACCGGCCAGCCAGTGAACGGCCGGGTGATAGTAGAGCAGGGTGCGGACCGCCAGTTCGGCGAGGTTGAACAGGTAGTCGAAGCGCCGGACGTGGGCCAGTTCGTGCAGCAGGATCGGCACCACATGGTCGCTCGGCAGGCGCAGCACCAGGCCGGCCGGCAGCAGAACCACGGGTCGCAGCCAGCCGAACAGCATCGGGGTGTCGATGGCCGGTGATTCCAGCACCGCCACCCGACGGCGCAGGCCCATGTGCGATGTCAGCGTGATGAGACGTTCCGGCCAGGGGGCGGGCAGGGGGCGGGCCAGTCGGCACAGACTGCGGATCGACCACCATTCGTGCAGGCAGCGCAGACTCAGCACCAGGACGCCCAGCAACCATGCCGAGACCAGCCAGACCGTGCCGTCCGAGCCGAGCACGGCGGCGACAGCGTTGCCGTCCAGCGTGTGGCTCCAGGACGTGCTTGCGGCGGCACCGGCTTCGGTCGTGATCGGGCCGGAGGCGGCCTCGGTCGACCCGGTCAGGGCGCGGCTCAGGGTCACTGCCGGTGCCGCGAGGAAGGCCAGCATGGCGCTCTGGCCGAGCACGACATGGACCGCCGGGGTCGCAGCCCGCAGCCACCAGCGCAGGGCGGCATAGGCGGCGGCGATCAGTGCGCCCTGCCACAGGAAGTGCAGCAGGGCGGCGCCCACGGCCGGCGCCAGCATGGCTGGTGTCAGCCCGGTCAGAACATCGAGGCTTGAGTCGATCATGATTCGGTGCTTCCCCGGCCTTGGCGTTCCAGGCCCTTGAGCAGTGTCCGAATCGCATCCAGCTCCTCGGGGCTGACGTCGGCCGAACCCAGTGCCCGCAGCACCAACTGCGACGGGCGTCCGTCGAAGGCGCGTGCGACCAGATCGACCAGCAGATTGTGTTGGGTGGACGCCTTGTCCAGGGCGGCTCGGAACCGGTGCGCGCGTTCCGATTCGTCGCGCTCGACCAGACCCTTGGCATGCATCACCTGCAACAGCTTGAGGGCGGTGGTGTAGCCGCCGCCCTGTTCCTTGTACAGCGCTTCGTAGACCTCGCGGACGCTGGCCTGACCGCGTTCCCAAAGCACATTCAGGATGGCAAGTTCAGCGTCGGTGGGTCGTAGTCTTGGCGTCATCGGATCGAACTCCTGGCCCCTCGCCATCGATGGTCCTGAAGGCGGGGCGGATTGCATGGCGGCGATGGTCGGGTAGTGGACAGTCCACGATCAGCGTCGGCGAGCGCCGTGTCTGCGCTCGCCTGTGCAGTTTCGACGGCATCGGCGCCGGATGCAACTGTGATCAGCCGCCACCCTCGCGGATCTGCCGAGCGACATTGTCACCATTGCGACCGGCTTCGAGCCGACGATTGATTTCAGCCGATTCGCGGGCGATCCGCCGTTGCCGCTCGGCAACCGTTTCGCACTTCAGTCGCGCCATGTTGCTGCCGACCGTCTTGACCCGCTGGCACACCTGGCGGCTGTCCTCACGGGCCTGGGTCAGCAGGGCATTGACCAGTTCCTGGTCGTTGTACAGATCGAGCCGCTGGTTTTCGCTCAGTTGATCGACCGACTCGACACCGCTCATGGTGCGATCCATACGATCGAGGGTGGCCAGCACCTTGGCCCGATCCTCGCCCTTGATCTCTTCGTACTTGTCGGATTTCTTCAAGTCCTTGCGAACCTGTTCGGTCTGCTTGAGGAACGCCTTGGCGCCGCGCTCGACATCGGTGGCGGGGCCGTCGTCCTTCTTCGCTGCGTGGACGGGGACGGTCAGGCTGGCTGCCGTCAGCAGCAGGGCCAGGGCGAGTGCCGGAAGCAAGCGGATCATTGGAGGACTCCAGTCGTGCGGGTGGATTGAATGGGTGGTCGGGCGCCGTCTCGTCCTGCCCGGACGGCCATGCCGGCTCCGGGCGACGGGTCGGTCTGCGGTTGGAACGGTGTCATGCGGGTCGGCGCGACGGGTCGCTCCGGGAGCATGGGCGGCCTGGCAGGCTGTTGGCGGCGAGCCTGCCAGGCCGTTACGCACTGGCCCGGCCACGGGGGTAGCGGCACGAGCCGGATCGACCTTAGCAGGCCGATTCCAGGCTGTCAACGAATTATTTCGTATGACTATCTTCGTTGGCGGCTTCGGCCGGGTCAGGCTCGGTCATCCGGTGCCGATCCAGGTCGTGGCTGGGGCCGATCCCCGGCGCATCCAGGGTCCATTCGATGACCGGTCCGAGCAGGTCGCCCAGTGCCTTCTGAAATGCCGCAGCCAGTGCCGGTGGATCGTCACCGGCAGCCGCGACCGTGGACCGGAAACCGCGTGCGTGGATGATCTCGCCGCTGCGTCCGAGGATCAGCTTGGCGTGCAGTTCGATCTCCACGTCGAGCCCCGGTCCGGTTTCGACTGCCTCGAACCGACGCAGTTCGGTGTACAGGCGATAGCGGCTGCGCTGGCTGCCGGCACGACCGACGGCGGCGATCCGGCCGACATCCTCGAAGCCTTGCAGCAGGGCCGATTGCAGCAGGTCGGGGACGGGCTCGATCCAGCCCGCGCCCGGCATGACCCGAATCTCCGATGGCGGAACCCGAACCAGGATGCGGGTCGAATCGACCAGGGCGTCGGAGCGGGGGCGTTCGATCGCCAGCGACCAGGTGACCGCCGGCCGGTCCGATGGTGCGATCTGGATGCGTGGTGCGATGACCGTGATCGGCTGGCTCTTCTCGGACAGCAGGCAGCCGCCGAGCAGGATCGACAGCAGCACGACGGCGAGCCAGCGCTCGGGGTGGGCAGGGGCGGTCATTTCGGCCGGTACTCCTTGGGTTGGTCGCCACCGAGCAGGAAGCCCGAGGGGTCGGTTTCCAGACGCGCGCCGATCCGTCCGAGATCGCGAATCAACTGGCGCAGTTCAACCAGGGTCGGCCCGAGTTGGCTCAGGCCCTCGTTGCCGAAACTGGCCAGGGCGTCCTCGTTCTCGGCCAGCATGCGATCGGCGCGTTGACTGAGCGAGTGCATCCGGTCGAGGGTGGCGCGCAGATCATCGGTCAATTCCGGCAGGGCGGCGATCAGGCTGCCATCGACCGTGCCGACACTGGTCTCGATCCGGGCCAGGGTGGTTTCCGCCTGTGCCAGTAGCCGACTGAGCCGTTCGCTGGCCAACCGGGCGTGGGCGATGGTATCGGCGATGTCTTCGCGCTGGCCGGCGATCGCTTCCGAGAGCGCATCGACATTGGCCAGGGTCCGGCCGATCCGGGCGGCGTTCTCGTCGCTCAGCAGGTTGCGTACCCGCAGCAGGACTTCGCTGGCGGTGGTGGCGATGTCCTCCGAGGAGGACATCAGTTTGGACAGGGCCGATTCCTCGGACCGGATCAGTGGCAGTTCCTGGCCCTCGCGGGCGGTCAGTGGCGGACTGTCCGGGCTGCCGCCGCCGAGTTGGATGAAGGCGATGCCGGTCAGTCCGGTCAGAGCCAGACGAGCCACGGTGTCTTCCCGTACCGGGGTCTCGGCGCGGATGCGGATGCGTGCGACCACGATGCGCGGGTCTTCCGGGGCCAGGGTCAGCGAGGTGACATTGCCGATCTGGATGCCGTTGTACTGGACCATGCCGCCGATCGACAGGCCGGTGACCGCTTCCGAGAAGCGGACCTGATAGTCCCGCCAGGCGTTGTCACTGGTGTACTTCGAGGCCCACAGGCCGAACACCAGGGCAAACCCCGCCACCGCCAGGGTGAAGGCGCCGATCAGGACAAGGTTGGCGCGCGTTTCCATGGTCAGTGTTCCTCGCTGGGGGGATCGGCGGTGCGTGCGGCTCGGGCGCGCGGCCCGTGGAAATAGGCGCGGACCCAGGGATGGTCGAAGGCTTCGACCTCGGCCAGGGTGCCGGTGACCAGCACCCGTCGTTCGGCCAGTACGGCGATCCGATCACAGATCGCGTACAGGGTATCGAGGTCGTGGGTGATCAGGAAGACGGTCAGGCCGAGCGCGCGTTGCAGGGTGCCGAGCAATTGGTCGAAGGCGGCCGCGCCGATCGGGTCGAGGCCAGCGGTGGGTTCGTCCAGGA
>DIHI01000101.1:14570-20543 GCA_002420085.1 Lysobacterales bacterium UBA5700 | reverse complement strand
GGAAGCTTGTCCAGGGCGTCATCGGGCAGGCCGACCAGGCGGGTCTTGAGACGGGCCAACTCCAGCCGCAGAGCGCGTGGCAGGTCGGGGTGGTGTTCCTTGAGCGGGACTTCGACGTTCTCGCGCACGGTCAGCGAGGAAAACAGGGCGCCATCCTGGAACAGCACGCCGGCCCGGCGCTCCATGGCGGCGCGTGCCTTCGGATCACGGTCGAGATCGCGGCCGAACACCTCGATGCGGCCGGCCTGTTGTGCGCGCAGGCCGAGAATGGCCCGCATCAGCACCGATTTACCGGTGCCGGAGCCGCCGACCACGCCGAGAATCTCGCCGTAGCGGACATCGAGGTCGAGGTGCTGATGGACCACCTGAGTTCCGAAGGCATTGCCGAGATCGCGCACGGCGATCGCCATTTCGGCATCCGAGGCTGCGGACGCGATCGCGTTCACCAGCCCATCTCCATGAAGAACACCGCCGCCAGGGCATCGATCACGATCACCAGTGAGATGCTCTGGACCACCGCCGAGGTGGTCCGCTCACCGACCGACTGGGCGGTGCCAGCGACCTTGAATCCCTCCAGGCAGCCGACCAGGGCGATCACCATCGCGAAGATCGGCGCCTTGCTCAGGCCGACCAGATAGTGCCGCAGTTGCAGGGTCTCATACAGGCGGTTGATGAACAGGTCCGGAGTCATGCCGATGTCGAGCACGGCCACCGCCATGCCGCCCAGCATGCCGGCCATCGCGGCGATCACCGACAGCAAGGGCAGCATGACCAGCAGGGCCAGCAGGCGCGGCAGCACCAGCAGTTCCATCGGATCGAGTCCGAGCGTGCGGATGGCATCGATCTCCTCGCGGCTCTTCATCGTGCCGATCTGGGCGGTGAAGGCGCTGGCGGTGCGGCCGGCCAGCAGGATGGCTGTCAGCAATACGCCGAACTCGCGCAGAAACGAAAACCCGACCAGTTCGACCACGAAGACATCGGCGCCGTAGTCGCGCAACACGGTGGCACCCAGGAAGGCGATCACGGCGCCGACCAGGAAGCTCAGCAGGGCGACCAGGGGAACGGCGTCGAGGCCGGTCTGCTCCATGTGGTGGACGGTCGCGGTCAGACGCAGGCGTGACGGCCGCCGCAGCACGTGGGCCAGGCTGACCAGGCTGTGGCCGAAGAAGCCGAGCAGGGCGCGCAGTTGTTCGACCAGGGTGACCTCGGCCAGACCGACCCTGGCCAGAAGCGCGCGCCAGGGCGACTCCGGGCCAGTTACAACGGATTCGGGACGCCGTTCGGCGGCCGTGACGGCGGCCAGCAAGTCGGCATGTTCTGGCCGTAAAATAACAGCATCGTCGGCGATCCTGCAGCGATCGATCAGTTTCCGAAGGAGCAGCGCGCCGGCCGCGTCGAGTCGGGTGATGGCCTTGGCTTCGATCTCGGCGACGCCGCTCGGGGCGCGCTCGATGGTGGCGAGCAGGGTGATTGCCCGGTCCAGGGTCCAGTCGCCATCGAGGCGCAGGCGACCATCAGCGGTGATGTGCAGGCGGGGATCGGCCATGGCCCATTGTGCCCGCTCCAGCGGACTTGTCACCTGGTATCGGCAGGGCGGCGGTCGCAACGCCCGCCAATGGTCGGCAGATGTGTGGTCCGATGTCCGACGTGCCGACCCGGCGCTGGCTCGACTGCGATCAGTACAGCAACATGCAGGCGACGCCCAGCAAGGCCAGTGAGACACCGGCCAGACCTCGCGCGCCGGGTCGCTCGCCGAGCCACAGCCAGGCCAGCAGCAGGATGAAGATCGATGCCGTCTCGTTGAGGATGGCCGCCACCGAGGCGGCAGTCAGCTTGTAGCCGGCCAGCCAGAACACCATCGAGAGGGCCTGGCCGAACAGTGCCGCCACCGCCAGCCGGCGCCAGGGAGTGGTGTTTGGCTTGGGCCAGAGGTGGGTCAGACCGCCGCGCAGTCCGGCCAGCATCAGCATGCCGATCAGGGCGCCAGCCATGCGGATCACGGTGACTGGCAGCAGTGGCTGCGCTTCCAGGGTCGGTTTGATCATCACCACCGACAGCGCCATCAGGAAGATCGAGAACGCCCCCAGCACGGCCGCCAGCCCGGTACGCACCGGACCGCCCGGCACGCCATCCGAGCCGTGTCCGGTCGCGCGCAGCGGCGTTCGCCCTGGCCAGACCACCAGCAGCACCCCGGCGCTGACCAGGGCGAAACCCAGCCACTGACTGGCCGACAGGCGTTCGTCGAGCAGCAGCATGCTCAATACGATGATCCACGGGCTGTAGCTGTTGCCGAGAATGCCGAGACGGCCGGCGCCAAGGGCATTGAGGGCACGGAAGTACAGGGTATCGGCCACGGCGATGCCGATCGCGCCGCTGGCCAGGGCCAGGATCAGATCGGCCAGTGGCAGGCGGAACCCGCCGACGCCATCGACCAGCAGGGCCAGCGGTGCCAGGGCAGCCAGTACCAGCAGGTTCTTCAGAAAATTGAGTTTCAGCGGCGACAGGCTCAGGCCGAGCTGGCGATACAGGATGACCCCGACCGCCCAGGTGGCCGCCGCCGCCAGCGAAAAGAGTTCACCCCACATGGCGGCGGTCCGATCGGTGACCGTGCGGGCGATCGTGTCCGGCGATCGATCGGCCGGCCGGGGGCGGGCCGGATTGACACGCTATGGCGGGGTGTGGAATCGGCATGGCACTCGCATTCGGGGGTAGATCGGGCATTCAGCGCTGGGCGCCGGTCGGCGATTGTGCGCCAGTGCGGCGATCCTGTCTTCCGGCCGGGGTCGGCGCATAATGTCCGGCCATGCATGACGACCAGACCAGTTTCGCGGATCGAACCGCATTCATCGTCGAGTTGGCGCGCCGTCTGCACACCTATGGCACCAATTCGCCACGTCTGGAGGCGGCCCTGACCCGTGCCTCCGAGCGGCTGGGTCTGCGCTGTGAAGTCTGGTCGAACCCGACCGGAATCATCATCAGTTTCGGTGGCGGCAGCGAGGCCAGTATCGGCGCTGAGAGCACGCGGGTGCTGCGGCTGCCGCCAGGCGACGTCGATCTGCGCAAGCTGTGCGAGGCCGATGCCATCGCCGAACGGGTGATGATCGGGGAACTCGAACTGCGCGGTGGGCTGGCTGCCTTGCGCGCACTCGATCGGCCGGCGTCCTCGATCACCCGCTGGCGTTCGGCGGCCAGTTTCGGACTGGCTTCGGCATCGGTGGCCGGGTTGTTTGGCGGTGGTCTGGCCGAAATCTCGGTGGCGGCGACCATCGGGCTGATGATCGGCATGCTCACGGTATTCGGGTCCGGCTCACCCCGCGTCGCCGAAGCATCCGATGCACTCGCTGCATTCGTCGCCAGTCTGTTTGCGGCGGCGATCGCCAGTTTCGTGCTGCCATTGGCGCTCAAGCCGGTGATCATCGCGGCCCTGATCGTGCTGTTGCCCGGCATGACCCTGACCGTGGCCGCTGCCGAGTTGACCAGCCAGCATCTGGTGTCGGGCACCGCGCGCTTTGCCGGTGCCATGGCGACCCTCGCCAAACTGACCTTCGGGACGGTTGCTGCCAACGAACTGGTCCGCTTCCTGGGTTGGCTGCCAATGGAATCGAGTCTGGCCGGTGCGCCGGTCTGGCTGGAATTGCTGTCGCTGCTGACCGCCGGATTTTCGTTCGCGGTGTTGTTCCAGGCGGCCTATCGCGACTATCCGCTGGTGATGCTGGCGGCGGGACTGAGCTATGCCATTACCCGCCTGTCCGGGTTGTGGTTGAACACCGGGCCGGGTGATTTTCCGACCGGGGTGTTCCTTTCCGCGATGACCGTGACCGCACTGGGCAATCTCTATGCCCGCTGGCGTAATCGACCCGGCGCGGTGATCCGGGTTCCAGGAATCATCCTGATGGTTCCGGGCAGTGTCGGATTTCGCAGCCTGAGCTCGCTGATGGAAGGCGACGTTCTGGTTGGATTGGACACCGCCCGAATACTGGTTGTCGCCCTGGTTGCCCTGGTTGCGGGCCTGTTGTTCGGCAATCTGATTGCCCCGGCCCGACGCAGCCTGTGAAGGCAATCACGATTTTCCGGGAGTGTCGGCGATTGCCAGCGGCAAAGCGCTCGCTCGCGCTGCGCTGCCGGCCTTGGCTGTCCGGGCTGGAGTACCCAGTCGTTCGGTTTCGGTAATTCTGATCACTGCATATCGGGGCAGTGAGTGGTGGCGAATCGGATCGAATGCGGCACTCTGGAATCAGAGTTACATCCCGGATGCGGGTCGTATCACGCCGTGTTGCAAGGCATCGCAGTTCTGGCGTGTGCCATCGGCTGATCCCGGCGCGTCCGGCGCTTGGCCAGACGCGCCCCTGATGGGAATGATCGACGCCATTCCATCGGTACCACTCCATCGGCGCCAATCTGGCGCCGCCAATCCGATTCTGGCCTGCCCCTGTAGTCGGGCTTCGGTGTCCGCGATCGGATTGCGCGATCGGATCGGGATCGGATCCCTGTGGCAGCCATCCGTGGCTGCGTCATCAGGCAATGCTTGGCAGGTTCAGACCGCCAGGTCTTCCTTGCTCTTGCCGGCGGCCAGGGCATCCTTGAACCAGCCCGGACGCTTGCCGCGGCCCGACCAGGTCTGCGACGGATTGGCCGGGTTCTGGTACTTGACCGGTGCCTTTTCACCCTTGCCACCGCCGCCGAACAGATCTTCAATGGTGTAGCCCAACGACTTGGCGTATTGGGTGACCTGCCGGCGGGCATCACCCAGTTGTTGACGGAACAGGGCCTTGCGCTGCTTGTTTGCTTCGGCCACCAGGGCTTCGAGTTCGGCAGGGGTAAATTTGCTCAGATCGATGCTCATTAGTCGTACTCCTCGGGCAATCAGTGATCTTGGGTCTGGATGTGGAATTCATGAAGACCGGTCCAGTGATCCCGGAATTCGCCGCGAATTGTAACAGGACATCGGCAAAGAAGACCAGTCCCTCGGCGCTCGTCGAGTACGCCGCCATTGCAGTAGAGATGGCCGGATGTCGGTAATGTCATCGTTTCGATAGCGGACATGGCCGGAGCAGCACCGACAGTGCCATCCGCGCGGGTAAGGGATGATCGGTTTCGCCTGTGTCGGCACCGCTCGGTGGCATGATCGCAGGATTGGCCCGGTGGCTTCGAGTAATGGCTATCGTCCCCGCTGCTGCCGGCCGATGGCAGTGGCATCGACCGCGTTGCCGAATCGGTGGCATCCAACGGTAGACTGGTGGCATTCCTGCCAGCGACCGGCCGCGATGCACGCCAATCCCGCACCGACCCTGTTGGTGGTCGATGACGATGAGGAAATCCGCTCACTGTTGGCCCGCTACCTGTCCGAACATGGTTTTCGGACCCTGGTTGCGGCCGATGGCGAGTCGATGCGCGCCAGCCTGGCCCGGCAGGCGGTGGATCTGATCGTGCTCGATCTCATGCTGCCTGGCGAGGATGGCCTCAGTCTGTGCCGTTGGCTCAGGCTGACCGATTCGACACCGGTAATCTTTCTGACCGCCCGTGATGACCGCACCGAGCGTGTGGTCGGTCTGGAAGTGGGCGGTGACGACTACGTCACCAAGCCATTCGATCCGCGTGAACTGGTCGCGCGGATTCGCGCCATCCTGCGCCGCACCCGTGGCCAGGCCGAGGTGTCGGCTGCGGCGATGGTTCAGGGCGATCGATCCGGCGACCGGTTTCGCTTCGATGGCTGGCTGCTCGACGCCCGTGGCCGGCGCTTGATCGCCCCGTCCGGCCAAGTGGTCGAACTGAGTCCAGGCGAATTCGACCTTTTGCTGGTATTCGTCGAGAGTCCGCGCCGGGTGCTCGATCGCGATCATCTGCTGGATCGGACCCGTGGTCGAGGTTTCACCCCGTTCGACCGCAGTATCGACGTGCAGATCAGCCGATTGCGCCGCAAACTCGAACGGTCGGCCGATGCGCCGGCCCTGATCCGGACCGTGCGTGGAGCCT
>DIHI01000101.1:11188-14514 GCA_002420085.1 Lysobacterales bacterium UBA5700 | reverse complement strand
GACCGTGCGTGGAGCCGGCTATGTGTTCGCTGCCCGAGTCGAGCGCGGATGAGACTCTGGCCGCGAACCCTGCGAGGTCGCACCATTGCCCTGGTGGCGATCGGTGCCCTGGTCTCGCATCTGATCGGCCTGGCCTTGTATGCCGGATTCAATGCCTCCGAGTTGAGTGCTGCCCGCGAGCAGGTGGTGGTCGAGCGTCTGGCGACCGCAGCCAAGTCGCTGGAGCGGTTGTCGCTGCCGCGTCGCGAGGAGATCGTGGCCGAACTGTCCGAGCCCGGCTTCCAGTTGCAACTGGGTGAGGACAGCCACGTCGCGCCGGCCGACTCCGGAGAAGAAGACACCCAGTCGGTGCGTGCCAACCTGGCCCTGGCCTTGGCCATGCCGGCCGATACTCGGGTGTTCGCCGATTACGAGTTGCCGATCCCGCCCGGTTTCGTCGGACCGTTGGCCTTCGATGCCGATCCGCAGCGGGCGATCCTGGCCGAGCGGGTGGCGCAGTGGTTTCGGTTCCGCGAGGATCTATTCATATCGCTGCGCCTGTCCGATGGCCAATGGCTCAATGCCCGTGTTCGCGGCCGCCCTGGCGAGTTGGTCGTCAATGATGGCCTGCTGTGGTCGCTGGCCCTGGTCGCACTGACGGTGTCGATCCTGACCGCGTGGGCGGTGGCCCGGCCGCTGGCGGGCCTGAAGCGGGTCGCTCGGGCCGCCGAGGCATTGGGTGTCGATGTCGGCAGCGCGCCACCTCTGCCCGAGGCCGGGCCGCCGGAGATCGCCCGCACAGCGCGTGCCTTCAACCGGATGAGCGAGCGGATCCGCACGCTGATCGAGGATCGGACTCGGATGTTCGCCGCCATGTCGCACGATCTGCGCACGCCCCTGACCCGCATGCGTCTGCGCGCCGAGTTCGTCGAACAGCCCGAGCAACGCGAACGCATGCTGCGCGACATCGCTGCGATGGAGACGATGGTTTCGGTCAGTTTGCGCTATCTGCGTGATGGCATGGACGGTGAAACGCGGGAACGGATCGATTTCGTGGGGTTCATGGTCGATCTGTGCCTGGACATGGACCTCGATCCACCCGAGTTCCGACTTCAGGGTGCCCGGCGGATCCGGGTCGAGGCCGCTCCGGTGGCGTTGCGGCGAGCGTTCGCGAACGTCCTCGACAATGCTCGTCAGTACGGCAATACGGTCGAGGTGCGGGTGTCCTGTCGCGATCGCGACATCCTGGTCGAGGTGGCCGATCGCGGTCCGGGCATCGCCATCGAGGAACGTGAGAACGTGTTCAAGCCCTACTATCGGCTTGATCCGTCGCGCAATGAGCGTACCGGTGGTTCTGGACTGGGTCTGGCGATCGCCCGTTCGACCATCCGTGCGCACGGCGGCGACATCGAACTGGCCGAGCGCGAGGGCGGAGGCTTGGTCGTCCGGATCGTCCTGCCACTGACCGGTCATCCTGCGTGGTCGGCGAATGCCTGAGCGCTGCCCCGGCGTGATCGCCGCTGTTACCGTCGGTTACAGAAACGAGTGAATCGGAAACGCTCGGGTTACCGACCCAGGCGATCCTGTCGCGATGAAAATCGATCTACGGGAATTCGCGCGATCGCAGCCGGCACCGCGATCGTCTTCGCAGCCGGCATCTTCGCAGCCGGCCGACATCCAGGCCGATCTGTGCATCATCGGAGCCGGCATCGCCGGCATCTCGATCGCCCGCAGTCTGCTCGGCAGCGGCCTTAAGGTCGTTCTGCTGGAAAGCGGCGGCGTCGATCACGAACCGGCGGTCCAGGCGTTGACGGCCGGCGACAGCATCGGTTTCGATTATTACCCGCTGATCGACAGCCGGCTGCGGATGTTCGGCGGCACCACGGCCATCTGGGGCGGTCGGGTAGCGATGCTCGATGACATCGACTTCCATCCGCGTGACTGGGTGCCGGACAGCGGCTGGCCATTCCCGATCGCGACCCTGCTCCCCTGGTACGACCGCGCTCGGCAGGCATTGGACTTGTCGGCGGCAAGCCTCGACGAATCCCTGTTCGAGCAACTCGGCCTCCAGGCGCCGGCGTTCGATCCGGAGTGGCTGCGGGTGGCGTTCTGGCAGTTCGATCGCATGCCGCATCGCTACGGGCTGCATCGCTGCGCGGATCTGATCGCCGATCCGGACACCACGATCGTGCTGCACGCCACCGCGACCCACATCCAGGCCGATCCGGATGGCCGGCGCATTCATCATGTCGAGGTCGCCGATGTCAGTGGCGCCCGGGCGACCGTGCAAGCGCGCCGCTTCGTACTGGCGGCCGGTGGCATCGACAACCCACGTCTGTTGCTGGCTTCGCGTGATGTCGTGCCAACCGGACTCGGCAATGGTCATGATCTGGTCGGCCGTTATTTCATGGAACACCCGCATGCGCGTGGTGGCCGGGTGCGGTTCAAGCGGCCGTGGTCCTCGCTCGACACGCTGATGGTCAGGAAGGCGCTGGGCGGCGAGCGGTTCGTGCCGTGTTTCCGACCCGGTGAAGCCTTGCAGCGGCGGGCCGGCATCCTCAACACCTCGTTCGCCCTCGGCGTCCGTCAGCATCCGGACCAGCGCATGCAACTGGCCGTCCGGCTGTACCAGGCCGCCAAGCATTCGCTGGCTCCGACCCGTGCCAATCGCAGCCTGTGGCAGTCGCTCAAGCGGTCCCTGCATTTCCTGCAACGGCACACCGATCCGCTGCGACCCTGGTTGCTCGACCGACTCGATCGGCGCGGCATCTATGCCGTGGTGCGTGCTGAGCAGGCACCCAATCCGGCCAGCCGGGTCCAACTCGGCAGCGAGTGCGATGCGCTGGGTGTTCCCCGTGCCGACCTCGACTGGCAATTGTCCGATCTCGACAAGCGCAGCGTCCGGGTGTTGATGGAGGCGTTCGACCGTGAACTGCGCCGACTCGATCTGGGCCACGTGGAACTGCCCGAGTGGCTGCTCGACGAGGGCCGGCCGTGGCGCATCGATCCGCTGGTGAGCGGGCATCCGATCGGTGGCTATCACCACATCGGCACGACCCGGATGGCCAGCGACGCCGGCAAGGGCGTGGTCGATGCCGAGGGGCGGGTGTTCGGACTGGCCAATCTGTACGTGGCCGGAAGCTCGGTGTTTCCGACCTCCGGCTGGGCCAATCCGACCCTGACCCTGCTGGCCCTGAGCCTGCGTCTGGCCGAACATCTCAGCCAGGCACTGAGGGACGAGTGCCGACCGATCGAACTCGACCGGCAACGGGTGGCCTGACAGACGGTGCGGACAGCCTGAGGCTGACCGGCTGGCGGGCCGATCCGTCCGGCTGGCCCGATCGATC
>DIHI01000101.1:10640-11058 GCA_002420085.1 Lysobacterales bacterium UBA5700 | reverse complement strand
GTCAGGCGTGCCAGCAACTGGCTCCGGTCGAGTGCTTCGCTGTCGGCCGCGCGCCGGTGGCGATACTCGAAGGTGCCGGCCTCCAATCCGCGTGGCGAGATCACCACCCGATGCGGGATGCCGATCAATTCGAGGTCGGCGAACATCGCGCCGGGGCGCAGGCCGCGATCGTCGAGCAGGGTTTCGTGGCCGGCCGCCTGCAACTCGCGGTACAGGGCCTCGGCGGCTTCCTGGGTGGCCGGGTCGTTCTTCGGGTTGATCACGCACAGCACCACGTGCCAGGGCGCCATCGGCTCCGGCCAGATGATGCCGGCCTCGTCGAAGTTCTGTTCGATCGCGGCCGCCACGATCCGGCTGACCCCGATGCCGTAGCAGCCCATGTGCATGACCCTGGCCTTGCCCTGGTCGTCGAGCACCG
>DIHI01000101.1:9723-10508 GCA_002420085.1 Lysobacterales bacterium UBA5700 | reverse complement strand
GCGATGCCAAGCCGGCCCTTGCCATCAGGCGAGGGGTCGCCCTCGACCACCGTGCGCAGATCGACCACCTGGTCGATGCGGGCATCGCGCTGCCAGTTGGCGCCGGTGTAGTGGGTCTCCCCAGCATTGCCGCCACAGACGAAATCCGCCAGCACGGCGGCACTGCGATCGACCAGGATCGGGATCGAATCGGGCAGCCCGACCGGTCCGATGTAGCCGGCGCTCAGGCCGACCGCAGCGATCTCGGCCTCGCTGGCCAGGACCGACTCGCCGGCCAGTTCGGCGAGTTTGCTGGCCTTGACCTCGTTGATCTCGTGGTCGCCGCGCAGACACAGGGCCACCAGGCCGTTCTGACCGCGCACCAGGAGGGTCTTCAGACAGCGTTCGGCCGGGGTGTCGAGGAAGGCGGAAATCTGTTCGATGGTCTTCTGGCCGGGGGTTTCGACCCGCTGGCAGACGGCGCTCGGCGCCGGACGCGCTTCGCTCGGGGGCAGCGCTTCGGCCAGTTCGACATTGGCGGCGTAGTCCGAGCCGTCGGAAAAGGCGATGGCATCCTCGCCGGAGTCGGCCAGGACGTGGAATTCGTGCGAGGCCGAGCCGCCGATCGCGCCGGTGTCGGCGGCGACCGCGCGGAACCTCAGGCCGAGCCGCTCGAAGATGCGCTCATAGGCGCGGTACATGTTCCAGTATTCGGCATCCAGGCAGTCCGGATCGAGGTGGAAGGAATAGGCGTCCTTCATCAGGAATTCGCGTGCCCGCATGACGCCGAAGCGCGGGCGGATCTC
>DIHI01000101.1:0-9606 GCA_002420085.1 Lysobacterales bacterium UBA5700 | reverse complement strand
TGGATCTGGAAGAAATTGACCGGCAACTGGCGATACGACTTCAATTCGTTGCGGGCGAAGTCGGTGATGACTTCCTCGTGGGTCGGTCCGAAGCAGTATTCGGCGTCCTTGCGGTCCTTGAGCTTCAGCAGTTGTCCGCCGAAACGCTGCCAGCGGCCGGTTTCCTCCCACAGTTCACGCGGCTGGACGGCCGGCATCAGCACCTCGATCGCACCGGCCCGCTCCATCTCCTCGCGGACCACGGCTTCGACCTTGCGCAGCACGCGCAACCCGAGCGGCGTCCAGGTGTACAGGCCGGCACCGAGTTTGCGGATCATGCCGGCGCGCAGCATCAGGCGATGGCTGACGATTTCCGCGTCGGCCGGAACTTCGCGGCTGGTGTGCAGATGGAATTTCGATAAACGCATGGACGGTGATCGGCAGGAAACGGTTGGGCATTGTAGCGATCTGCCCGGCCCGTCGTAATCCGGGGATGGTTCGAGCCGATCGTCCTGTCGGGCGCCGCGAGTGGATGCCGACCCATCGGCGAGCCCGACTCAGCCGTTCGCCAGGCGCGATCGGTCGGTCGGCGGTGATCGACGGGGCGGCGGATGGGATCGGCCGCCGCCGTGGACCGGGTCGGCCTCAGTTGCAGTAGCTGGCGACCTGACGCCGCGCCAGATCGATCTGCACCTGGCGGGCGGCGTCCTCGATCGGCTCGGCTTCGCCGTCGCCGTCCAGGTCCATGCGCACCGGGCTGTCGGATTGCAGCAGTTCGAGGTTGAGTCGGGCCTGTTCGCAGTTGCGCTGCCGGGCCGGGTCGTCCTTGGCCGCCTGCGCTGGATCCGGCTGGCCGCTGGCAGCCGTCGCTGCCGGCGGCGGGACGTCGTCCTCGGGTTTGGGCACGGTGGCGTTGCGGATCGAACGGGTCTCGTAGGGGGTGTCGGCCGGTGGCGAGTCGGAGTAATGGACCACGCCGTTGGAATCGACCCAGCGGTACAGGGCCTGGGCGGTGACGGGCAGACTGATACTGGCGAGCATCAGCCCCGCTGAGAGGGTGAGAATGAGGTAGCGCATGCCGAAGCATCCTGTTGGCCGGGAGGCGGTGCCATCATAGCGCGGTCTGCTGCCCATGAATTGCGGAGCCGGTTACGCTCCGACCGTCGGTTTTGCCGGCTAAACTTGCCGGTCACGGGGTGGACAATGCCCCGGTCGTGTCGGTCGACGGTCGCCCGGCAGGGTCGAGTCGATGACCGGAGCCATGGTCGGACACGGTGTGGAACACCCGCGCCGCCCGGTCGGGTCCGGGTCGGCCAGGGCCGGACACCTTTCCTCTCTTCGATCCGGTGGTCATGAATCAGCCTGAAAATCCAGTCAAGGAGCGCTCGCGCGGGATCTACCTGCTGCCGAACCTCATCACCACCGGCGGCCTGTTCGCCGGCTTCTACGCGATCATCGCGGCCGCGTCCGGACAGTTCACGGCGGCCTGCATGGCGGTGTTCGTGGCCGGCCTGCTCGACGGGCTCGATGGCCGGATCGCCCGCCTGACCGGGACCACCAGCGAGTTCGGCGTGCAGTACGACTCGCTGGCCGATCTGGTCAGCTTCGGGATGGCGCCGGCCCTGGTCATGTATCACTGGTCGCTGGCCAGTCTGAAGCTGGACGGTGCGACCGCCGGCAAGATCGGCTGGCTGACCGCCTTCCTGTATGCCGCCTGCGCCGCCCTGCGCCTGGCTCGGTTCAATGCCCAGGTCGGCCAGGCCGACAAGCGCTGGTTCATCGGCCTGGCCTCACCTGCGGCGGCCGGTCTGATGATGGCCTTCGTCTGGACCATGCATGATCAGGAACTGTCGGGCCGGGATTTTCGCTACCTGGCCCTGGCGGTGACCGTCGCGGCGGCACTGCTGATGGTCGGTCGGGTCCGCTATTTCAGCTTCAAGGCGTTCCCGCGCTCGGATCGGGTGCCATTCCTGGCCATGCTGGCCGCCCTGGCGGTGTTCGTCGCCCTGGCGATCGATCCGCCCAGGGTGTTGCTGGCGGTGGCCGTGCTGTATGCCCTGTCGGGGCCGGTCCATTGGCTCTGGCAGCGGCGGACACGGATGGCGAGTGAATCACGATGACTGCGGCGGTGATGACCACTGCCGGAGACCGCCGTGAGTGGACCGCGCGGCAGTGCGAACTGCTGGCGGCAATGGGCTACACGGTCATGCAGCGACGGCCGGCGGCCGGGATGGCCTCGGTCGCGCGCGATCCGGAAATCACCGCCCCGGCCGCCGACTCGCTGCCGTTTCAGGTGACTCCGCTGGTGCGGGCGGTGCTGCGCGCGGCTGGCATCACGCCGGCTGGCGGACCGGAGGCGGCCGCAGACGACTGGCAGCGGCTGGGCCTGCCGGCCCCGGACAGTCTGCGCAGTGCCGCCGGCAAGCGGGCGCTGTGGCCGCACCTGCGGGCGTTGCGTGCGACTCGGGGGCGGTCGTCGTGAGCGCCCAGCCTTCCGGAGCGCCGGCCGCCGGTCTGCGGGCCATGCGCGAGGCCGATATCGATGCGGTGATGGCGATCGAACGGCGCGCCTACGATTTCCCCTGGACCCCCGGCATCTTCCTCGACTGCCTGCGGGCCGGCTATGGCTGCTGGCTGCTGGATGGGCCGTCTGGCATCGAGGGCTACACCGTGGTCAGCGTTGCTGCCGGTGAGGCGCACATCCTCAATCTGTGCGTGGCCCCGCAGCATCAGGGCCGGGGCCTGGCCAAACGCCTGCTCAAGCGCGCCCTCGACAGTGCCCGCTGGTATGCCGCCGAGCGGGTGTTTCTGGAAGTGCGCCCGAGCAATACGGTGGCGATCGCCTTGTACCGCAGTGCCGGATTCAACGAGATCGGCACCCGGCCGGGCTATTACCCGGCCCGTTCCGGCCGTGAGGACGCGATCGTGATGGCGCGCGAGTTGTACCTGCCGCCCGACTGACCGGGCGGTTGCCGGATCAGCCGGCCGTCCAGGTGTCGCGCAGGCCGACCGCACGGTTGAACACCGGTCGATCCGGTCGATGATCGTGACGATCGGCGACGAAGTAGCCCTGGCGTTCAAACTGGAACCGGCTCTCGGCCGCCGCGTTTGCCGCCGAGGGCTCCAGCCAGGCATGGATGATCCGTCGGGAGTCCGGATTGAGCCGATCGGCGAAGCCCTTGCCGTCATCATCGCGATCCGGGTCGGCATCGACGAACAGGCGGTCGTATAGACGAATCTCGGCAGCGACCGCATGCCGGGCGCTGACCCAGTGGATCGTGCCCTTGACCTTGCGATCGGCCGCCGGGCCGCCGGGGCGTGACTCAGGATCGAGTACGGCGTGTACCGCCGTGATCCGGTCGCCATCCTTTTCGACCCCGGTGCAGCGGACGATGCCGACCCCGCGCAGGCGAACCTCGCCATCCGGAATCAGACGCTTGAAGCCCTTGGGCGGGACTTCGGCGAAATCCTCGCGCTCGATCCACAGCTCCGAGGAGAACGGCAGATCCCGCTCGCCCAGACTGGCGTCCTTGGGATGGTTGGCGAAGCGCAGCCATTGCTCGTGCTCGGCCGGCAGGTTGTCGATGATCAGACGCAGCGGGTCGAGCACCGCCATCCGACGCGGCGCGCTGCTGTCCAGCACCTCGCGAACACAGCCTTCGAGTACGCCGTAGTCGATCACCGATTCCTGCTTGCTGATCCCGACCCGGCGAGCGAACAGGCGCAGTGCCTCGGGTGGAAAGCCGCGACGGCGGATGCCTTGCAGGGTCGGCAGGCGCGGATCGTCCCAACCATCGACGATGCCATCGCGGACCATGGCGACCAGCTTGCGCTTGCTCATCACCGTGTAGTTGAGATTGAGCCGGGAGAATTCGATCTGGCGTGGTACGGCGGCCTGATTCGGCCAGCCGCGATCGAGCAGCGGCTTGAGCAGGTCCGGATGCTCGGTCAGTGCGACCTCCCGGACGCACCAATCGTACAGCGGACGGCGCTCCTCGAACTCCAGGGTGCAGAGCGAGTGGCTGATGCCCTCGATGGCATCCGACAGCGAGTGCGCGAAGTCGTACATCGGATAGATGCACCAGGCGTCGCCGGTGTTCTGATGCGCCACCTTCTTGATCCGGTACAGGGCCGGATCGCGCAGGGTGACATTGCCGGAGGCCATGTCGATCCGGGCGCGCAGGGTGCGCGTGCCATCGGCGAACTCGCCAGCGCGCATGCGTCGGAACAGGTCGAGACTCTCGTCCGCCGGTCGGTTTCGATAGGGCGAGTCGCGGCCGGGCTCGGTCAGGCTGCCACGGTATTCGCGAACCTGCTCCGGGCTCAGATCGCAGACATACGCCTTGCCGTCCTGAATCAGCTTCTCGGCGGCCAGATAGAACACCTCGAAGTAATCGGAGGCGTGTCGCAGATCGGCCCAATCGAAGCCCAGCCAGCGGACGTCGTCCTGGATCGCGGCGACGTACTCCGGGTCTTCCTTGGCTGGATTGGTGTCATCGAAGCGCAGCGTGCAGACACCGCCGAACTCCTCGGCGATGCCGAAGTTCAGGCAGATCGATTTGGCATGGCCGAGGTGCAGATAACCGTTCGGCTCGGGCGGAAATCGGGTGCGGATGGCGGTGTGTCGGCCTTCGGCAAGATCGCTGCGGACGATCTGACGGATGAAGTCGCTGGGCGCGGGTTCGGTCATGGCAGTGGCTGCGGGCAAAACGGCAAGTTTAATGGGAAATGCCGGTCGGGCCGGTGGACTCGATCGCGTCTGGCCGTCTGGTCGGAGCGCCCGGACCGATCGCCAGGCCCGTCGCCCATCGTGACCGCACTCGGAATGGCCGATCGGTGGCTCCGAGCGGGTATGCTGTCAGCGGGTTGGTCCGACCCAGGGTCACGGTCGCGTCGGCCGAGCGCGGATTCAATGGCGGATTCGACAACGGGATGGAGACAGACATGCGAATCGTCTACGAAGCAGAAAATCTGATCGATGCCCATCTGTTTCGGGGCGCGCTCGAACAGGGCGGCATCCCGGCCTGGGTGCGCGGTGAACACCTGGTCGGAGCGATCGGCGACTTGCCGGTCGCGGGTCTGTTGGCCGTGTGTGTCCCGGAGTGGGCCGAGACCGAAGCCAGTGCGATCGTCGCCGACCTGATGGCCGACCTGGCACGGCCGTTGCTGGAGTCGTCCTCGGATTCGTCGGATGGGGACCACGACGCGGCTCCGGCATCCGGGTGGGCGTGGTTGCCACATTGAATGGCTCGCCAGCGCCGCCTGGCCCGGCCCGTCCGATCCCGCGCACCGGCCACAGCCATGGCCGCGCTGCTGCTCGGGTTGCACGGCAGGGTTGACGGCCGCCGCTGCGGCGACAGGAGGGACAGGTGAAACCGATCGGATCTAGCGAACCAGCGCCATTGTCCGTGTCGATCTGCGGCGGAAGGCATGGGGCATGGCGCGGCTTGGTGCTGATCCTGCTGCTGGCGGCGCTGTCCGGAATCGGCCACGCGCAGGCCGAACCGGGCGTGCTCGCCGCCCACGGCCGGTTCGAGACCGACCAGTCCGTGCAGCAGATCGCGGACCGTCGCATCGGCTTCCTGCCGATTGCCCTCGACGCGCCACTGGCCCTGTCGGCCGCCGAGGGTGGACGCCACTGGCTGCGCATCGCACCGCATGGCGAGTCCGGACACTGGCTGGCATCGGGCGCGCCGGCGGTGCTGACCGTCGAGCGGGTGCCATTGCAATGGCTGCGTCTGCACTGGCAGGAGGCCGGCCGCTGGCAGAGTCAAACCCTGGTGGCCTTCGGTCCGTTGGCGGCACCCGCAGGGCAGGCCAGTACAGCGCACGGCGCGGCGGATTCCGAATCGGCCGCCGGACCCGACGCGCCAGGCGCAGTCGATCCATATCCGAAGCCAGGAGATCCAGTTCCCGATTCGCCGCCGCTGTCGGCGCCACAGAACCCACCCCCGGACGAGACGGGCGCACGGGACGGCGGGTCGGATGATTCCGTCGCCCTGCGCTTCGCGTTCGACCTGCCGGTCACGGGCGGCCAGCCGGTGTTCCTGGAAGTAGCCACCCTGGCCGATGTCAGCCTGACGCCGCGCATCCTGGCTGGCAGCGAATTCGAGCGTGAGGATCGCCGAGCCGCCCTGCGTCTGGTCGCCATCTTCACCGTCCTGGTCGTGCTGGCGGTCAATGCCGGCCTGCTGGCGCTGGCCTTGCGGGCGCCGAGCTTTTTCCGGCTGATGCTGTTCATCGTCGCGCTGATCGCCCTGCTGGCGGCACTCGATGGCCTGCTCTACCGGGTGCCGGTGCTGGCCCTGTTCGGCGGCACGGGCGCGCTCGGGGTGATCGCCCTGGCCCATGGGGTGGCGGCGGCCCTGTTCTGCGTGCTGCGTGACAACCTCGCAGCACGGACCGGCCCGACCTGGCTCGGTCGAGTCGTGATCGCCCTGCCGTGGCTGTTCGCGGCACTGGCCGGGGTCGCCCTGGCGATGCCGGACCGGCTCACCTGGCTGGTCCATCGCGGTTCCGTGACGATCTGGATCATCAGCGGCCTGCTGGCCCTGGTCGCCGCTGCACTGGCGGCCCGGCGGGGGCCGTCAGTGGCGCGCCTGCTGCTGCCGGTCTGGCTGGGACTGATCGGGATCGGAATCGCCAGGGTGGCCTGGGGAATCGGACTGTTGCCGAGTGCCGCCTGGGTGGTCGATGGCTTCCAGGTCGCGGTGACGGCCTCGGTGTTCCTGCTATCGATCGCCCAGACCAGTCGGGTGGCGGCCTTCCGGCGCGAGCATGAGCAGGTACGCCAGGTCAAGGCACAGGCCGATGCCAGCCTGCAACTCGAACAGGCCCGGCGCCGGTTTTCCGATGCCCTGGCCTTGGCATTGCGGGCATCGCCGCATGGCGAGTTGGAGTGGGTCGCGTTCCGGCGCCTGCTGGAGGCCCTGAAAACCCAGATTCCCCAGCAGGGCGCAGCGGTGGTCGCGTTCGGCTACCACGAACTGGACCTGATGCTGACCGAACCGCTGGCCAAGAAGCCGGAATACGCCAAGCTGCTGGCCGACCGACTGGGCTCGTTGCGCTCGCTGGCGCGGGCACGCACCCCGGTGCAGCTTGCCATCGCCGCCGATGGTGAAGGGGTCTACTCGGCCGGCACCTATGCCGTGGCGCCACTGCCGGTCGCCAAGCCTGGCTGGGGCGTGGTGCTGATCGAACGCGAGCCGGGCCAGGATTTCCGACCCGAGGAACTGGATGCCGTAGCCGAGTTTGCCAGGGTCACCTGCATCGCCGCCGACGAGGCCGGCGCCTCGGTCGAACTGAAACGTCGGGCCGAACTGGATCCGCTGACCGGCACCCTCAATCGGCGCGCCCTGGAGGCACGGCTGACCGAGGCGATGGCATCCGCTGGCCAGCGGCGCGAACCGCTGTCCCTGCTGTTCCTCGATCTCGACCACTTCAAGCAGGTCAATGACCGTTACGGCCATCATGTCGGCGACGACTGCCTGTGCCGGCTGGTCGAAGTGGTGCGCCGCGAAGTCGGCATCGAACATGTGTTCGGCCGCTATGGCGGCGAGGAATTCGTGGTGTTCCTGCCGGATGTTCCGGCCGATCGCGCGCGGGCGATCGGCGAGCGCATCCGGATCGCCATCGCCCAGGAGCGGATCGAAGTGGCCGATCCATCGTTGCGGCTGACGGTCAGCATCGGCGTCGCCGCGCGATTGAACGATGAAAGCGAACCGAAGCATCTGATCGAGCGCGCCGACAAGGCGCTGTACATGGCCAAGAACGCCGGCCGCGATCGCGTCTGCGTGGCGCCCGGCAGCAGTTTCGTCGGCCGCAGCGACGCGGCCACCGACCATCCGTGACCGGCCCGGCCGCACTCGCTCGCCTGCTGCTGGGAGCCGCCTGCATCAGCACGGCGGCGCCACTGGCCAGTGCCTCCGGCCTGCCTGCCAGCGTCTCGGCGTTCTGGCGGATGGCGCTGGCCGCGATCGTGTTGCTCGGGCTTCTGCGGCTGACCCGGCACTGGCGGCCAGTGGCAGCGCGCGACTGGGCCTGGCTGGCCCTGCCGGCCGTGGCATTCGCCGCCGATCTCTGGTTCTGGCATCGCAGCATCGCCGCGATCGGACCGGGGCTTTCGACCCTGCTTGCCAACTTTCAGGTATTCGCCCTGGCCCTGGCCGGATGGCTGCTGTACCGCGAGCGCTTGACTGCCCGCTACCTCGGCGGACTGGTACTGGCCGCCGTCGGACTGTGGCTGCTGCTCGGCCGGGGCTGGCATGAAACCACGGCCGGCTATCGCGGTGGCGTCTGGTTTGGCCTGGCCACCGCCGTCGCCTATGCCGTCTACCTGCTGGTGTTTCGCCATGTCCGACGGTTCGGAGTAGCCGTGCCGGCGGTGCAGTCGCTGGCGATGATCACCCTCCTGTGCGTACCGATGTTGGCGATCGCCACCGGCATCGAAGGCCGATCACTGGCGATCGACTCGGTCCGGGCATTGCTGGCCGTGCTCGCCCTGGCCATCCTGGCGCAATGCCTGGGCTGGTGGCTGATCGCCGAAGCGATGCCACGCCTGTCCGCCTCGGTGGTCGGCCTGGGCCTGTTGTTGCAACCGCTGCTGGCCTTCATCCAGGACGTTCTGCTGTTCGCCCGCGCCACCTCGCACAGCGACTGGCTCGGCCTGGCATTGGCGCTGGTCGGCATCTTCTTGGGCGCAAACGGCATCGCCCGAACCGACCCCAGCGCGTCGGCCACCCCCGATCGAGGTCGAGCGTGATCGAATCCTCGACATCACCGGCGCTATCCTGAGTCACCGCCGAATCGGCGGTTCGATCGGCCAACCGCAACCCACCCGCACGGAGTCGAAGCCATGACCCTCGGAGTCTCGATCGGCGCCTTCAAGCAGCGCCTGCCCTCTCCCGAACGGGCATTGCCGGGCCGGGCCACCCCGATCGCCATCACCGACCGCCACCACGTCCATGGTCGGCCACTGACCCATGTCCCGGAAGGCTGTGCCGTCGCAGTGTTCGGCATGGGCTGTTTCTGGGGCGCCGAACGGCTGTTCTGGTCCGTGCCGGGCGTCGAGACCACCGCCGTCGGCTATGCCGGCGGCATCACCCCGAATCCGACCTATGCAGAGGTCTGCACCGGCCTGACCGGACATGCCGAAGTGGTGCGCGTGGTATTCGACCCCGCACGTTGCCCGTACCCGCACCTGCTGCGGCGGTTCTGGGAAAGCCACGACCCGACCCAGGGCATGCGCCAGGGCAATGATGTCGGCAGCCAATACCGGTCGCTGATCCTGTGTGCCGACCCCGATCAGTTCGCCCTCGCCGAAGCCAGCCGCAGCGCCTTCTCCCAACGCCTGGCCGCCGCCGGCTGGCCAGCCACCATCAGCACCGAGATCGTCCACCCGGCACCCCCATTCCATTTTGCCGAAGACGACCACCAGCAGTACCTGTCCAAACACCCCGCCGGCTATTGCGGACTGTCCGGCACAGGCATCCGCTGCGACTGAGCCGCGAACGGTTCTCGCGCTCGCTGCGACCAGCGTTCCCTTCTCCCTCCGGGAGAAGGTGGCCCGAAGGGCCGGATGAGGGACGCAACCCACAGCACGACCGAGTGACCCATTCCAGAGGCCGC
>DIHI01000081.1 GCA_002420085.1 Lysobacterales bacterium UBA5700 | reverse complement strand
GCTAGCGCTGGCGACGCGCTTCGACCTCTCGCCAGGCGCGCAGCAGATTGCCGCCGAGAATCTTCTCGATCGCCGCCCGGTCATGGCCACGACGGAGCAATTCGGCGATCAGGTTGGGGAAATCGGCAACCGTCTTGAGCCCGACCGGCAGCGAGTCGCCAACGCCATCGAAATCCGAGCCGAGGCCGACGTGATCGATGCCGGCCAGCGCGATCACGTGTTCGATATGATCGGTGACATCACCCACGGTCGCGAACGGGTAGGGATGCGCGGTGCGGTAATCGGCCTCGAAGGCGGCACGGGCGGCGGCATCGGCATCCGGATTGGCCGCCTGCCAGGCTTCGCGCGCACTGCGGGCGGCGGCGTTGTAGGCGTTCGCTTCGGCAGTCAGGAAGGCCGACCCGAAATTGATGTGGACCACGCCACCCTTGGCAGCGATCGCTTGGATCAGCGGATCGCTGAGATTGCGCTCGAAGCCCGGCGTGAAGTGACGGGCCGAGGAGTGCGAAGCGATCACCGGGGCAGTGGAAAGCGCCAGCACCTGAATGATGGCTTCATCGGTCAGATGCGATACGTCGATGAACATCCCGAGCCGGTTCATCTCGCTCACCACCTCGCGGCCGAACGGGCTCAGGCCGCCAAGCGGGCGCTCGGGGTCGAAGGCGGCATCGGAGATGCCATTGCTGCGGGCATGGGCCAGGGTCACGTAGCGCACGCCACGGGCATGGAAATGGCGCAGGCCATCGAGGCTGTCGCCGATCGCGGCCCCGTTCTCCATCCCGAGCGCCAGACCGACCTTGCCGGCCGCCTGTGCGGCGACGGCCTGATCCGGCGAATGCACCAGGGCAAAGCGTTCGGGGGCTCGTCCGACCATGGCCTCGACAGCGTCGATCAGTTTGTCGGCGAGCGCGCGGTTGCCGCCACTGGCTTCGAGATCGGACGGGGTATAAATCGACATCCAGGCCAGATCGAGGCCGCCGGCACGCGCCTTCGGATGATCGAACTCGCGACTGGTTTCACGGCCGAGATCGAGCCAGCCATCAGCCTCCAGGGCGAATGGGGCATCGATGTGGGTGTCGGCGATCAGTGCCTCGCGGGCGATCAGCAAGGCCGTGGCCTGGCGCTCGGCGGCATCGGCCTGGTCGGCGGACGAATCACCGGCGGCGGCCGGAACCGGTGCCAGCCCGAACGGCAGGATCAGCAGCACGGCCAGCAGCAGGCTCGAAGCGGCCGTCAGAACGCCGGCCTTCGGTCGCTGGTCGCTGCTGCCGACAACCGTTGGCACGCACCAATGCTGCTGCGCTACGGCAGGCACGGCAGGATCGACAATCGAGGAAACGCGCGCGGACATGGGTGTTCTCCGGAATCGTGACGATGCGGTCGCCCTGCCGTTGACGCTGCGGCAGGGTCGGGACGCCAAGGGTAACCCAAGCCCCGCCAGACGCGGCAGGCACGCCGCGCCGACCAACCCACCGGCCGGTCAGCCTGGCGGGCAATCTGGGGGCAGCGTGGCCGGTTGTCGATGACCGACTGCCGGCCTCAATCGAACGGATCGTGCAGCACGATGTTGGCATCGCGATCGGCACCGGTCGAGACCATCGCCAACCGGCAGCCGACCAGTTCCTCCAGCGCCCGCAGATAGGCGCGGGCGGCCGGCGGCAGGCGCTCCCACTCGGTGACGTTGTGGGTCGATTCGCTCCAACCGGGGAACTCCAGATAGACCGGCTCGCATTCGGCCCAGCCATCGGCATCGAGCGGCGGGTACTCGGTCTGCTTGCCGCGATAACGATAGGCGATGCACATCTTCAGTGACGGCAGACCGTCGAGCACGTCCAGCTTGGTCACGCACAGGCCGCTGATGCCATTGATCGCCACCGCCCGTTTGAGTGCCACCAGATCGATCCAGCCGCAGCGCCGTGGCCGTCCGGTGGTGGCACCGAACTCCTGGCCGCGCTCGCGCAGCAATTCGCCGGTTTCGTCCGGCAGTTCGGTCGGGAACGGCCCGCCACCGACCCGCGTGGCATACGCCTTGGCGATGCCCAGCACGTAGTCGATGGCATCGGCCCCGACACCGGTTCCGGCCAGGGCACCGCCGACCGTAGTGTTCGACGACGTGACGTAGGGATAGGTGCCATGATCGATGTCAAGCAGGGAGCCCTGGGCGCCCTCGAACAGCACCCGCTTGCCCTCGCGACGCAGCTCGTGCAGTACGCCCGCGACATCGCGCTTCATCGGCTCGACGTATTCGCCGAAGGCCAATGCCTCGTCGAGCACGGCCTGATAGTCGATCGCCTCGGCCCCGAGATAGCCGGTCAGGACGAAGTTGTGGTAATCGATGACCGCCCGCAATTTGTCAGCCAGTTCACCCGGATACTTCAGATCGGCGACCCGTACCCCGCGACGCGCGGCCTTGTCCTCGTAGGCCGGGCCGATGCCGCGTCCAGTGGTGCCGATGGCATTGTCGCCGGCCGCCGCCTCTCGGGCGCGATCCAGTGCGATGTGATAGGGCATGATCAGCGGCGTGGCCGGGCTGATCAGCAGGCGCGAACGCACCTCGACATCCTGGGCTTCAAGTTGCTCGATCTCCTTGCGCAAGGCAGCCGGACTGAGCACCACGCCATTGCCGATCAGGCACAGAGCGCCCGCACGCAGGATGCCCGACGGAATCAGGTGCAGAACCGTCTTGCGACCGCCGATGACCAGGGTGTGGCCGGCATTGTGGCCACCCTGAAAGCGAACCACGGCACCGATGTCCTCGGTGAGCAGGTCCACGATCTTGCCCTTGCCTTCATCGCCCCACTGCGCACCTAGAACCAC
>DIHI01000039.1:42765-49763 GCA_002420085.1 Lysobacterales bacterium UBA5700 | reverse complement strand
CTCAATTTCGACAACGTCGTGACTGCGATGAGCGTGATGCGCGACGATCTCGGTTTCGGTCTGGCCAACAAGCGGGTCACGCTCTCGACCGCCGGCTTGGTGCCAATGATCGATCGCCTGTCCGAGGCCAGTGATGTCGCGTTGGCGGTGTCCCTGCATGCCCCGGACGATGCCCTGCGCACCGAGTTGGTGCCGCTCAACAAGAAGTATCCGATCGCCGAACTGATGGCGGCCTGCCAGCGGTACGTGGCACGTCGGCCCAGGACCAGCATCACCTTCGAGTACACCCTGATGAAGGGCGTCAATGATCGCCCGGAACAGGCCCGTGCCCTGGTCAAGCTGCTGCGCAAGGTGCCGAGCAAGCTCAACCTGATCCCGTTCAACCCGTTCCCCGGCACCCGCTTCGAGCGTTCCGACGAGGACACCATCCGGGCATTCCAGAAGATCGTGCTGGATGCCGGCATCCTGACCATGGTCAGGCGCACCCGAGGCGATGACATCGACGCCGCCTGCGGCCAGTTGAAGGGCAGGGTGCTCGACCGGACTCGGCGGCAGGCCGAATTCCTGCGGCGACTCGATGGAGGAGGCACTGCCACCGATGTCGCCGCCTGACCTCCTGATCCGGCTGATCCTTCCGGTGCTGCTCGTGACCGTCCTGAGCGGTTGCGCGAGTTCCGGCGGCAGTCGTTCCGGAAAGGGCGGCGATACCGCCGAAGCGGTACGACTGAACATCCAGTTGGCGCAGGGCTACATGCAGCGCGGCGATGACGAAACCGCCCTCGACCGCTTGCAGCGTGCCGAGCGGTTGGATCCACGCTCGGCCGAGGTGCAGACCCTGCTCGGCTTCCTGTACGAACGCATCCGGCGGCCGGAGCAGGCCGAGCGCCACTATCGACGCTCGGTCGATCTCGCCCCTGAGACCGGCTCCGTGCTCAATAATTACGGCTCGTGGCTGTGCCGCAACGGTCAGGCCGCCGATTCCGACCGCTGGTTCCAGCGCGCACTCGACGACCCGTTCTACAAGACCCCGGAATCGGCCCTGCTGAATGCCGGTGCCTGTGCTGTGCAGGCCGGCAGCCCGGAGCGTGCCGAAACCTATTTCCGACGCCTGTTGGAGTTGCGTCCGGATTCCGCCGAGGCGCTGGAAAACCTCGCCCGGCTCAACTTCGACAAGGGCAACTATCTGAGTGCCCGCGCTTTCTGGCAGCGCCGCGAGGTGCTGCCTGTGGAAGACCCCGTCCTGCTGGATCTCGCTGCCCGCATCGAAGCCGCACTGGGCAACGAGGAAGGGGCGAGGCGTTACCGCCAACGATTGGCCGCCGAGCATCCCGACTTCGCACCGGCCGCGCCGGATTCCGACTCACGACCATGAACGATACCCATCACAGCGAAAGGGTCCACGCCTGCGCGCCCGGTCTTGGCGCGCGGCTGCGCCAGGCCCGAGAACATGCCGGCATGAGCCGCTCACAACTGGCAGCGCGCATGCATGTGCTGACCCGGATCGTCGAGGACATCGAGAGCGACTGCTTCGAACGATTGGGTGCCGATGTCTACATCCGCGGCCACCTGCGCAGTTTCAGCCGTGAGGTTGGCCTGGCCTGGTCTGACATCGAGCCGATGCTGGCCCCGAGCAGGCAGGAAGCAGCCCCGATCCCGATCGCGGTCGCGGCGACACCGCGTTGGCGGGCCAACCTGGAAGCCATCGGCCACCGCTCGGTCTACATCACCCTGACCGTTGCGATCGTGGCACCGATCGTCTGGCTGGCCGGCAGCCATCAATTGCCCGACACCGCCGCACCGCTGACCCTGCTCCAACCCTCGACCCGCAGCGATGCCGCCGTCGCGCAGCCTGCCGAACAGCGGCCGGCCGTGCTGGCGACCGCATCGATGACCCCACGCCTGCCGGCGGTGGTTCCGGGCGTTCTCGATCCGTTGGCCGACTCGGCCGCAGCGTCGTCCACCGACGCCGGTCGCCGTGACGAATCGGCTGATGTGGCGGGCGAGTGGCGCTTCGTGTTCGCCGAGCAGAGCTGGTTCGAGCTTTATGACCGCGACGGTCGTCGTCTGGTCCATGAACTGGTCCCGGCGGGCGCCGAATACCGCTTTCCCGAGGCCGACATCGGTCAGGTCGCGTTGGGCAATGCGGCCGCAGTGACGGTCCATTCCGGTGCCGATACGCTCGACCTCACCCGCTTCAGGCAGGGCAATGTCGCGCGCTTTGCGGTATCCTCCAGCGGCGAAGTGGTGTCCCGATCCTCCGGTGGCTGAATCCGGCGGCTGAGCCGGACCGACCGCTTCGAGAAAATTCCCGCAACCCATTGTCTTCGGGGCATCGCCCCGGAGTGGAAATCGCATGGCATTCGAACTGGACGACGAACACGAAACTGCGGAAAAGGTGCGAACCTGGCTCCGCGAAAACGCCAGCACCCTGCTGACCGGCATCGCCGTCGGCCTGGCCGGCATCTTCGGCTGGAATTGGTGGCAGGACAGCCAGCGCGAGCATCGGATCACGGCATCGACCCAGTTCGCCGCACTGGCACAGGCGGCCGGTGCTGCCAATCTGGAGTCGGCGAGCGCCTTGAGCGCGTCGCTGGCCGCCGAATTCTCCGACACCGGCTACGCCACCCTGGCGCGCCTGCACATCGCCGACATGCAGGTTGGTACCGGTGATCTGGCGGCCGCCCGGACCGAACTGGCTGCGGCTGCCGCAGCCAAGGATCCGGCCGTTGCTGGTCTGGCCGCGATCCGTCTGGCCCGACTCGATCTGGTTGCCGGCGAGCCTCAGGCCGCGCTCGATCGTCTGGCGACGGTGCCAGCGGCCTATGCCGGGATCACCGAGCAGATTCGCGGTGATGCCCTGTTGGCGCTGGAACGACCGGACGAAGCTCGGGCAGCCTATCGCGAGGCCCTGACCCGCCTGGATGCCACAGGCGGCCCGCAACGGGAAATCCTGCAACGCAAGCTGGCCGCGCTCGGCGAGTCGGCGCCAGCATCGGCGACACCGGAGGCATGATCGTGCGATTCCCCATCGTTCGCGCAGCGACGGTCGGCCTGCTGGTGATCGGCCTGGCCGGCTGCAATACCATCAAGGGTTGGTTCGGCAAGGGCGACAAGACGGCCGAGGCCGGTGAGCCGGCCGAACTGGTCGATTTCGAGCCGGCCTTCAAGCCGGAGCGGCTGTGGCGCGAATCGATCGGCAAGGGCGAGCAGCGACTGTGGCTGCGGCAGGCGCCGGCCGTGGCCGAGGGCCGGGTCTATACCGCCGATGCCAGTGGCCGGGTCAAGGCACTCGCACTGGAAACCGGCCGGGAAGTCTGGGCAGTGAAGTCGAAGCTGCGTTATTCGACCTCCCCCGGCGTTGGCGCGGGCTACGTGGTGGTCGGCACCATGGAGGGCCAGGTGGTCGCCCTCGATGCCGATACCGGCGGCGAGCGCTGGTCGGTTCGGGTGCTGTCGGAAGTGGCCTCACGACCGTTGATCAGCGAGGGTCTGGCGATCGTTCGCAGCAGCGACGGCCGCGTCTATGGACTCGATCTGGCGGACGGCCGCAGGCGCTGGGTATTTGCCCGTGGCCTGCCGGCCCTGACCGTGCGCGGCAATGGCGCGCCGGTGCTCGGTCAGGGCGTGGTCTATGTCGGCTACGACGACGGCACCGTGGTCGCCCTGCGCGCCCAGGATGGCCTGCGGGTGTGGGAGCGGAGTGTCGCCGAGCCCGAGGGGCGCAGCGAACTCGATCGCATGGCCGACGTCGATGGCGAGTTGGCGGTCGGTCTGGATGCGGTGTTTGCCGCTAGCTTCAAGGGTCGCCTGGCTGCCCTGACCGCCAATGGCGGCAGCCCGGTCTGGAATCGTGAACTGAAGTCGGCCACCGGCGTCGCCCTGGCGCGCGACCGGGTGCTGGCCGTGGATGTTCAGGGCGATGTCTGGGCGCTCGATCGCAACAACGGCAATGCCGTGTGGCGACAGGACGCGCTGGCCATGCGTTGGCTGAGCTCACCGGCGGTCCAGGGCGAGCATGCCGTGGTTGGCGACCTTGAGGGTTACCTGCACTGGCTGCGTCTGGACAGCGGCGACTTCGTGGCGCGGATCAAGCATGGTGGTGATCCGATCCGTGCCACCCCACAGGTTTCGCCGGAAGGCATCCTGGTGGTCGTCGATACCGATGGCCGGCTCGCCGCCTATCGCATCGGCGGCGGCTGAGCGGAGTCCTGGATGCTGCCGCTGGTTGCCCTGGTCGGTCGACCCAATGTCGGCAAGTCCACCCTGTACAACGCCCTGACCCGCAGTCGCGAGGCGCTGGTCCACGATCTGCCCGGTGTTACCCGTGATCGTCACTACGGCGTCTGTCGGCCCGAGCAGGGCCGACATTTCGTGCTGGTCGATACCGGCGGCCTGGCCGGCGAGGACGAGGGCTTGGCCGGTGCGACCGCACGGCAGACCCGCGCGGCAGCCGCCGAGGCCGATCTCGTACTGTTCGTGGTCGATGCCCGCGAGGGCGAGTCGGCACTCGACCGCGACATCCTGGCCTGGCTGCGCAAGCTGGATCGGCCGGTGTTCCTGGTCGTCAACAAGACCGATGGCCTGGATGAACAGGCCGTGCTGGCCGATTTCAGCCGTTATGGCATTTCTCCGATGTTCGGGGTGTCCTCGGCGCATCGCCGGGGACTCGATGACCTGATCGAGGCGACCCAGGCCGCCCTGCCCGAAGACGGCGATACCGCCGTGTTGGAAGACGACCCGGAACGGATCCGTCTGGCCTTCGTCGGCCGACCGAATGTCGGCAAATCGACCCTGGTCAACCGGCTGCTCGGCGAAGAGCGGATGATCGCCTCGGAGGTGCCGGGCACCACCCGCGATGCCATCGCGGTCGATCTCGATCGCGATGGTCGCACGTACCGGCTGATCGATACCGCTGGTATCCGGCGCCGGTCGCGGGTCGAGGAGGCGATCGAGAAATTCAGCGTCGTCAAATCGCTCCAGGCGATCGAATCGAGTCAGGTGACCATCCTGCTGCTCGATGCCAGCGAGGGCGTTTCGGATCAGGATGCGACCATCCTTGGTCATGTGCTGGATGCCGGGCGTGGACTGGTGGTTGCGATCAACAAATGGGATGGCCTCGACAGCTATCGTCGGGAACAGACCCGGCAACTGCTCGATCGCAAGCTGGGTTTCGTGCCCTGGGCCGAACGGTTGTTCATTTCGGCATTGCATGGTTCGGGCCTGCGTGAACTGTTCGCCGCGATCCACCGCGCCCATGCCTCGGCGACCCGGCGCTTCACCACTTCGGAAGTCACCCGTGCCCTGGAAGAAGCCTATCGCGGCTTCCAACCGCCGGTGGTGCGCGGCCATACGGCCAAGCTTCGCTACGCCCATCCGGGCGGCGACAACCCGCCGACCTTCATCGTCCATGGCAGCCGGGTCAAGACCCTGCCGGACAGCTACACCCGCTATCTGGAAAATTTTTTCCGCAAGCGTTTCAAGTTGGTCGGGACGCCGATCCGATTCCAGTTCCGCGAGGGTGATAACCCCTACGAAGGGCGCAAGAATCCACTGACCGAGCGCCAGGTTCGGCAGCGCAAGCGCATGCTCCGCCACGTCAAGAAGAAATGATCACGCGCGAGTCGGTCACGGCCGGCATCCTGGCCGGTGGTCGTGCTGTCCGGCTTGGCGGCATCGACAAGGCGTGGCATGTCTATCGGGGGCACGCCTTGATCGTGCGCACCCGGCAGGCGCTGGCTGGACAGGTTCGATCCCTGCTGGTCAGCGCCAACCGCAACCAGGAACGTCATCGGGCGCTGGGCGTGCAGCCGGTCGCCGATCGCCTGGGGGGTGCGATCGGCCCGCTGGCCGGCCTCGACGCCCTGTTCGATGCCTGCCCGACGCCCTGGCTGGTCACGGTTCCGGTCGATCTGGCGTGCATTCCCGATGACCTGGTGGCACGTCTGGCTGGCGGCGGCGCGCCGAACGGAGCGGTCGCTCGCGATCGGGATGGGGTTCAGCCCCTGGTCGCACTGTGGCCCGTGGAGCGTGCCTCGGCCCTGCTGACCGAGGTGCTGGCCGATGGCCAGCGCTCGGCCTGGTCGCTGCTGCGGCGGCTGGGTCCGGTCGAGGTCGATTTTTCCGAACTGCATTTCGGCAATCTGAATCGCCCGGAGGATTTCGATGATGCCTGAACGCCCCCACCCCGAATCCGCTGAGGCCGAGCCGACGCGATCGAGGCATCCGGAGCCGATCGCACTGGCCGAGGCCGAGGCCATCCTTGATGCGACCCTGGCCGGACATCACTTGCCGATCGAGTCGCAGCCATTGGATCAGGCGCGTGGCCGCGTACTGGCCCAGACTCTGCCCGCGCCGATGCCCTTGCAGCCATTCGACAATGCCGCGATGGACGGCTACGCAGTGCGCGCCGCCGACCTCGATGCCGGAACCCCGACCCGACTGCGCCTGATCGGCGAGTGCTTTGCCGGCCCCAGCCGCGCGCTTCGGGTCGCGCCGGGTCAGTGCATCCGAATCACCACCGGTGCAGCATTGCCGGACGGCGCCGACACCGTCGTCATCCGCGAGAACAGCCGAGTGCTCGGCGATTGGATCGAACTGTCCGCCGGCACCGTGCCGGGCGCCAACGTCCGCCGGGCCGGGGAGGATCTGGCCGAGGGCGAGATCGCCCTGTCGGCTGGCCAGCGACTCGACCCGGTGCGACTCGGCCTGGCTGCCGCACTCGGCTTCGCCACCCTGCCGGTGTACCGCCGGCCGCAGGCGGTGGTGTTCGCCAGCGGCGACGAACTGCGCCCGGCTGGGCAGCCCCTGGTGGCGGGCGAAATCCATGACAGCAATGGCCCGATGCTGGCTGCCCTGCTGGCCGAGGATGGCGTCGAGGTCGAGCGTGGCGCGATCCTGCCCGATGACCCGGAGCAGATTCGCCGGCAACTCGATCAGGCCGCCGAGCGCGCCGATCTCATCCTGACCTGCGGTGGCGTATCGGCGGGGGGACGCGACCA
>DIHI01000039.1:40104-42709 GCA_002420085.1 Lysobacterales bacterium UBA5700 | reverse complement strand
GGTGGCGTATCGGCGGGTGACCGCGACCATCTGCCAGCCGTGCTGGCAGCCCACGGCGCAATCCGGTTCTGGCGGGTGCGACTCAAGCCGGGCATGCCGGTCCTGCTCGGGCTGTGGCGGGGCGTGCCGGTGCTCGGCCTGCCGGGCAACCCGGTTTCGGTGTTGGCCTGTTATCTGGTGCTCGGTCGTCGTCTGTTGCAGCGCCTGCAAGGGTGCAGTGAACCGCCGCTGGAACTCTCGGCACAGCTTGACGCGGCGATCGACAAGCGCCATTCCCGACTGGAATTTCAGCGCGGCCTGCTGCGCTGCGACCGGCACGGGCAGTTGCGGGTGCTGGCCTCGCCGGCGGTGGGATCGCATCGGCTGGCCGCCGCTGCCCGCAGCAATGCCCTGATCCGTTTGCCTGAACCCCCGGCGCGCTTCGAGGCCGGCCAGGCGATCACGGTCCTGCCCTATGGCCCGCTGGTCTGAGCACAGCACAGGGCGGGTGGGTGGTGGGATAATCGCCCAATGACCCGCGATACCCCGAACCCGGCCGGCGCACACCGTGACACCCGCTCGGCCGAGCCGGTGCTCGAACTGTCACCGCGTGCGGCACACGAGCGTGTCCTGGCCGGCGCCCGGCTGATCGATATCCGTGAGCCGGGCGAACAGGCGACCGGCATGGCTGAGGGTGCCGTGGCGGTGGCCCGTCGCGATCTGGAACAGGCCCCGGAGCACTGGCTCGATGGCACCGGTCCGGTCGTGCTGATCTGCGCGCGTGGCCGGCGTTCGCTGGACTGTGCCCGGATCTTGCGCGGCCACCACTGGGTCGGCGAGCGGATCGAACTCATCTCGGTTGCCGGCGGCACCGACGCCTGGCGTGCCGAGGGCCTGCCGATGACCGCCGCCACCGTCACGGCCCGCTTCGCGGAGCGCTACGACCGTCATCTGCGCCTGCCGGATGTCGGTCTGGCCGGTCAGCAGCGCTTGGCGGCAGCGCGGGTGGTGCTGATCGGTGCCGGTGGCCTGGGTTCGCCGGCCGCCTTCTATCTGGCGGCGGCCGGCATCGGCCGGTTGCGGATCGTCGATGGCGATCGGATCGAACGCAGCAACCTGCAACGGCAGATTCTCCATCGTGATGATGCGATCGGCCGCCTGAAGGTGGAATCGGCAGCGGCAGCCGTGTCCGGGCTCAACCCGGACATCCAGGTCGAGCCAGTGCCGGTGCGTCTGGCCAGTGACAACGTCGAGGCCGTGCTGGCCGATGCCGATGTCGTGATCGATGGCTCGGACAACTTCGCCACCCGCTATCTGCTTTCCGATGCCTGTGTCCGCTTGGGCAAACCGCTGGTGTACGGTGCGGTGGAGCGTTTCCAGGGTCAGGTCAGCGTGTTCGATGCCGGCCGCGCGCGCGGTCAGGCGCCGTGCTATCGCTGCCTGTTTCCACAGCCGCCCGCCCCCGAGTTCGCACCCAACTGCGCAGAAGCCGGCGTGCTCGGCATCGTCCCAGGAGTGATCGGGCTGTTGCAGGCGACCGAAGCGATCAAGTTGATCCTGCACCTCGGCGACAGTCTCTCCGGCCGTCTGCTGCATTTCGATGCCCGCGCCATGCGTTTCCGCGAAACCCGTCTGGCAGCCGATCCCGACTGCCCGGTCTGCCCACCCGGAACCCCGTTCAGCGGCTATGCCGAATCGCTTACGGTCTGTGCCAGTGCCGATCAGGGCTGACGACGGAAGCGCATCGTCTCGGTAGCGACTACCCCGTCGCGTCGCATCCGCAATTCGATGACCAGCGTACCGTCGGCCTCCAGCCGATACAGCAGGCCATCGAAGCGGGCGAAATCCGGTCCGGTTTCCAGCAGCCGGAAGCGGATGAAGCCATCCTTGTCCTCCCAGCCGGTGAGATCGGGGTGGAAATGCTTCAAGCGCAGTTCCGGAGTGCCATCGAAGACGTCGAGCACGAAGATTTCCGAGAACCGCTGGTTCGGACCATCGAGCAACTGGAACAGTCCGGTCAGACGACCATTCGGAGCCGAGACCCAGCATTCATCAGCGGCATCGCCGAAGGCTTCGCCGTGCCAGCAGCCGAGCAGCCAGCGCAGATCGCCGAGATCGATGCGGGGCTCGGCTTCCGCCGCCGCCACCGGCAGTTGCTCGGCCGAGGTGAGCAAGGCATCGGCCAGCGGACTGGCCCGAACCGGCGACAGCGCCGCGCCGACGCCCACCGCCGCCAACAGCACGAGCAGCAGGACGGACCTCGATGTGTGGACCAGATTGCGGACCGGATCGACCCGGTCGGTCGGATAGGGATTGGTGGGCATCAGCGTCATCGGTCTGTTCATCGTTTGCGCTCGGCGGATGAAGATGATACTGCCGAACTTGCATGGCGCAGCGTCGAGCACGAACTGCACTCCAGTCTGCTGCGTCTGCCGCACACGGTGATGCAGCCAGCAATGGCGGCGCATGAGCGCTTGCCGCAAGCCATGCGCCGGGCCTTGACCTGCCACAGACCGTCGCTGAACACCCATTGGCGCATGCTCTGCACCGAGAACGGATACCCATGCCGCAGCGCCGCACGCCGCTGATTCGATTGCCCCGCTGTGACCCGCGCGATCACCGCCTG
>DIHI01000039.1:37899-39859 GCA_002420085.1 Lysobacterales bacterium UBA5700 | reverse complement strand
CTTGGCCAACGGGAGCATTGCGGCTTTGGGCTGGCACCGACCAGACTCGAACTTGTTAATAGATGACGTTGTCGCTACAATCTGCGCGCCGCATTTCCGGCACGGGCCGTTGTTTGGCCCGCCTTTCCATGAAACCACTATCGCGGCGAACCATGCGGTGCGCTTGATCGGCATTGTTGATCGGCGTTTCTGCGGGTTGCGCGTCAATCGAGACTTCATCATGCCTATCGATACCCAGAAGATCATCCAGGATTTCCAGCGCGCGCCTGGCGACACCGGCTCGCCGGAAGTCCAGGTCGCCCTGCTGTCTGCCCGGATTTCGCAACTCACCGAGCACTTCAAGCAGCACAAGCACGATCACCATTCCCGGCGTGGTCTGCTGATGCTGGTCAACCAGCGGCGCAGCCTGCTGGCCTATCTCAAGCGCACGGATGGCGAGCGCTACAAGACCCTGATCGAGCGCTTGGGCCTGCGTCGTTGATCGATTACCTACAAGGCGAATATTCGTGGCGAAAGTAAGCAAGAGTTTCCAGTTCGGCAACCATACGGTCACGCTGGAGTCGGGCGAGATCGCCCGTCAGGCCAGTGGCGCCGTTCTGGTGAGGATGTCCGACACGGTGGTATTGGTTACCGCCGTGGTCAACAAGAGCCTGCGCGAGGGGCTCGATTTCTTTCCGCTCACCGTCGACTATCAGGAAAAGTTCTACGCCGGCGGCCGCATTCCCGGTGGATTCTTCAAGCGTGAGGGGCGTGCCACCGAGAAGGAAACTCTGACCTCGCGCCTGATCGATCGGCCGATCCGTCCGCTGTTTCCGGAGGGCTTCCGCCACGAGACCCAGATCATCGCCACGGTCATGTCGATGAATCCGGAGGTCGATGGCGATATTCCGGCCATGATCGGCGCTTCGGCCGCGCTCGCCTTGTCTGGCGCACCGTTCGCCGGGCCGATCGGTGCCGCCAAGGTCGGTTATCGGGACGGTCGCTACCTGCTCAACCCGACCGCCAGCGAGTTGAAGGAGTCCGAACTCGAACTGGTGGTCGCCGGCACCGCCAATGCCGTGCTGATGGTCGAGTCCGAGGCCAAGCTGCTGTCCGAGGACGTGATGCTTGGCGCGGTGATGTTCGGCCATCGCGAATTGCAGGCCGCGATCAACGCGATCAACGCCTTCGTTGCCGAAGTCGGCGCCCAGTCGTTCACCTGGCAGGCTCCGGAAGCCGATCATGCACTGATCGCCGCCCTGGAAGCGACCGCCGGTGCCCGACTGGCCGATGCCTACCGGATCACCGTCAAGTCCGAGCGCAAGGACGCCATCGCCGCGCTGCGCAAGGACGCCATCGACACCCTGCTTGCCCATCCGGATGCACAGGCCAAGGCGTGGGATGGCAAGCGTATCGCTGCCGAGTTTGCCGAACTCGAATACCGCACCATGCGCAACCAGGTGCTCGACACCAAGGTGCGGGTCGATGGTCGCGACCTGAGCACGGTCCGCCCGATCTCCATCCGCACCGGCGTCCTGCCGCGCACCCACGGCTCGGCCCTGTTCACTCGCGGCGAGACCCAGGCGATCGTCACCACCACGCTCGGCACCGCCCGCGATGGCCAGATCATCGATGCCGTCAGTGGCGAGTACAAGGAAAATTTCCTGTTCCACTACAACTTCCCGCCGTACTGCACGGGCGAGGCCCGCCCGATGCTCGGTCCCAAGCGCCGGGAAATCGGTCACGGCCGCCTCGCCAAGCGCGGTGTCCTGGCGGTGATGCCGAGCATGGAGGCGTTTCCCTACACCATTCGCGTGGTTTCGGAGATCACCGAATCGAACGGCTCGTCCTCGATGGCCTCGGTGTGCGGCTCCTCGCTGGCCCTGATGGATGCCGGCGTGCCGGTCAAGGCACCGGTTGCCGGCATCGCCATGGGTCTGGTCAAGGAAGGCGAGCGCTTCGCCGTGCTGTCCGACATCCT
>DIHI01000039.1:26091-37806 GCA_002420085.1 Lysobacterales bacterium UBA5700 | reverse complement strand
GGCGACGAAGACCATCTCGGTGACATGGACTTCAAGGTCGCCGGCAGTTCCGAAGGCATTTCGGCCCTGCAGATGGACATCAAGATCGATGGCATCACCGAAGAGATCATGCGGCTCGCCCTGGCCCAGGCGCGCGAAGGCCGTCTGCACATCCTCGGCGAAATGCAGAAGGTGATCAGCCAGCCGCGCGCCGAGATGTCCGAGTTTGCCCCGCGCCTGCTGACCATGAAGATCCACCCGGACAAGATCCGTGAAGTGATCGGCAAGGGTGGCTCGACCATTCAGGCGATCACCAAGGAAACCGGTACCCAGATCGATATCCAGGACGATGGCACCATCGTCATCGCCTCGGTCAATGCCGCAGCCGCCAAGGCCGCCAAGGACCGCATCGAACAGATCACCTCCGATGTCGAGCCGGGTCGGATCTACGAGGGCAGGGTTGCCAAACTCATGGACTTCGGCGCCTTCGTCACCATCGCTCCCGGCAAGGACGGTCTGGTCCACGTTTCGCAGATTTCCCACGAGCGGGTCGAGAAGGTCTCGGACAAGCTCAAGGAAGGTGAGATCGTCAAGGTCAAGGTGCTGGAGGTCGACAAGCAGGGCCGCATTCGCCTGTCGATGAAGGCCGTGCTGGAAGACAGTACCGACGCCTGATTCGAGGCCGACACCGGCACCCGTGTGTGTTCGGTTGGCGGTGATCCGGTCGGTCCGGATCGATCCACCCGGTGGGTTTCATGGCGAAAGGCGGGCTTCGGCTCGCCTTTCGCATTTTTGGATCGGCGTGGTGATCCGCCGGTCCGATAGCGAGACAGTTTTTCTGCGCGGCTCGATGTGGCGTGCTGCGCCCGATCCTGCCTGAGCGTTCCGGTCGGTTGGGTGCCCGGCTCGCTCGGTGTCCGACTCGCTCAGTGGCGTCGAGGCAGTCTGAGCAGGGGGGCCGGGCGTTGTTCGCTGGCGATCCAGAGTGTGCCCTGCGCATCAAAGCCGATCGCTTCGGCCTGCGGCAGCCAGGGGAACGGGATTTCGATCGGCGCCCGTGCCACGGCGGTGCCCCAGGATTCGCCAGGCCGACGTGGATAGACATGGGCGCTGCGATAGTTGAGGACTGCCAGCAGGAGGCCGCTGTCGTCGAGGTCGGCCCCCGTGATCTGTGATCGATAGCGGCCGAAGCGTGGGTTGCGGCGCAGGTCTTCAGCGGTCGGCTGGACGATGCCGGCCAGCAGGCCGATCGGCTCGGCCGTCTGGATGTGGTCATCGTTTGGACGCAGCGGCAGGCTGAACAGGTCCGGCGGGCTGCGTTTCTTGCCGATCAGCAGGACGATGCCGGCTTGCACATCGACTGCGACCGCTTCGCAGTCGCGTGGGCCATCCGGCCATCGGAAGTGGATGCTCCAGGCAGGGGTGGTGCGGGCATCGGCGATCTGGTCGGGTTCGGCGATGATGTGCAAGGACAGGGTCGAGCGCAGGCCGCCGTTGTCACCGGTATCGGCGATCAGCAGATACTCGCGGCCATCGAGCCGGAAGCCGGCCATATCCTCCCAGTCACGACTGCCGGTGTTTTCCAGGGTCAGGGTAGCGCGGCGTTCGCCTTGATATGACATGGCATGCAGCACCGGGCCATCGCCACTGTCGTTGTGGACCCAGAGCGTGTCTGCATGACGTCGTGATGCCACCAGACCGCTGATCTCGGAAAGTTTCGAGTCGGTGATCAGTCCGGCCAGTTCGGCCTGCCCCCAGGCCGGTGGTCGGGGCGGATCTTGGGCGGTGGCTGAATGTGTCAGCGAATCGGTGGCAGGTTCGGCCCAGACCGGCCGGGGCAGGCCAGTGCCGACCACGATGACGAGTATCTGGATGACGAGTATCTGGATGGCGAACAGCCGGCTGACGGGCAGCGAACCAATCTGCGGTATGCGAACCGAGGTCATGTTGGACAGACAGGGCCGAGTGGGGCAGGCCAGGATGGCAGAAAGCATGTCGATCGCCTAGCCGGTGGGAAGTCCCGATTGCGTCCGGGTCATGCTGCACGCGGCTGCTCCGGGTTGCCGGCGGCGCCTGAGCCGGCCTGCGGCCATCGGTGTCCGTCTTTCCGATGTGCCGACGTGCCGATGTGCCGCCTGTCGCCCTTACGGTTGCCTCGGAGTGCTCCCCGGTTGGGGGGCTTCCGGTTGGGATGGTGCGGGCACCAGATCGAGCCAGACCAGGCGGTGGTCGCTGGCGGTGATCCAATCGGCACCGGTGTGCCCGGACGTGGGCCAGAACACGCCGCCATCGAGCACCTTGAACTGCTGCGAGGGGAGGACGTAATCGACCCGCAGGGTGCCGGTGCGCGGCCCGAAATCGGCTGTGTGGGTGCGGATGCCGTTCACAGGGTTGCTGGACTGGTTTGGCTGACCGCTCCGTTCCGGCGCGGCGTGCTGCGCGATTCGCGGGTGATTCAACAGCCGGGCGATTGCCCCCGGATGGCTGTCACCGGCATTCGGGTCGGCATTCAGATCGCCAGCGATCACGAAGACCGAGGTCGTGGCCAGGCCGCCAGGTCGTCCGGCATCGTCGATCAGCCAAGGCCGGTCAGGACTGCCGATGTACTCGGCCCACAAGCGGATTTCATCGTGATTGCGGCGGCCGTTGCGGTCTTCGGGGCCGTCGAAGACCGGTGGCACGGGATGGGCGACCAGGAAATGGATGCGGCCGATCGGGGTGTCCACCGGCACGTCCCAGTGCGATTTCGAGGACAGCGGGAAATCGCGCCAGGCTTCAGTCGAGTACCAGGGGGTTCCGGTGTCGGGGTCGATCGGTTGAAGGGCGCCGGGGAGGTCATGCCACCGAAACTGCCTGAAGGTTCGGACTGCGCTGCGATCGATCGGATGGCGCGACAGCACCAGCATGCCGTATTGGCCGGGATGGGTGCCGAAACCCCAGGCGTCGCCGGGACCGTCGCTGCGACCGTCACGATCGAGGTCGAAGCCGCTGGCCACGCCGGTATTGACCGCATCGAAATAGCGGTGAGGGTAGTCGATCGCGGTTTCGCCGAACTGGCCGACGGCCAGGTAGCGCTGCTGAAACAGGTCGGCAGCACGACCAGCGTCGTCATGGTCGAACTCGTTGAGCAGGATCAGGTCCGGGCGCAGCCGCTGGATGACCGCCGCGATCCGACGGGCGCCATCATCGCCCGCTTCCAGGCGGCCGATCAGACCGCCGGGACGGGAATCGGCCAGTGAGACGTTGTAGGTGGCGACCCGAAGCGGTGTCATTTCGATGCTCGTATTGGCAGCGGTGGCCGGGACGGCGGCATGGTCGGGGGGCTGGCTGACGACGGCGGGCGCCGGTGAGCAGGCGTTGATGCCGATGGTCAGGATCAAGGTCAGAGCACGGCGGGGGCCGAACCACCGGTGACGGTGCTGTGCCGGGTGGTTCCAGGAGTGGCTCCGGTCATCCGGGCGGGTGGGCGTCATGGTCTGACCCATGCCCCGTTGCGCAGCAGCTCATGCGGGCGGAACCGGGTCTTGTAGTCCATCTTCGGGTGCCCGGCGATGCGGTAGCCGAGGTAGACATGGGCGAGATTCTCCCGGCGTGCCCATTCGATCTGGCTGAGTATCGCGAACGTACCAAGACCGCGATCGGAGTATTCGGGGTCGTAGAAGGTATAGACCGCCGACAGGCCATTGGGGACCAGATCGGTGACGGCGACTGCAACCAGACGGGAGTCAGCGCGGAATTCGAGAAACCGGGTCGGACTCCAGCGGCAGTTCAGGAACAGGTCGAAGTCCTCGGGGCTGGGGTTGTCCATGCCCCCGCCGGGATGTCGGCTGTCGAGATATCGGCGGTACAGCCCGAAGTGCTCACTGCGGCGGACAGCCGGTGCCTGTGTGACGGTGAGATCGGCATTGCGGCGCAGGCATCGACGCTGGCTACGGTCCAGGGTGAACTCGGCGGCTGGTATCCGGATGGCGACACAGTCGCGGCAGGATGGGCAGTGTGGCCGATAGATGTGACCGCCGGACCTTCGGAAGCCCAGCAACAGTGCTCGGCCGTAGGCTTCGCCGAGACGCTCGTTGTCTGGATCGAGCACCAGGTCGCGCGCTTCGCGATCAGGCCAGTAGCCGCAGGTGTGAACGGCCGTCTGGAAGAGTCGGATCGATGCCTTGGTCATCCGCCTATCCTATACCGGCGGATGTGATCTGGCAGCCGTGCCGGACGCACCGTGCCGGACGCGCACGAGTCGCCCGTTGCAGGCTGTGCGTCATCGGTGACACCGAACGCGCTGCTCGCTGGCTGGCTGGCGGGTTGGCGGGTTGGCGGGTTGGCGGGTTGGCGGGTTGGCGGGCGTGGCTGGGCGTCGATCTGTCGAAAATGGCTGTCCATGGGCTCGTGTGGGCTCGTGTGGGCTCGCGGTCCATGGGCTCGCGCATGGCTTGCGTGGGCTTGCGCATGGCCTTGGTCTTGTTACCGTATCAGCAGGGTGACCGCAGGGGTGAGTGAAGTCGTGGGCAAAGTCGTCGATGCTGGGTCGAAGTCGCTGGTCGATGGCACTGATCCAGCGGGTCCGGGTGTGTCGGACGGTGGTGCAGTGAGCGATCGGCACTCGGCCGGGAAGGTTTCATCGAGCGAGGGGGCGCTTGCCGGCCCTGCTGCGATCGATGTCGGTTGGATGCGCCATGCGCTGGCGCTGGCCGATCGGGCCGAGTGTGAGGATGATGAGGTTCCGGTCGGTGCGCTGCTGGTCGATGCCGATGGCCGTCTCCTGGCCGAAGGTTGGAACCGCAACATCACCGAGAACGATCCCAGTGCCCATGCCGAGATCGTCGCCATGCGCCAGGCGGGTCTGCGCTGCGGCAATCATCGCCTGCCGGGTTGCACGCTGTACGTCACGCTTGAACCATGTGCGATGTGTGCGATGGCCATGGTCCATGCCCGGATCGCACGGGTGGTGTTTGCGGCGCGCGATCCGAAGACGGGCGCCTGTGGCAGTGTCTTCGATCTGCTGTCCGATCCGCGCCACAATCATCGAGTCGAGGTGTCCGGTGGTGTGCTCGCCGAGGCGGCGGCGGAGCGTCTGCGCGCCTACTTCCGAGCCAGGCGCGGCCGTTCCCGTTCCGGCTGAGGTCCGCCCGGGCAAGGCCGCACGCTCGGGCTCCGCTGTCGTCGCGCAGGGTGCTTGCTATGATCGTCGCTCCTTGCCACCTGCGGTTCTGTCCGGACGGTTGTCAGCACGATGAACGAAAACGACCCACGCGCCACTCGTCTGATCTGGATCGATCTCGAAATGACCGGACTCGATCCGGATCGCGATGTGATTCTGGAGATCGCCACGATCGTCACCGATGACCAGTTGCAGGTCATGGCGGAAGGCCCGGAATTGGCGATCGCTCACCCGATCACGACACTGGAGGCGATGGACGACTGGAACCGCAACCAGCACCGCAAGTCAGGGCTGTGGCAGCGGGTACTGGACAGTCCGGTCGATACCGCCCAGGCCGAGCGGCTGACCCTGGATTTTCTGGCTGCGTGGCTGCCGGCCGGGGCGTCGCCGATCTGTGGCAACTCGATCTGCCAGGATCGGCGCTTCCTGGCTCGGCGCATGCCGAGCCTGGAGCGATTCTTTCACTACCGCAATCTCGATGTCAGCACGGTCAAGGAGTTGGCGCGTCGCTGGGCGCCTGGGATTGCCAAGGGCCTGAACAAGAATTCGGCACACACCGCGTTGAGCGACATTCGTGATTCGATCGAGGAGTTGCGGTACTACCGGGGCTTCATGGGGCCGCTGTCGGGGCTCTGAGCCGATCGGCCAGCCTGACTCACATCGATCGCTGGATGGGGTGTCGATCCGGACGTCGGACGTTGCGCCCCGGTCAGGCTGAGTGACAGCCCTTCCGGCAATTTCAGGTGGATGTCGCGCTGCGGGAAGGGGATGCCGATCCCGGCCTTGGCGGTTTCGCGGTGGACGGCTTCGACCAGGTCGCTGCGCGTGCTTGCGAAATCGGCGGTCGCGACCCAGGCGCGCAGAATCAGATCGACGCTGTTGTCGCCGAGAGCGCTGACCACGACATCGCTGGCTGGCTGCTTCAGCACATTCGGATGGCTGCCGGCAACCGCGAGCAGTACGGCACGGGCCTCGGCGATGTTGCAGTCGTAGCCGATCCCGACCGGAATTTCGATGCGCCGGGTGGTCCGGGCCGTGAAGTTGATGATCGGTGCGTCGGTGATCTGGCGGTTCGGCAGGGTCACCTGATGGTTCGAGAACGTCCGCAGGGTGGTCAGGAAAATGCCGACCTGCTCGACTTCACCCTGCTGACCGGCGATCTCGACGGCGTCACCGTTGCGGAACGGCCTGAGGGTGATCAGCATGACGCCGGCCGCGATATTGGCCAGGGAGTCGCGCAGGGCCAGGCCGATGGCGATGCCGGCAGCACCGATGATCGCGAACAGTGATGTGCTCGGCACACCCAGATAATCCAGGGCCGCCACCCAGACCAGCACGGTCAATGCCGCGCGCAGCAGGTTGTGCAGGAAGCGGGCGAACATCGCATCGAGTCGAGCGCGTGTGAATACCCGATCGACCAGGCGTGGCAGGCGTTGGGCCAGCCAGAGCCCGATCGCCAGAATCACCAGCACGCCCAGGATGCGCTCGCCCCAGGCGGTCAGCAGGGAGACCCCGTCGATCCCACGCGCGCGCTCGAACAGTTCGGTCATTGTGCGGCTCCTGTGCAGTCGCGGTTTCGATCACTGCCACCGGCCGGGTCCGGGCCGGAGTCCGGCCCGGAGGGTGCGGCGTTCAGCGGTTGCGGTGGCGGGCCAGGCGCAGCCAGGTATCGACCACGGTATCCGGGTTGAGGGAAACCGATTCGATGCCCTGGTCCATCAGCCATTCGGCGAGGTCAGGGTGGTCCGACGGCCCCTGGCCACAGATGCCGATGTACTTGCCCTTGGCACGGGCGCTGGCGATCGCCATGGCCAGCAGTTTCTTGACGGCGGCATCGCGTTCGTCGAACAGATGGGCGATCACGCCGGAGTCGCGGTCGAGGCCGAGGGTGAGTTGGGTGAGGTCGTTGGAGCCGATCGAGAAGCCGTCGAACAGATCCAGGAAGTCATCGGCCAGCAGGGCATTGCTCGGCAGTTCGCACATCATGATGATCTTCAACCCGTTGCGACCGCGCTCCAGGCCGTTGGCGGCCAGCGCGGCGAGTACCTTGCGGGCCTCGTCGAGGGTGCGCACGAACGGGATCATCAGCCAGGCATTGGTCAGGCCCATGTCATCGCGAACCTTGCGCATGGCCTGGCATTCAAGCGCGAAGCACTCGGCGAATGAGGGATCGATGTAGCGCGAGGCACCACGGAAGCCGAGCATCGGGTTTTCCTCATGTGGCTCGTAGCGTTCGCCACCGACCAGGTTGGCATACTCGTTCGATTTGAAATCCGACAGGCGCACGATCACCGGGTGTGGTGCGAAGGCGGCGGCCAGGGTGGCGATGCCCTCGGCCAGGCGTTCGACGTAGAAGCTGACCGGATCGGGGTAGCCGGCACTGAGCTCGTCGATGCGGGTACGGGTGTCGACATCCTGGCGCGCGTATTCCAGCAATGCCTTGGGGTGGACGCCGATCTGACGGGCGATCACGAATTCCAGCCGCGCCAGTCCGATGCCCTGATGCGGCAACTGCGCGAAGTCGAAGGCGCGCTCGGGGTTGCCGACATTCATCATGATCTTGAGAGGTGCTGGCGGCATGTTTTCGAGATCGGCGACCTCGACCTCGAAGTCGAGTCGGCCCTCGAAGATGTAGCCGGTGTCGCCTTCGGCACAGGACACCGTGACCTCGGCACCGTCGGGGATCGTGTCCATCGCATCGCCGCACCCGACGACCGCCGGCACACCCAGTTCGCGGGCGATGATCGCTGCGTGACACGTCCGACCCCCGCGATTGGTGACGATCGCGGCGGCTCGTTTCATCACCGGCTCCCAGTCGGGGTCGGTCATGTCGGCGATCAGGACATCACCGGGGCGGACGCTGTCCATCTGGGTGATCGAGCGAACCACACGGGCGGTGCCGGAACCGATCTTCTGACCGATCGCCCGACCCTCCGAGAGCACTCGGCTGCGTTGACCGAGGCGATAGCGTTCGATCCGGGTGGCTCGGCCACGCGACTTCACGGTTTCCGGGCGTGCCTGCACGATGTACAGGGTTCCGGTGCGACCATCCTTGGCCCACTCGATGTCCATCGGGCGGCCGTAGTGGCGCTCGATCACCAGTGCCTGGCGCGCCAGTTCCTCGGCATCGGCATCGCTGATCGAGAACCGACGACGCAGGTCGGCTGGCGTGTCCTCGTTGCGCACCCGCTCGCCATCGACATCGGAATAGACCATCCGGATCGCCTTGCTGCCCAGTTGTCGCCGCAGCACCGATGGTCGGCCCTGGGCCAGGGTCGGCTTGTAGACGTAGAACTCGTCCGGGTTCACCGCGCCCTGGACGACGTTCTCGCCGAGTCCGTAGCTGGCGGTAATGAACACCACATCGCGGAATCCGGATTCGGTATCGAGTGTGAACAGCACTCCTGACGCCCCGAGGTCGGAGCGGACCATCAACTGCACGCCGGCCGAGAGGAACACGTCCTCATGTCGGAAGCCGTGGTGGACCCGGTAGGCGATCGCACGATCGTTGTACAGGCTGGCGAACACGTCCTTGATCCGGTGCAGCACGGCATCGATGCCGGTGACGTTCAGGAAGGTTTCCTGCTGGCCGGCGAAGCTGGCATCGGGCAGATCTTCAGCGGTCGCCGAGGAGCGCACCGCCACCGCCACCGGGTCACCCCCATGGTCGCGACACAGGCTGGCATAGGCATCGCGGATATCGGCTTCGAGCGCCGCCGGCAGTGGGGCGTCGGCGATCCAGGCGCGAATCTCTCGGCCGGCGGCGACCAGGGACGCGACATCATCGACATCGAGGCTGGCCAGTCGATCGAAGATGCGGCCAGCGAGATTCTCGTGCTGGATGAACTGACGGTAGGCATCGGCGGTGGTCGCGAAGCCACCGGGGACCGATACACCCAGATCGGCCAGGTGGCCGATCATTTCACCCAGCGAGGCATTCTTGCCGCCGACCTGGGCGAGATCGGACAGGCGCAAGCTGTGCAGCCAAAGGACATTGGCGTTCAACGGGAATCTCCGGGGGAGGGGGGAATTTATGGCGGACTGCGCCGCCCTGCCAGTATGATGCGGGCTCGATCCATGGCAGACAAGATTGATCGCACGATGGTTCTGGTTTTGTGTTCGAGAATGGCGTGCCGCAGGTCTGCCGCTGGAAGGGGAGGGCGTCGGTGAGTCTGGCCCGGCCGGTATTCTACGTTTCCGATGGCACCGGCATCACGGCCGAAACCATCGGTCACAGCCTGCTGACCCAGTTCGACGGCGTCGATTTCGACAGTCGTCGGCTGGCCTTCGTCGATGACGCCGACAAGGCACGCCGTGCTGCCGAGACCATCCGCCAGGCCGGCGAACGGGCCGGTGCCCGGCCGCTGGTCATCAATACCATCGTGGACAGCCATCTGAGCGCCCTGCTGGCCGAGAGCGGGGCATTGATGATGGATGTGTTCGCCCCGTTCATCGGCCCGATGGAACGGGAACTCGGTATCGCCCGGACCGGACGGGTCGGCCGTGCTCACGGCCTGGTTGACTTTCAGGCATATGAGAATCGAATCAATGCCACCAACTATGCCCTGACCCACGACGACGGCGTCGATGTCCGCTACGAGGATGCCGACGTCATCCTGGTCGGGGTGTCGCGATCCGGCAAGACGCCGACCTGCCTGTACATGGCCCTGCATTATGGCGTGCGTGCCGCCAACTATCCGTTGACACCCGACGACCTCGACTACGGCGAACTGCCGAAGCGACTGAAACCGTTTCGACGCAAGCTGTACGGCCTGACCATCGATCCCGATCGACTGGCCCAGATCCGCCAGGTGCGCCGACCAGGCTCGTCCTATGCCCGGCCGGAACAGTGCCGCAAGGAGGTCGCGGTTGCCGAGTCCTTGTTTCGCAGCGAGGGCATTCCGGTCCTCAACATCACCCATTCCTCGATCGAGGAAATCGCCAGCAAGATGCTCAGTGCCTTGGGCATCGAGCGGCATCTGTACTGATCGGCGAAACGACCGAGGCCGATCGATTCGACCGAGCCTGCGGTGGCTCGACCGTCGCGAATCGACAGCGACCAAGCACGTGCAGCAGGCAGCCACCGCCTGTCACAGGCCGGTGATGCTTGGCTGCGGGCGGTGATCGGGGAGGCCGCGCCAACGGAGCATCGCGATCGCCGTGCTAGCATCGCGGCATGTCCGCAATGTCCGCCAACCGCTGCCTGTGTCCGAGCCCGCTGACCTCGTTGATGGGGCTGTACGCCGAGAACCGCCGCCTGCTCGCCCGGTTGCTGCCGGATGAGACCATGACCGAGGGGCGCTACCTGTCCTGCATCGACGATGGACTCGACCTGGTCGTCGATGTGCTGTCGGTTCATCGCTACACACTCGAACTGCGCCTGAGCTATGAACTGATCGATCCGGTCAGTGGCATGCCCGATCCCTCCGCCTACGTCCGCGTGTATCGCGACAGCGGCCAGGCCGAGGCTACCCATTGCTACGCCGGCCGCCACTGGCAGGATGTGCTCGGCTTGCGTCCGAGTGGCGATCAGGTGATGCGCCATCGCCTGCGGATGAACACCTTCCTGTGCAAGTGGCTCGACTATCTGGACGGGCAGGGCCATCACATCGGCACGTTGCGAGCGGTCGGCCCGGTGCCGGTCGAATCCTCGGTCGAACGGCGGACCTGCCCAGCCGACCCGATGCGCGAGCAGGGCAGCGATGTTCGGATCGACACGCAAAACGCTTGACGCCCCGGCGATCGCGCCCTATCATTGTCGGCTTCCAGCGTGTGGGGCCATAGCTCAGCTGGGAGAGCGCTACAATGGCATTGTAGAGGTCGCCGGTTCGATCCCGGCTGGCTCCACCAGGACTCGGTTCATCGCAGCAATCGTCATCGCAACACTCGGCATCGTTTTCGTGCGTCCCCATCGTCTAGAGGCCTAGGACATCACCCTTTCACGGTGGCGACCGGGGTTCGAATCCCCGTGGGGACGCCATCTGATACCATGGATCAACAGGTTACGCAGAGTTGACCGATCTGCCCACCCAGCGACTCACCTACGGGCGTTGGATGGCATGAGACGACGAAGCCGCCCACTTGGGCGGCTTTTTCGTATGCGTCGCAGTCAGCGAGATACGGCCTCGCTGCAACTGCTGATCAGCGTAGCGGCCATCCTGCGCGCATGGCCAATCCGCGACTGACGCCCGACCAACTCGACCTCGTCCGCGCCCTGCTCGATGACGTGCGGGCGAGGCTTGCGGACTTGAGCGGCGGCGACCAGGAACTGCTCTTTGCCTACCGCCGCAAGGTCTACAAGGATCTGATGTATGACGAGCGCAGTAAGCCGATGGTCCGGCGCCGCTTGAAGCAGCTCAAGATGAAGGAGCAGGAAGGACTCTGCTCGCTCTGCAACGAGCCGCTGCCCGAACGAGGGGCGGTGTTGGATCGTACCCGGGCCGTCGATGGCTACACGCCCGAAAACACCCGTCTGATTCATGCCGCCTGCGACGTAGCCCATCAGGCGGCGAAGGGGTACACCTAGCACCCCGTCAGCGATCAGTTAAGCTCCGAACCTCGAACCTCGAACCTCG
>DIHI01000039.1:21327-26002 GCA_002420085.1 Lysobacterales bacterium UBA5700 | reverse complement strand
GAATCTCGAATCTCGAATCTCGGAGCATGCTGACCGGTGCCGCGCGGGTTCGGGCGGGTTGCCTGTGCCAGGTGCGGTTCGGTCGGGTCGCTGCCGTGCAGCAGGGCTGGGCGATTCGTTGTGCGGCCGTTCCGATCCTGCGGTTGCGCCACGATGTGCGGTGGCGAATGGGCTCGGATAGGGCGATTCCATACATGTTCGCGGAGTGGCGAGGAATGAGTTTCGATCCGCGCGTGATTTCGACTGCGATGGGTGGCGGCGTCATGCGTGTGGTCGATCGGTGCGCGGTGCGGCACGGCGCGATCGTACTGGACAAACAAGCCTTGACCTGTCCCGGCACGCCGACGACATGTCGGCAGCCAGCGACAAGTCGCCGCATAATGGCCGCTCCCGCGCGGACCGGCAGCGCTGGTTGCCCGTGCTGCCGGTCGGCCGCTGCGCTCGGCTGCAACTGAGGCGGTCGGGTTGATTGTCGCGTGGGGTATCGAATCGATCGAGGACGCTTGCTGCATGGACATCGACATCACCGCCTGGCTTGGCCTGGCGCTGCGCTGGTTTCACCTGATCGCGGGCATCGCCTGGATCGGCTCGTCGTTCTATTTCATCTGGCTCGACAATGCGCTCAAGCCGCCGGCCGATGCCAGCGATCGGGCGGCCGGGGTCGGCGGCGAGGTCTGGGCGGTCCACGGCGGCGGTTTCTATCACAAGCAGAAGTATTCGGTCGCGCCGAGCCACATGCCGGCCGATCTGCACTGGTTCAAGTGGGAGGCCTATTTCACCTGGCTCAGTGGGATCGCGCTGCTGGTTCTGATCTATTACGCTGGGGCCGAGTCCTACCTGATCGATCGTTCCCGGCTCGATCTGGCCGCCTGGCAGGCGATCGCCCTCGGCCTGGCGGTGATCATCGCCGGCTGGTTGGTCTACGATGGTCTGTGCCGCTCGCCGATCGGCCGCGACAACCGACTGTTCGCCGGGGTCTGGTTCGTGCTGCTGACCGCCGCTGCCTGGGGTTTGACCCAGGTGTTCGGTGATCGTGGTGCCTTCATCCACGTCGGCGCGATCATCGGCACGGCGATGGCGGCCAATGTCTTCCGGGTGATCATCCCGAACCAGCGGCGGGTGGTCGCCGATCTGCTGGCCGGGCGCGTGCCCGATGCCCGACTCGGTCAGTTGGCCAAGCAGCGTTCGCTGCACAACAACTACATGACCCTGCCGGTGCTGCTGACCATGATCGCCAGCCACTACCCGCAACTGGTCGGTCATGCCTGGAACTGGCTGCTGCTGGCCGCACTCGCTGCCGTCGCCTGGCTGGTCCGGCATTTCTTCAATCTTCGCCATCGCGGGCGCATCGACTACCGCTTCCCGGTGGCGGGTGCCATCGGCTTCATCGCGATCGCACTGTTTGCCTCCTACCGTGGCCCGAGCGCGTCGGGTGGTCAGGCGCTGGCGTCCGCAGATACCGTCGAGGTGCGTCGGATCGTGCGCGAGCGCTGCCAGTCCTGCCATAGCGACACTCCGAGCCAGCCGGGCTTCGTGTCGCCCCCGCTCGGGGTGATGTACGACAAACTCGACGAAATCATCGCCCAGGCGCCTCGGATCAAGGCCCAGGCGGTCGATGCCCGGCTGATGCCGCCCGGCAATCTGACCGGTATGACCGAACACGAGCGGGGCGTGCTCGGCGCCTGGATCGATGGCCAATCGCAGGCCGATGCCCGCACCCGTGGTTCGACCGGCGGACCGGTGCCGCGCGGTTGATCGGATGTCCGGCCGGGTCTCAACTGCCGCGATAGCTGCTGAAGCCGAACGGCGATACCAGCAGCGGCACGTGGTAATGGCCTTCGGGATCGGCGACCCCGAAGGCGATCGGTACGACATCGAGGAAAGCCGGCTCCGGCAGGCTGGGGATCAGGGTACGAAAATAGTCACCGACCGAGAATTCCAGGCGGTAGCGGCCGGCTTTCAGCGCCGCGCCCTGGAGCAGGGGTGCATCGCAGCGGCCGTCGTCATTGGTGCGGGTATCGACCAGCAGGACGCCGTCGGCATCGAACAGGCGTACCCGCATGCCGGCGCCTGGTCGGCCATGGCTGGTGTCGAGGACGTGAGTGGTGAGCTTGCCCATGGTCTGCGGATCCGGCGGCTGTCTATGGAGGGGTCGGGCTTGCTATCGTAAGCGATCGCTTTCCCCTGCCGACACCCGCCTGCATGTCTACCCCAGCCACTGAGATCATCGACCCACGGGACTATCGAGGTTATGGCGAGTTTCCGCCCGATCCGCGCTGGCCGGGCGGGGCGCGACTGGCGGTGCAGTTCGTGCTCAACTACGAGGAAGGCGGCGAGAACTGCGTGCTCAACGGCGACCAGGGCTCGGAAACCTTCCTGTCGGAAATCGTCGGTGCGCGCGCATTCATCGGCGCGCGCCACATGAGCATGGAGTCGATCTACGAGTATGGTTCACGGGCCGGTGTGTGGCGTCTGCTGCGACTGTTCCGTCGCTATCAGGTGCCGGTGACCGTGTTTGCCGTGGCCCTGGCGCTGAAGAAGTATCCGGAATTGGCCGATGCCTTTCTGCGCGATGGCCACGAGATCGCCTCGCATGGTTGGCGCTGGATCGACTACGACGGCATGGACGAGGCCAGCGAACGCGCCCACCTGCAACTCGCCATCGACACCCTGAAGCAATTGACCGGTGAACGGCCACTGGGCTGGTACACCGGGCGCAGCAGCGAGCACACCCTGCGTCTGGTCGCCGAGGAGGGCGGCTTTCTGTACTGCGCCGACGACTACAGCGACGATCTGCCGTTCTGGGTGAATGTGGCCGGACGGCAGCAATTGATCGTGCCCTACACCCTCGACGTCAACGACATGCGCTTTGCCACCGTGCAGGGCTTCAATGCCGGCGAGCAGTTCTTCAATTACCTCAAGGACAGTTTCGACGTGCTGCATGCCGAGGGCGAGTTCGCTCCCAAGATGCTGTCGATCGGTCTGCATTGCCGGCTGGCCGGACGGCCTGGGCGGATCGCGGCACTGGAGCGGTTCCTGCGTTATCTGCGCGGTCACACCGATGTCTGGGTGTGCCGGCGCATCGATATCGCCCGCCACTGGCATGCCGAACACGCCCCGGAGCCGGCATGAGCACGGACGGCCTGGGCGTCGATCACGGCGACAGCCGGCGTGATGCTTTCATCGCCCGCTACGGCAGCATCTACGAGCACTCGCCGTGGGTCGCGGCGGCGGTTTTCGGGTTGCCCGGCACCGAGACCACCGACGGCCTGGCGCGGATGATGCGCGCTGTCGTCGATGACGCCGGCCCCGAACGTCTGCTGGCCCTGCTGCGTGCCCATCCGGAACTGGCCTGTCGTCAGGTCGATGCCTTGACCGAAGCCTCGCAGGGCGAGCAGCGCGGTGCTGGACTGGATCGCTGTACGGCCGAGGAGTTCGCTGAGTTCCAGCGACTCAATGCCGCCTATCGCGCCAAATTCGGCTTCCCGTTCATCGTCGCAGTCAAGGGACTCGACCGGGCCGGCATCCTGGCGCAGTTTCGCCAACGCATCGAACACGATTCCGACACCGAGTTCCGGACCGCCGTGCAGCAGGTCCACCGCATTGCTGGCTTCCGTCTCGCCGCCCTGGATGACGCCCGGTCCGACTGAGCGCGATCACCGACCTTCACACCACTCCTCATCACCGAGCCCCTCATGACCCGCGACAGCACCCCACACGACTCGCATCCGCCCGAATTCACCCGCGCCGGCATCGACCTGGCCCAGCCGCGCCTGGGTGCCATCGCACTGGCTGCCAGCGATGAATTCTTCGCGCCGCGCGAGCGCCTGATCCAACCGGACGAGCCGATCTTCAAGCCCGGCGTGTACGACGATCACGGCAAGTGGATGGATGGCTGGGAAAGCCGACGCAAGCGCGGTCCCGGTCATGATTGGTGCATCGTTCGGCTGGCCGCCGCCGGACGGCTGTTCGGTGTCGATATCGATACCCGCCACTTCACCGGCAACTACCCGCCCGAGGCGTCGTTGGACGGCTGTGTCTGGTATGGCAGCGACAGCCCCGGCGCGGAAGCCGACTGGCGGCCACTGCTGACGCGCAGCCGCTTGCATGGCGACAGCCACAACTGGTTCACGATCGCTGATGACGGAGTCTGCACCCACGTCCGGCTGAACATCTTTCCCGACGGCGGAGTGGCCCGGCTGCGTCTGTACGGTCGGATCGCGATCGACTGGTCGCGACACGCGCGCAGCGAGCGGCTCGATCTGGCCGCCATGGCCAACGGCGGCCGACCGGTCGCCTGCAACGATGCCCACTACGGTCAACCCGGCAACCTGATCGCGCCTGATCGTGGCATCAACATGGGTGACGGCTGGGAAACTCGTCGTCGCCGCGAACCGGGCTTCGATTGGGCGATCCTGGAACTCGGTCATCCCGGTGTGGTCGAGGAGATTCTGGTCGATACCGCCCACTTCAAGGGCAACTATCCGGATCGCTGCTCGATCCAGGCTGCCCACGTCGATGGACTCGACGATGCCGCCCTGATCGCCGCGTCCGAGCACTGGCCACTGCTGTTGCCGGAACGCAAATTGGAGGCCGATCGCGAACATCGCTTCACCGAGGGGTTGGCGGCACTCGGCCCGGTCAGCCATGTCCGGCTGAACATCTTTCCCGACGG
>DIHI01000039.1:20757-21069 GCA_002420085.1 Lysobacterales bacterium UBA5700 | reverse complement strand
TGCCGACCCCGATCCGCATCCAGCGCATGGAGCGGCATCCGCTGTCGAGTCAGGCGTTCTACCCGCTGTCGGGACGGCCGTGGCTGGTGGTGGTCGCGCCGCCGGGCGAGTTCGATCCCTGTACACTGCGCGCCTTCCTGGCCGAGCCGGGGCAGGGCGTCAACTATCTTCCGGGCACGTGGCACCACTTCTGCCTGGCTCTGGCCGAGGTGTCGGAGTTCCTGGTGATCGATCGGGGTGGGCCGGGCGACGACTGCGACGAGGTCGAACTTGATCCGGCGCCGGTGCTCGATCTGCCGAACTGAACGCGGT
>DIHI01000039.1:19849-20709 GCA_002420085.1 Lysobacterales bacterium UBA5700 | reverse complement strand
TACCCCCCCCCCGCCGATTCAGCGCGATTTCATCGCCGGGCATCGACGATGACGATCAGGCGACAACGATCCTGCAAATGGCAGCTCGGCACGTTCGCCCACGTTCGATCACGGCTGCCGCCGTGTCCGCACCACGAAGGAGGCTGTCGTAATGAACCTGTTCGCTGCCAAGTGCCTTGCCACCGCGACTGTCCTGAGTCTGTTTGGCGCGGCCCTCGTTGCTGGCCCGGCCAGTGCCGGTCCCCATCATCACCCGCGTTCGGAATTGCGCTGGGCACGGGTGGTCGAGGTGACTCCGATCGATGTCTATCAGACCGAGCCGATCCTGTCCCGCGAATGCCGGATCGAAAGCCATTATGAAACCGCCGGCCATGGCTATTATCGTCGGCCTCGGCATGCCCATTCGGCCCCGATCCTCGGCGCGATCGTCGGCGGAGTGATCGGCAACCAGTTCGGCAGCGGCTCCGGCCGCGCCGCCGCCACCTTTGCCGGTGCCGTGCTCGGCGATGCCATCGCTCGCGATCGCGTGTATGCCAACGCCCATGTCCCGCCGCCCATGCGCCTGGTCGAGCGCGAGGTCTGTGAAGACGTACCGACCGGCCACTACCGGCGCACCCGTTACGTCGATGGCTATGACGTCGCCTACGAGTACGGTGGCGAGATCCACCATACTCGCACCGACTACCACCCCGGCGAACGCATTCGGATCGAGGTCAGCGTCCGACCTGCGTATTGAGATAGACCGAAAGCACGCGCCCCGACGCCCCGCGTCCCCTCCGGACCGGGGCGTTTCATCCCATTGTTCGATCTGACGGTCGATCCGCCAACGTCTGTGTGGCGGCTGTCACGCCCGCGTCGAG
>DIHI01000039.1:17313-19737 GCA_002420085.1 Lysobacterales bacterium UBA5700 | reverse complement strand
TGCTCGATGCTGTTCGGTCGCTGCTCGCCCTTGCGAAGACGTTCACCGAAACCATCGAGAATACGTACCCGCTCGCGCTTGAACGTGTACAGACTGTGCCTGAGACGATCCGAGTGCCTGCCGCCGAAGCGACGATCCAGCACCCTCGCGGCTCCATGCGGACCGCCGCGACGACAAGACCGTGGGTTCGCCGCGAGCTTGGCTTGCCCGTGCTGCTTCCTCGAACCTCGAATCTCAAATCTCAAATCTCAAATCTCAAATCTCGAATCTCGAATCTCGAATCTCGGAGTACACTGACCGGTGCCGCGCGGGTTCGGGCCGGTTGCCTGTGCCAGGTGCGGTTCGGTCGGTGAGCCGGCACAATAGTGGGCCGGACCAGGTCTGAGCTGCGTGCTGCGCTTCGGTCCGGGTCGGTTCGGTCGGGTCGCTGCCGTGCAGCAGGGGCCGGACGATCCGTCGTGCGGCCGTTCCGATCCTGCGGTTGCGCCACGATGTGCGGTGGCGGATGGGCTCGGATCGGGCGATTCCATACATGTTCGAGGAGTGGCGAAGAATGAGTTTCGATCCGCGCGTGATTTCGACTGCGATGCTGTCGGTGCTGCTGATGTTGCCGGTGGCCAAGGCCGCCGAGGGCGAGTCGGCTCCGGCTGAAGACAGTGATCTGCAGGGCAACCAGCGCATGGAGCTGGCCAAGAACGAGGGGTTCCAGAGTGCCTTCCCGAAGGCCGGCAACCCGATGCCGGAGTTTCCGCCGGAACTGCTGGAGAAGCAGGAGGGGCCGATCTACGTCTGCTTCAACGTCGATGTCTCCGAAACCGGCGAGACCCGCGATGCGCTGCCCAGTTGGGGCAGCAAGGGCTGTCCGGCACGCGAGGATGCGCCGGATGCCCGGTACATCTATGCGGCGATGAATGCGCTGCGGCAGTGGCGCTTCGAGCCGGCGTTCCGCTGCGTGTTTCCGAAGCGTGAGACGCCACATCCGCAGTGCCGGGGCTATTACGACAAGGAAATCCCGACGGCGGTCCGGCTGGCCTTCCGGGTGGTGTACGACAATTCGGCCGGCCAGCAGGAAGTGCGCATCGAGCGCTGAGCCAGGACGGTGACGAGGCGCCGCCGGGTCGCAGCCTGGGCCTGGCTGGCGCTGGCCTATCTGTGTCTTGCGCTCGGGCTGATCGGGGTGGTGTTGCCGGGCTTGCCGACCACGCCGTTCGTGCTGGTGGCGGCCTGGGCGGCGGCCCGTGGTTCGCGGCGACTGCACCGCTGGTTGTACCGGCATCGGCTGTTCGGGCCGATGGTGCGCGATTGGCGTCGTGAGGGCGCGGTGTCGCGTCGGGCCAAGTATTCGGCGATCCTGACGATGCTGCTGTGTGCGGCGATCCTGACCTGGGCGGCGCCGGCCTTCTGGATGGCTGGGATCGCGATTGCCATCATGACCACGGTCGGCATCTGGCTCTGGCATCGGCCGGAGCCCGTGGGGGTCGGCGATGCGCCGGTCCGGGGTGGTTCCGAGCGGGTTTGAGTCGGTCGGGTCGGCGGTCGGCTTCGATCGAACACGGCAGGTCGCCGTGTTCGATCGGCTGGACGGTGGTTCAGTCGCGTGGTGCGCGCTTCTTGGCCGGTGCTGGTCGCGATCCGGGGTGGCTGCGGTTGCCGGCATGGGCGTGACGCGGCGGGGCGCCATGGCCGCGACGGGCATGGCCACGCGGGGGACGCTTGCCGCCCGGTGCCTGACGCGGTGGCCCATTGTGCAGGCGCAGCGGTTGGCTCGGCTCGAAGCCGGCCACTTCGACCAGTTCGACGTCCTGCTTCAACAGACGCTGGATGGCACGCAACAGGTTGGCTTCGCTAGTGGCGACCAGGGAGATCGCTTCGCCTTCAGCACCGGCCCGGCCGGTACGACCGATTCGGTGGACATAGTCCTCGGCAACCATCGGCAGGTCGAAGTTGATCACGCAGGGCAGATTGTGGATGTCCAGTCCGCGGGCGGCGACGTCGGTGGCGACCATGACCGTGGCCCGCCCGGACTTGAAGTCCTTGAGTGCGCGCAGACGAGCACCCTGGGTCTTGTTGCCGTGGATGGCGACCGAGGCGATCCCGGAACGCTCGATCCGCTCCGCCAACCGATCGGCGCCGTGCTTGGTCCGGCTGAATACCAGGGTCTGGCGGCGGCTGTCAGTGGCCAGCAGGTGCAGCAGCAGGTCGAGCTTGCGACCACCATCGACCGGATGGGCGCGATGGCTGATGGTGGCGGCGACGGTGTTGCCCGGTGCCACCTGGACTTCCACCGGATCAGTCATGAAGTCCTGGGCCAGGCGCTTGATGGCGGCCTCGAAGGTGGCCGAGAACAGCATGGTCTGGCGCTGCCGGGGCAGGGTGGACAGGATCCGTTCGATGGCCGGGGCGAAGCCCATGTCGAGCATGCGG
>DIHI01000039.1:1716-17253 GCA_002420085.1 Lysobacterales bacterium UBA5700 | reverse complement strand
ATGCGGTCGGCCTCGTCGAGGACCAGGGTGCGGATCTGCGTGAGATCGGCGGTACGGCGGTCGAGATGGTCGATCAGCCGGCCGGGGGTGGCCACCAGGACATCGACGCCGCGACGCAGGGCGTCGAACTGAGGCCGCATGGCAGCGCCACCGTAGATCGCGGTCAGACTCAGGCGCAGATGCCGGGCATAGGCGCGCAGGCTGTCGTGGACCTGGATCGCCAGTTCGCGAGTCGGAGCCAGGATCAGGGCGCGCGGGCGACGCGGTCCCTTGGCCGGGGTCTGGTCGGCGGCCAGCCGGTGCAGCAGCGGCAGGCCGAATGCTGCGGTCTTGCCGGTGCCGGTCTGGGCGCCGGCCAGCAGGTCGCGACCGGCCAGGGCCAGCGGAATCGCTTCGGACTGGATCGGGGTCGGCGTGGTGTGGTTGAGTTCTGCGAGCGCGCGCAGCAACGCGGGCGAAAGCCCGAGGGTTTCAAAGGACATTGGTGGTGCTCCTGATGGCTGGGCCACAGGCTGGATGCCTGCGGCCATGGTCTCGGAGCGTTCCCGTTGAACCGCGCTGCGAGGATGTGGTGACGGAGACCGCCGGCTGGCGGGTGACCCGGGTTCGGGCTCGTCCGAGTTCGGTGCGGTGCGGCGTGCGCGCTCGAAAGCGACGTGACGCGGCAGGACCGGTTGGGAAACCAGCGGACGGGCCGGAACGGCGCGCACTATAACCGATTTCCGCTGGCGATGCCTGCCGATTCACGGCTGCTCGCTGAACGTTCGATCCCCGGTGGATGCGGGTCGCGAGTGAACTTGCCGGCAGCGATCCGGTCGGAGTCTCGCATCATCGTCCTGTTTTCGGAGCCCCCGTCATGTCCTCTGCATTCGTTGTCCGATCTGCTGCTGTCCGGTTCGTGTCGTCCGCCATGCTTGTGCTTTCGGCCCTGCTTGCCGGGGCCGCTTTTGCCCAGGGCATCGAGGGCCAGAAAGCCCCGGCCTTGAAACTCAAGGATCCGAGCGGTGTGGAGCGCAGTCTGCCGGAACTGGCAGAGGGCCGTCCGACCGTGGTGCTGTTCTGGGCCAGTTGGTGTCCGTACTGCAAGGCGCTCATGCCGCACGTGCAGAGCATGATCGATGAGTTCGGCAGCCATCGGATCGAGGTGGTCGCGGTCAATCTCTGGGAGGATGGCCCGAATGATTGGCGCGCTGATTTCGTCAGTAACGGCTACGACTTCAAGGTGCTGCTGGCGGGCGATGAGGCGGCCAAGCTCTGGGGAGTCAAGGGTACGCCGGGGCTGTTCCTGATCGATCGCGAGGGGAGGGTGGCATTCGATCGCAACAGCCGACAATTCAAGCCGGCCCGGCGTGATCAGAGTCTGCTCGAAGGCGAACTCAACAACCGTGCCAAGGCGGCCCGTCAGGCGCCGCTGTGGGCGGCCGAATTGCGCAAGGCGGTGCGAGCCAGTCTGGCGACGCCGTGAAGCTCGTCCGATGGACGTGTGCGGCCTCCGGAGTCGAACTGATGGTTCGGTAGCTCGCACAGGGATGTCGGCAGCGTGCCGCTGCCGACTCGGCCGCTGAACCGGCGCTGCCGGCCGCCGGTCTGCTGACCGGCAGCGGCCTTACTCGATCCGTGGTGTCACCAGTACATCGCAGCCGGCATCGGAGATCGCATGCAGGCTGGTGCTGCCGATCAGTCCGGCTTCGAGCCGGGACTTGCCGTGAGCGCCGATGGCGATCAGGTCGGCGTTCCAGGTGGCCGCCCATTCGACCAGGTTCTGGCTGGCGTGGCCATCGAAGACCCGTGTTTCGGCCTGACCGCGTCCCAGTCGATCGGCGAGTTCGGCCAAGCCCTGTGCGGCGATCGTGCGTGCCCGCGCGAGATGGGCTTCACGTTCGTTGTCTTCCAGGCCGAGCGGGGCTGGAATCCGCACGGTCGATTGTTCCAGCGAATGGCTGAGGCTGACCGCCGCGTCGGGTGCCAGACGCAGAGCGAAGTTGGCGGCGCGCTCGGCATCCTCGCTGAAGTCGGTGCCGATCATGATTCGCCGGTAGTCGCTGTCAGCCGGTCGGCGCACGACCAGCACCGGGTGGCGGGCGGTACGGACGATCGATTGTGCGCTCGATCCGAACAGTCGGCGTGCCAGGCCGGAGGCGCCGGATGCCGCGATCACCACCAGGTCGGCACCGAAACCGTCGGCGCGGGCATTGATCTGGCGATGCACGGCGCCGACCTCGACACTGGCCTTGATGGGGATGCCATAGGTCTCGGTGAGGTTGTCGCGGACCCGCTCCAGATGGGCGCGGGTGCTGTCGAGCAGAGCTTCCTCATCGACCCAGGCGCCACCGCCGGGATCACCCCAGGCCGGGATCAGCGGGACGTGCTCGAAGGCATGCAGCAGGGCCAGTTCGGCGCCGTGGGTCTTGGCCAGTCGGGCGGCGCGTTCGAGCGCCTGCCAGGCTTGCGGCGAGAAATCGGTCGCGGCGAGGATGCGTTGCAGTGGGGTGCTCATCTCGGCTCCTGGGCAGGGGGCTTCGGCCATTGTCGCGCGCTCGGTCGAGGATGTCATGATTTTGATCAAGCAGCCGGCTTGCGTCGACCCGATGAGCGGTTATCCTGACCACCGATGAGCATCGACAGCCGCGACGACCATCCGCCCCTTGCACGACCCGCGCCGCTCGGTCGCGGTATGGGTGGGTGGCAATTCTTCCGGAACAACTGGTTGGCCCTGTTCAGCCTGGCGATCGCCTTGTTCGGGCTGGGCTACAACACTTACCGCAACGAAACCACCGAGCAGCAGCGTAATGTCCGCGAAGCGGCGTTCGTGGTCATCGACGCACTCGGTGAACTCCAGCAGCTTGCCGATACCCGATTCTTCGGCGGTGATCGCAGTGAGGCCAATCGGATCGCGATCTGGGGCCGGGTCACCCTGATCCGTGATGTCGCCGGTCTGGTCTCGCACTCGGCCGGTGACCGGGCGCAGTCGCTGGCGGCGACCTGGGAGGCGCAGGCTTCGGCGTTCGATCGCGGTGATCGTGATGCCGAACGGACATTCGCGCAGGCGGTCGCGGCCAGCCGGGCACAGGTGCTGGCCGATCTCGCCGCGCTCAAGTGAGGGCGGCAGTGCCGACTCAGGGCGCCGCCAACGGTCGTCGGGCGAACAGGAAGCGGGGTCGCCAGTAGCGGTCGTCGAGATGGTCGATGCGTACCGTGCCGCCGGTCGTCGGGGCGTGGACGAAACGGCCATCGCCGACATGGATGCCGACGTGTTCGACCCCGGCGCTGCCCCCGAAGACCAGCAGATCGCCGGCTCGCAGATCCGACCGCGTGATTCTGGGCGCGGCCAGTGCTGCCAACTCCTGGGTGGTGCGGGGCAGGTTCAGGCCGACGGCATCCCGGAACACGAAATGCACCAGGCCGCTGCAATCGAACCCGCCCTCGGGGGTGTTTCCACCCCAGCGGTAGGGTGTGCCGATCAGGCTGATCGCACGAATCAGCACCTCGTTGGCCGCCTGATCGTGCTGCTGCGCGGCAGGGCGGTCGGCGCTTGGCGCGACTGAGTCGGGCCGGGTGGCCGGGGCTGGCGGCCGGGGTGATGGGGTCGAGCAGGCGATCAGGATCATGCACAGGATGACCACTGGCATGACCCGCAGTCGTGCGGCGGTGGGTCTCGGCGTCCACCTGCCGGCACTCGATGCTGGATCATCGGACGCCGCCGTGGTCGCCAGTCGTCGACCGGCTGGCGGCTGCGCGGGTAGACGACGATAATGGTCGGCGGATCGGCTCATAGCGGCATCTTGCCGCGAATGCGGCAATTCCGCACCCGTCGCGGGCACCTGGGCGAGCGGGCCGGGTGTCGGCGGCATGACGTCGAGTCGGCTGCCTCGGTTCGCGGCCATCGCCGGCACATGCTTGGGCGTATTCGACGGCTTGGGACGGCTACATCACTTACGACAACCACAGACAAGGGCAGCAACGTGAAGATCGAGAAAGACACCGTCGTGCAGTTTCACTACCGGGTCGGTGAGCCGGGCCAGCCGGCAACGGAATCCTCCCATCAAGGCCAGCCGGTGACTGCCCTGATCGGTTCGGGCACGATCATCCCCGGTGTCGAGGAAGCCCTGATCGGCCGTGAGGCCGGTGAGCGGATCGAGATCGAGATTCCGCCTGAGAAGGGCTACGGTCCGTACCGGCCCGACAGCAGCCAACGCCTGCCGAGGAAGCATTTCGGTTCGCTGCGCATCCGGCCGGGGCAGCAGGTGCAGTTGAACACCAATCAGGGGCCGAGGGTGGTCACCGTGATCAAGGTTGGGGTCAGTGTGGTCGATGTTGATCTCAACCATCCGTTCGCCGGCAAGACCCTGGCCTTCGAGATCGAGGTGCTGTCGGTGCGTGCTGCCGATGCCCAGGAGATCGAGCATCGTCATGTCCACGGGTCGGGCGGCGTGGCACACTGAGCCGGCGCCAAACCGGCGTCAAACGGCGTCAAACGGCAGGAGACCCGCATGAGCGATTCGAACACGGCTGTCAGCTTGCCAGAGCGTCCGCTGGCACCCGTGACCGGCGGAGAACGGGTCGAGGCACTCGATGTGCTGCGCGGGTTCGCCCTGCTCGGCATCCTGCTGATGAACATCGAAGCCTTCGTCGGACCGCTCAACGCTGCGCTGTCCGGGTTGGATCCAGCCCTGACCGGCGCCGATGCCTGGGTCGATGGCAGCATCTACCTGCTGGTCCAGGGCAAGTTCTACACCCTGTTCTCGTTGCTGTTCGGCGCCGGCTTCGCGGTGATGATGGAACGTGCCGAGGTCAGTGGGCGTGGTTTCGGCGGCCTGTATCTGCGCCGACTGACGGTGCTGGCCGCGCTCGGCATGATCCACATGGTGCTGATCTGGTCGGGCGACATCCTGTTCACCTATGCCCTGCTCGGGGCGCTGATGCTGTTGCTGTTCCGACGCACGCCGATCGCTCGGTTGCCGACCTGGGGCGTGGTCGTCTATCTGCTGCCATCGCTGTTCATGTTCGCGATCGCCGGCATGGTGTTCCTGGGGCGATTGACGCCGGAAGGGGCCGCCGAGATCGACAAGGCGTTTGCCGGCGAGGCCGAGAAATGGCAGGCGATCATCGATGCCCAGCGCCATGCGGTCGGCCCCGAGGGCAGTTTCGCGGAAGCGACCGCCCAGCGTTGGGCAGATTTTCAGCAGATCCTCGGCTATCTGCCGTTCTGGGGGCCGACCATCCTCGGCATGTTCCTGATCGGTGCCTGGTTCTGGCGCAGTGGTGCCCTGTCCGACAGCCGTGGTCACGAAATGCTGTGGCGGCGCTTGCGATTCTGGGGTTTCGTGCTTGGATTGCCCCTGCTGGCCCTGGCCTTTCGACTGACGCCAACGCTCGAACTGTTCCGGCTCGATTTCGTCACGGTCAGTGCCGGCCTGTTCGTTGCACTTGGCAATCTCGCCCTGTGCCTGGCCTATGCCGCGACCCTGGTGCTGGCCCTGCATGGCCCGGTCTGGCGCGATCGCCTGTCGATACTGGCACCGGCCGGACGGATGGCATTGACCAACTATCTGCTGCAATCCCTGGTTTGTGTCGGAATCTTCTACGGCTACGGACTCGGTTACTTCGAGGCACTGCCGCGTGCCTGGCAGCCGGTGTTCGTGCTGCTGCTGTTCGCCGCGCAGGTGCTGTTCAGTCGCTGGTGGCTGGAGCGCTTCCGGTTCGGCCCGGTCGAGTGGCTGTGGCGCTGGGCGACCTATGGCCAGCGGCCGCCCATGCGGGCCTGAGTGGACGGACTGGACGAATCACGGTGATCGCGCGACTGCTGAATGTCGAGGGTGCCGTGCATCCGGCGCCGATGGGGTGTGTGCATGACCGGGCGTGATGGCGATGATGTCCTGGTGCTCGGCGGTGGGGTGATCGGCCTCGCCTGCGCGCACTATCTGATTCGAGCCGGGCGTCAGGTCCGGGTGATCGAACAGGGCGTGGTCGGACGTGGCAGTTCGCATGGCAATTGCGGCACCCTGACCCCGAGCCACGCCTTGCCGCTGGCTGCGCCGGGGGTGATCGGTCAGGCGCTGCGCTGGATGTTTCGCCCGGATGCCCCGTTCTACATCCGGCCGCGCTTCGACCCGACCTTGTGGGCCTGGCTGCTGCGTTTCGCTGCACACTGCAATGCCCGCGATTGCGCCCGCGCGACCCGTGCCAAGGCAGACCTTCTGAAGGCATCGCGGAGCCTGATCGAGGCATTGATCGTCGATGAAGGTGTCGCGTGCGAGTTTCAGGCCAGTGGCCTGACCTATGTTTTCCGCGAACCGTCCGCCTGGGCTGCCTTCCAGGATCGCCATGCGCCGCTGCTGACGCTCGGCATCGACTGGCAGGCATGGGATGCCGGCCGACTGGCGCGCGAGGAGCCGGTGCTGCGCGATGGCCTGGCGGGTGGCGTGCATTTTCCCGGTGATGCCCGTTTGCGCCCGGATCGCCTGGTCGCCGAACTGGCGCGCCTGGTTCGGGCCGGGGGCGGTCGGATCGAGGAGCGCAACAAGCTGCGTGGCTTCCGCCGCGAGGGCGACCGGATCGTCGAGGTCGATACCGAGCGCGGTCCGCGTCGAGCCGGACAGATCGTGTTCGCCCTGGGCGCATGGTCGCCGGAATTGGCGCGGCCGCTGGGATTGCGCTTGCCGATCCAGCCTGGCAAGGGCTATTCGATCACCTACACGCGGCCCGACCCGGCCCCGACCCGACCACTGGTACTGAAGGAAGACAGCGTCTGCGTGACCACCTGGGACAGCGGCTTCCGGCTGGGCAGCACGATGGAATTCTCCGGCTACGACAGCCGACTCGATCCGCTCCGGTTGCGTGCCCTGGTGCGCGGCGCCCAGCGCTATCTGCGCAGTCCGGAAGGGCCGCAGCACGTCGAGGACTGGTACGGCTGGCGGCCAATGACCTGGGATGATCTGCCGATCCTGGGGCCGGCTCCTGGCCTGCGCAATTTCCTGCTCGCCACCGGTCACGGCATGCTCGGAGTCAGTCTGGCGGCGGTGACCGGGCATCTGATCGCCGACTTCATCTGCGGCCGCTCGCCGATCGTCGATCCCACTGCCAGCCGCCCCGAGCGATTCGTGAACTGATTCCGCAATCCCGGACGCCGACGCCGGTCAGGACGGGACAGCGCCGCCGGGATCGGTCAAACTGGCGTGATGAGCAAACACACCCATGATCTGATCGTGATCGGCGCCGGCTCCGGCGGCATCGCCGGTGCCATCCGCGCCGCCCGCCACGGCGCCCGCGTCGCCATCCTCGAACCCGCCGCCCTGGGCGGCACCTGCGTCAATGTCGGCTGTGTTCCGAAGAAGGCCATGTGGCTGGCCGCCGAACTGGCCGAGGCCCAGGCGCTGGCGGTCGAACTCGGCTTTGCCTCGACGCCGGGATCGCTCGACTGGCCGAACTTCGTCGCTCGACGGCAGGCCTATATCGACGGCATCCACAACAGTTATCGCACCCGCTTCAACGAACTCGGCATCGAATGGCTGCCCGAACGCGCGACCCTGCTCGGCCATGGGGCGGTCCAGGCCGGCGATCGCGTCCTGCATGGACGAACGATCCTGATCGCCACCGGCGGTCGTTCGGAGCGGATCGACATCCCAGGCGGGGATCTCGGCATCGACTCCGATGGCTTCTTCGACCTGCGCAGCGCGCCGCGCAAGGTGGCGGTGATCGGCAGCGGCTACATCGCGGTCGAACTGAGCGGCGTGTTGCGTGCGCTCGGCAGCGAGGTGGTGGTGTTCGTGCGCAGCGACCGGGTGCTGCGTCGGTTCGATGAGGACATCTCGACTGAATTGGCCGCCGCAATGACTCGGCGCGGCATTCGGGTCGAATTCGGACATCGGCTCGACCGGGTCGTCGAGGCCGCTGACGGGCTGCGCATCCACTGCCGGTCGGGGGCCGAGGACGGCGGCTTCGATTGCCTGCTGTGGGCTACCGGCCGGGTGCCGAACGTCGAGAATCTCGGCCTGGCGGCCGCCGGCGTCGCGCTCGATCAACGCGGCTTCATTGCCGTCGATCGCTGGCAGGCGACCTCGGCCGAAGGCGTGTTCGCCGTCGGCGACGTGACCGGTGCCGCCGCTCTGACCCCGGTGGCGATCGCCGCCGCCCGGCGCCTGATGGATCGGCTGTTCGCTGGTCGCGAGGATCGGCGCATGGACTTCGAGAACATCCCGACCGTGGTGTTCTCGCATCCTCCGATCGGCACGGTCGGCCTGACCGAGGCCGAGGCACGCGAACGCCACGGTGATGCGGTCAAGGTCTATCGCAGCCGTTTTCGACCGATGCTCGGCGCACTTGCCGGACACCAGGAGCGCACCCTGATGAAACTGGTGTGCATCGGTCCGGATGAGCAGGTGGTCGGTATCCACATGATCGGCCCGGCCTGCGACGAAATCCTGCAAGGCTTCGCCGTGGCCGTGAAGATGGGAGCCCGCAAGCGCGACTTCGACGACACCGTGGCGATCCATCCGACCGCATCGGAAGAACTGGTCCTGATGACCTGAGCGGCGGATGGGCCGAGCCCTGGCTCGCCACAGCAGGCGAGCCCTCCGCACGACGGTATCGGGTCGATCGATCCGGCTCGGCGCGACCGGCCCTGGCCGAAGCATCGGCTTGACCGAAGCGTCGGCTTGGTCGAAGCGTCGGCCCTCGCCGTGGCCCGCTTATTCGATCTGCTCTGCCGCCCAGGCCGCATCCAGCGCCTCCATCGCATCGCGTGGCTTGCACCGGGCAGCGCGCTCGTAGGCGGCGGCCGCAGCATCCTCGCCCTTGCTGCCTTTCAGCAGCAGGATCAGATTGCCGTGCTCGACATGCACGATCGCCGCTTTCGGGGTCAGTTCCAGTGCTCGGGCGATGTGCTTCTCGGCCTCGCTGGCCTTGGCGCCATAGGTCATCCCGCCGATCAGCGCACCGATCTTGTTGACGATCTCGGCGTGGTACAGGGCCAGCGCGGTGTGTGCCTCGGCGTGTTCGGAGGCCAGTTCGAGCGTGCGATCGAGTGAAGCGCGGATCTTGCCGGCCAGACCATCCTTGAGCGCCTTGGCGACACTGATGCCCTGGCTGTAGCGGCCCAGCGCATAGGCATGGCGATAATGGCTGTTGGCCTCGTCCGGCAACGCCGCCAGCGCCGACTCGGCCAGTTCCAGCGCCGCGCGATAGCGTTCCAGACGCAGATCGTCGTCATCGACCAGATGACTGGCGTGGATGCCGATCGCCTTGATTGCCACCGAGGCACCGAGCGCGCCGAGTGCCGAACCAGCCAGCCATGCCTGCTCGAAGCGACCGGCATGGAAATCGCGCCAGGCATCCTGCAAGCGTTCCGCCAGGGTCTCGGCATCCAGTCCCTTGGGCGGCTTGCCAAGTGCAGCGAGCAACTCGGTCGCCCGCCGGGTGTCGGGGAACGGCTCGCAGTCACCGGCATGGAGTGCTTTCCACGCCTTCTTGAGGGCTGGCCCGGAATACACGTAAGCGTCATCGGGGGCGTTGAATGGTGTCCAGGCGGTCTTCTTGGCGGCCATAGCTCAATTCTCCTTCGGCCCTCAAGCATCGCCGGGGCGCTGGCGAATGGCAAGCCATGGCGTAGCGGCAAGGCGATCGCGTCCGTCGCTCGGCCCTCGGTTAGTGTGAAAGCTCGATCACGCAATGCGAAAGTGGCTTCGTCGAACACTCTCTCCCGGCCACGGATGGCCAAATTTTTATTTTCCAGGCGCGATTCACGATCTTCGACACGCCGACGCATCACTCCGATCCCGCCACGCCGACCCCATGAGGTGCCGCCATGAGCAAGACCCCTGTTCGCAAGAAGACGACCGCCGCCAAAGCCGCCGGCAATCGACCCGATCCGACCGGGCGTGAGCTTTGGTTCGCCGGACTCGGAGCCCTTTCGTTGACCCGCAAGCAGGTGCTTGCCGGGATCGACCAGTCGATCTATCTCGGTCGGCAACTCCGCAATCAGGCCAACGAGCGCATCGATCTGGGCCGCTCGGCATTCGCTGATGTCGGTACGCGGGTTCGTGAACTTGCCGACACCGCAAGCAACCGCGCCGGTGCCGAAGCCGGTCGCGCCAAGGCCATCATCGATGGTCTGATCGGTGAAGTCCGCGAGCGTGCCGAATGCCTGATCGGCGAAGCCGAAGCACGAGTTCGTCCGGTCATGGTCGAATTCGGCCTGGCCGAACCGAAGCGGCAGCCGCGCGCCCGCAAGAGCGCCAGCAGGCCCACTGCCAAGGCAACCCAGGCAGCCAAGGACATCTCCGGAACCACCCGCCGCCGTCGAGTCAGCCGCGCGGCCTGATCGATCTCTCCTCCTCCATGTCAGTGGAGTTGACGCCCCGGCTTCGGCCGGGGCTTTTTTATTTCAGCATGCAGGGTGACACCGACTGCGCGCGGGGTGACTGTGGGTTCGCAGGGTGACAGCGCGACTTGATCATGGCTGAAACCGTGTGGGTCTACAGCTTGGCCAGCAAGAACATTGGCACGGGTACACAGGTGCAACCCACGGTCTTGCCTGATCACCGCCGAGCCTCAGCCACGAGGTGCCGCGTGTGGTGGTCGAATGTATTGCAACAGCAGGTGCATGGCCAGGGTGGAGGTGCGGGGTGGAGGTGCGAAAGCGATGCGGTGCATGAAACAGTCAGCGGTGTAGCGGGTTTTTCGCTCGACAGCGCGTGTCCTGCTTGGGTCGGTGGAATGGCTCTTGGTCGTTGCACTGAGATTCGCTGCTGATCAGGTCCGATGAAGGCGCCACCCGCCCGGCAGGCCGTGCTCTCAACCTGCTCAACATCATGGCCGACATGGGCTTGCAGGCCATCAGCTGATCATCGACGCCCGGCGCGGCCAGAGCGGTCCGGCCGGGAAAGACATGATCTGCTAGCATCATGACGTCATGAAATGAAGGGGCGGAATTCATGCCGGTGCGTTTTCCGAAGAAGGCAGGTACCCACGACAGCGATGCCGAGGGGGGCAGGGATGTCTCGCTTCAAGTCATGGTGCCTGCCAGGGTCAAAAGAGAAGTGAGCCTGCGAGCAGCTCAGGAAGGCACGACACAGCGAACCATCATCCTTCGCGCCCTGAAGACCGCCGGCGTCATGGTGAAGGACGAGGAATTGTATGACAGACGGAAGGTGCGCTGATGGCGGCTCAATCCTCCACCAGTGACTCGTTGAATCTGCCGTTCCGACCACGTGCCCGGTTGCTGCAACTGCTCGGCGATCAGCTCATCGGCACTCCCCGGCTGGCCGTCTTCGAACTCGTCAAGAATGCCTACGACGCCGACGCCGAAACCGTTACGGTGACTCTGCAAGGGATTCGCACGGCCAATCCTACCATCGTCGTGGAAGATGATGGTGATGGAATGGCGCTCTCGACGANCAAGGACATCTGGCTGGTCCCTGCGCACGACCATCGGGAGCTTCAACGCAAGGCGTTGAAAAGAACTCGACTGAACCGGCTGCCTCTTGGTGAAAAGGGGCTCGGGCGATTCGCCGTACATAAATTGGGGGATCACATCGAACTGGTGACTCGCGCAAAGGGGCAGCCGGAGTGTGTCGTCAAGATTGACTGGTCCTCCTTGATCGAGAAGCAGTTCCTCGCGGATGCAAAGGTGGTCGTGCGGACTCGAAAGCCGGAGATATTCAAAGGCTCGCAGACTGGCACCAGGCTGGCCATCAGCAAGCTGCGCGGGGCGGAGTGGACGCGAGGTGAAGTACGGCGCCTGCAGCGGCAGATCACATCCATCGCGTCGCCTTTTACCGATCGGTCTGATCGCTTCGAGACGGAACTGAAGGTTCCTGACCATCCGGACTGGGTTTCCGGAGTTCCGGATGTCGATGTGCTGCTCAAGCGCGCCCCCTGGTACTTCAAGTTTTCGTTCGAGGACGGAGTGCTCGAATGGAAGTACGAATTCAGAGGTGTTACCGGCATCAAACTTGAACGGCGAAAAAAACAGGAAAAAAACGGAACTCTGCTCATCGCGCAGGAACGTGATATCGACCTTCTGGGGGCGGATCAGGGGAGCAAGTCGACAAAACCCAAGAGGGTTACGGCGGATGCGACGATTTCCAATGGCATAGGCACCGTCAAAGGAGAGTTCTACGTATTCGACCGAGACCGTGAAATTCTGACCAGACTGGGTGACAGCCAGCTCGTCCAGAATTTCCTGGATGAGAATGGAGGCGTTCGTGTCTACCGGGACAGTATTCGCGTCTACAACTACGGCGAACCCGGGGACGACTGGCTCGGCCTTGATCTTCGGCGCGTCAATACACCAACGCGCAACATCAGCCGAAACATCGTGGTCGGCGCGATCGACCTGTCGTTGGAACAGAGCCACCAGCTCACGGAGAAGACGAACCGGGAAGGCTTCGTGGAAAACGAAGCCTACAAGAATCTCCAGAAAATCGTTCTGGGAGCACTCGCGGTTCTTGAAGTCGAGCGCAAGATAGACAAGTACAACATCCGCGCCATCACCGGACAGGGGAACGATCCCGAAGTGGCCAATATCACGCAGCCTCTCCAGGCACTGAGGAAAGCTGCGGAAAAACACCATCTATCCAAGGAACTCGACCCGCTGATCAACAAGGCGGAGAAGAACTACAACGAGATGCGGGACACCATGCTCCGGGCGGGACTGTCGGGCATGGGGCTGGCCATCGTGTTTCACGAAATCGAGCAGGGGGTTCGAGTTCTTCATGACGCCATCGAGTCCGGTCGCAGCCGCGAATCCGTACAGGTGCAGGCGCGTGAGCTGGTGCATATCCTGGATGGCTTCAGCGAACTGCTCCGCAAGGGAGAGCAGCGCCCCAACAGCATCAAACAACTCATCAGGCGCGCCAGGGACATCAATCGTGTCAGATTCCGGAACCACGAGGTCAAGCTCGTCTGCCCTGCCCTGGAAGAAGGCGTTCCCGACATCGAACGAAGGTTTGCGTTCGGTCTGCTTCTTGGCGCACTTAACAATCTTCTCGACAACGCTTTCTACTGGCTGCAGGTGCGCTGGCCTGAAGGCCGAGGTTCATCCAAGCGAAAGTTGTACATCAACGTAGAAAGAGATTTCGCGGAGGGGCCGGCGATCATCGTCGCCGACAACGGCCCGGGCTTTCAGGACGATCCTGAGAGGCTGACTCGCCCCTTCTTCAGCAGGCGCCCCGACGGCATGGGCGTGGGGCTCTACTACACCAACATGGTCATGGAGCTGAATGGCGGACGACTGGCCTTCCCCGATGCAGACGAGGCCAATGTGCCTGATGGCTTCGATGGTGCCGTGCTGGCTCTGGTATTCGGCAAGGGGGGCGAATCGTGATCTTCTCGGCACCGCGCTTCGTCGTCGTAGACGACAAGGAACACCATCTCCTGGCCATAAACAGTACGTTGCAGCTTCTCGGGGCTCCCTGCCTGGGAGTGAGATATGACGGGACAGAAGAGCTGAAGCCGGATCATTTCAGAGGCGTGCGTTGCCTGTTCATGGATCTTCACCTCATAGACGGCGTGGCGAGTACGGATCATCGGCGTCACTTCGCCAGTATCGCCGGCATCCTGGAAGACACCATCAGCGCAAATGGCGGCCCTTTCATCCTGATCGTATGGAGCGCGCTACAGAATCTGGACGGTGAGCTGCGCGATTACCTTGACGAAAACATAGCCCCAGAAAAGCCGCATGCGCGCCCCCTGGCGGTTCTGGGCCTGCCAAAGGACAATTTCATCAATCTCGATGATGGCACCATAGCGAAACCCGAGGAACTGAGGAATGCGGTGCTTGGTGCGGTTGTCGAGAATCCGCAGATCGCCGCTCTTCTCGGGTGGGAAGCCGATGTACTGACAGCCGCCAGTGACACGCTGGCAGAACTACTGAAGCTGGTACCCGCAGCAGAGCGGATCAGCAGGTCTTATCCCAGCGCACTGGATACAATTCTCAGCAGGTTGGCGCGCGAGACAGTTGGCAGAAGTCATGTGGACGTAAACCCGCGTGCTGCCATCTCAATGGCGCTCGCTCCCATCCTTTCAGATCGAATCCTCAATCAGGATGTTCCGGAAGCAGAGCAGGAAATCTGGAAAAGGGCACTCACTCGCCACGATGACAAGCAGTTGGAAGCCGCGTCACCTATGGAAGCGGGAGAGATCAACCGGATGCTTCATCTGGCAGTGCCAGGTTCGGAGATTCTCCTGCCAACCGACTGGGGAGCCGTCATCTCATGGCCATTTCCATGGACAGACGACGAGCTGAAGCGTCTGACGGGGCTGACCCTCAAGGAGATGCTATGTAAAGAGTTTCGTTTGCGCAGCAATGCTATTGCAGTGTGCAAGCCGATCCTGATTCGCGTTGGCGCAGCCTGTGATTACGCGCAGAACAATCGTGGCCCGATTGTTTTCTTGTTTGGCGTAGACATTCCAGAAAGCGCGGAAAGGCAGAAGGACTCTCGCGCCGAACAGATCGAAAAAGTACGGATTGAGCTTGCGAAGCTCGGTCAAGAAAACGAAGCGTTGCGTGGCCTCGCAGGAGACCTGAAGAAGGTTGCCTCGAATGACAGCCGCATCAAGTTGACGGATGCGATCTGGAAATCACCAGTTCTCCTGATGCCTGGCGCGACTGAAGCATCTCGTCTTCATGTGCATATCCGATTTCCACAGACCCATCTTCCTGAAACATGCTCTGCATGGAAGGATAACGTTCGCTGCCGTCTACGTGAACAACTGCTGATGCATTTGATCAGCGCGGCAAGCAATCATGTTGCGCGTCCGGGCATCGTTCAGCTTCCGGTGAGCTGAGCTGCGGATATGGACATATTGCCACCAGAGCAGCGTTCAAAACTGATGTCCCGGATTCGGGGCAAAGACACCGGTCCAGAAATAAAGGTCCGGCGAATGACCCATGCTTTCGGGTTCCGTTTCCGGCTGCTTCGTCGCGATCTGCCTGGAAGTCCCGATCTGGTTTTTCCGTCGCATCGCAAGGTCATTTTTGTTCATGGATGCTACTGGCATCGCCATGAAGGGTGCCGGTACGCCTACTCTCCGAAGTCGAACACCACGTTCTGGCAATCGAAGTTCGAGGCCAACGTAGCTCGGGATCGGCGCGCGGCCAGCATGCTGGAAACGCTCGGCTGGAAAGTTCTGGTGATCTGGGAGTGTGAAACACAGAACGAAGAAACCTTGCGCCTGCGCCTGATCGAATTCTTGAAAAGCAGCGCGGGGAGCGATCAGCATGGCGGATGACAGGCGTCTGGCCGGACACAAGCTGGAAAGGCTCGCCTCCGGTGCTTCTCCGCGGCTGCTTGAGCTTTGTTCGGGGTGTGGCGGGCTTTCTCTTGGATTGAAAGCCGCAGGCTTCGAACTGGCGGCACACGTGGAGATGAACGATGAGGCAAATGCCACCTATGCCTTGAATTTCGCGCCGGATGATCCCGTGCAGTTCAAGCAATGGTCCCGCTCACGGGACATGGTTTCACAGTCGATGGACGAACTGATTGCAGATTTCGGATTGTCCGGAAAACCGCATGCTGCCTTCGATGTTCTCGCTGC
>DIHI01000039.1:684-1623 GCA_002420085.1 Lysobacterales bacterium UBA5700 | reverse complement strand
GGACTTCCTTGCCAGGCGTTCGCTCGCATCGGTCGATCCAAGCTCCGTTCCGTAAAAGGTGATGAAGACGCCTACAAGAATGATCCGCGCGCCTCGCTCTATCGCCGGTTCCTGGAAATTGTCGATGAAACCCGTCCTCTGATCATCCTCGTGGAGAATGTGCCCGACATCATGAACTTCGGCGGACACAACGTGCCGGAAGAAATCGCGGAGGAACTCAAGGCCCGTGGCTACGCCACCCGGTACACACTGCTGAATGCGGCATTCTATGGCGTACCCCAGCTTCGGGAGCGACTTTTCCTGATCGCGGTTGATGACGCCCTGGGCATTATTCCGGAGTTTCCTTTACCAACTCATTACGTGAAACTGCCGCGTGGTTATGAAAGCACTCGTGCTGTTGCACTCAAGCATGCCAGAGATGAGGATTCGCACTTCTCTCCCATTCCGGTGCATGGCAGAAAATTACCACCAGCCATAACTGCAGATGCAGCGCTGGCTGATCTTCCATTCATCTCGGATCATCTGCGGGACATGTCGATTCTTCGCAGAAGGAAGGTGCAGGACAGATTGCCGTACCGTGAAGGCGGTACGCCTTCGGCATACGCCAGTCTTATGAGGAACTGGGAGGGCTTTTCTACCGTCGATGATGTGAGCGGGAATGTGATCCGGTTGACCCCGCGCGACTTTCCGATCTTCGGCCGCATGCCGCAAGGAGGTGACTATCCGGTGGCTCTGCGCATCGCACACCAGATTCTGGAGGAAAAGCTCCAGCAGAGGGATTCACGGTCAAGGTCGGACTCCTCTCACTACAAGGCGTTGGAAAAAGCCACGATTCCGCCATACGACGTGAGCAAGTTTCCCAATAAATGGTGGAAGCTCGACCCTGATGCCCCGTCGCGAACATTGACGGCCCACCTTGGCAAGGATACGTATTCTCAT
>DIHI01000039.1:0-561 GCA_002420085.1 Lysobacterales bacterium UBA5700 | reverse complement strand
TCTCCGTGCGAGAAGCTGCGCGTCTTCAATCCTTTCCAGATGGGTTCGAGTTTGCTGGAGTGATGAATCCTTCATTCTGTCAGGTCGGGAATGCAGTTCCACCCTTGCTGGCGCTGGCAGTCGGGAACGCGCTAATGGATACTCTGAAACAGGGAATTTCGAGTTTGATTGCCCTTGCGCGCAAGGTTGCGTAACGGCGTCGGTTTTCATTTCTGGCGTCTTGTGCTAGTGAACGGTAATCTTGATTGTGAATGACGGCTGAATTTATTCAAGGAGTTTCCCATTCTTGTTCAGAAGGATATGGTAGTCGCGCCATTCGTTGTGCAGTTTGGTTTGGAAACTGGCTAAGAAAAGCCTTGGAAAGGGTTTATTTCCGGAGTCTATGGAGCGTTTTGACGACCATCGGGGCGACACTTTCCGTACAGTCTACATTGTGCGTGTTGGTGATGCGGTGCATGTGCTGCTTGCGTTTCAGAAGAAGCCAAAGTCCGATATCGCTACTCCGCAGCCTGAGGTGGGGTTGATCAAGAAGCGATTGCAGACAGTGCCGCTTCTCCGGCG
>DIHI01000031.1 GCA_002420085.1 Lysobacterales bacterium UBA5700 | reverse complement strand
GCAGGCGATCCGACTGCCGTCCGGGCGTTCGGCCATGGCATGGATGGCGGCGATGGTATGGGCGTTGTGGCTGGCAAACATCGGGTAGAAGGCATCCTCGGCGGCCAGCAGGCGGCGGGCGCAGGCGAGGTAGCTGACATCGGTGTTGACCTTGCGAGTGAACACCGGGTAGCCGGCCAGCCCTTCGACCTGGGCGAGCTTGATCTCGGCATCCCAGTAGGCGCCCTTGACCAGTCGGACCGGCATGCGCCGGCCATGGCGACGCGCCTCGGCGGCCAGCAGATCGATCACTGCCGGCGCCCGCTTGAGGTAGGCCTGGACGGCCAGGCCGTAACCCTGCCAGCCGGCCAGGCTGGCATCAGCGAAGACGCCGAGGATGACGTCGAGACTGAGTTCGAGCCGGTTGGCTTCCTCGGCATCGATGGTGAAGCCGATGCCGTGGGACTTGGCGAGTTGGGCCAGTTCCAGGACGCGCGGGCTGAGTTCGGCCAGCACCCGGGCGCGCTTGCCGTGTTCGTAACGGGGATGCAGGGCGGACAGCTTGACCGAGATGCTGGGCGCGGCGAACACGTCCGGATAAGGTCCGGTGGCGCCGATGGTGGTGATCGCGCGGCGGTAGGCGTCGAGGTAGCGGCCGGCATCGCGGGCGGTCAGCGCGGCCTCGCCGAGCATGTCGAAGCTGTAGCGGTAGCGGGCATTGCCGCCCTTGCGGGCACGCTTGAGGGCGTCACCGATGGTGCGACCCATGACGAATTGGTGGCCCATGATCCGCATCGCCTGGCGCACCGCAAGACGGATCACCGGCTCGCCGGTACGGGCGGTCAGCCGACGCAGGGCGCCGATGGCATCGCGCCGGGTTTCGTCGGCCAGGCCGACGATCCGGCCGGTCAGCATCAGGCCCCAGGTCGAGGCATTGACCAGAACCGAGTCGCTCTTGCCGAGGTGACGGTCCCAGTCGGCTTCCCCGAGTTTGTCGCGGATCAGGGCGTCGGCGGTGGCCTGGTCGGGGATGCGCAGCAGGGCTTCGGCCACGCACATCAGCAGCACGCCCTCTTCGGAGCTGAGGTCGTACTGACGCATGAAGGCTTCGATCACGCCCTGATCGGCGGCGGCGGCGCGCACCTGATCGACCAGTTCGACGGCGCGGGCGTGGACGCGCGCGGCGGTGGCGGGTGACAGCCGCGCTTCCGGCAGCAGGGCGGACAGGTGTTCGGATTCGTCGATCAGCCAGTCGGCGGTGACGCGACGGCGTGCCGGGTCCGGCAGGGGTGGCAGTTCGGGGCTGAGGAGCGCGGTCAAGGCGGGCGGTTCCGTAGGAGTCCGGGCCGTGCCCGGCAGGCGAGAATTCTAGCAGGGAACCTCGAACCGACCGCTGGCCGGACGCTGCCGGTCGGTGGGTATGGTCACGGGCAGCCAGTGTGGACTCGGGGACGGTCCAGGCGGCACGACGCGGGCGCCATGGCTCGGTGACCCGCATCGTCAGCAGGGGGGTGGTGACCGCGCAAATGCCCGCGTGATCACCAGCAGGTCGGACTGCGGTGCGATGGCCGATTTCACGCTCGGGTGATGGCGAATCACGTTGACTGGCGGTGCTGGTCTGGCGGCGCTGGTCTGCCATTCGTGATTGGTGTCGGTGTTCTGGGCAGCGGTCGTATTGTCGGTTTGGCCGTCGAGCCGGTATCATTGGCAGGTTTTCGGCCCGCGCGGCACCGTCATTGCCGGCTGGCACGAACAGGACGACAGGATCGAGCAGATCTGCGGCGCAACGACGTTCGGGGTTTCGCGAGGGGTGCTGCGGCCCGACCACTCGGCGAGTGCGCGGCAGGTGCCTGGCTTTTTCGTCGTGCAGGTGATCGCGGCCTCGGTGGTCTCGCGGTATGCCTGGAGTCAGGGCATGGCGTTCGCGCCCCTGTTCGCATGGCGCAGGCCGCTCCGGTTGCGCTGACGAAGCGGCGCTGCGGGCGTTTCGAGGTCGTTGAGATCGGCCCGGAGACAGTGGAGGTTCGCCGTGACGGCGGCGGGCCGGTGGTTTTCAGCGCGCATCCGTACTGGGTGCGGCTGGCGGTCGAGGAGGCGTCCGGCGGTCTGCGGTTGCGGCTGCGGAATTCCGGACGCGAGGTCGAGGTCGGGACGCGGTTGGCCCCGGCCGAGCGCCGCCGGCTTGCCGGCAGCCTGCGTGAGCTGATCGCGCAGGCAGGCGACAATTCAATTCAAGCAACGAGGTTCGGGTACACCCCATGAAAAGTGTCGACATGATCCGAAGCGGCTTCGGCGCCTTGTTGGCTGCGGCCAGCCCGCTGGCGATGGCCAATCCAGAGCCCTGGCAGCTCAACATGAGCCCCGGCGTGACGCAAACCGCCGAGAACGCCTACAACGCCCACATGCTGGCCCTGTGGATCTGCGTGGCGATCGGTGTGGTGGTGTTCGGCGCCATGGCAGTGGCGATGGTGAAGTTCCGCAAGTCCAAGGGTGCGGTGCCGGCCACCTGGAGCCACAACACGGTCGCCGAGATCATCTGGACGGTCGTGCCGGTGCTGTTGCTGGTGGTGATGGCCTGGCCGGCGACCCGTTATCTGATCGCCCAGTACGACACCTCGGAGTCGGAGCTGACCGTCAAGGTCACCGGCTATCAATGGATGTGGCGCTACGAATATCTGGGCCAGGACGTCGGCTTCACCAGCCGTCTCGATCGCGAGTCCGAGCGCATCCGGCAGTCCGGGGAGCGCCCGAACCTGGCCGACAACCCGAACTACCTGCTCGACGTCGATAACCCCCTGGTGCTGCCGACCGACACCAAGATCCGTTTCGTGATCACCGCCGACGACGTGATCCATGCCTGGTGGGTGCCGGCGCTGGGCTGGAAACAGGATGCCATCCCAGGCGTGATCAACGAAGCCTGGACCTCGATTCGCGAGCCCGGTACCTATCGCGGCCAGTGCGCCGAACTGTGCGGCAAGGACCACGGCTTCATGCCGGTGGTGGTCCAGGCCGTTCCGAAGGCCGAGTTCGAGAGCTGGCTGGCGGCCCGCAAGTCCGGTGACGCCGCTGCCGCCGCCCGCATCGCTTCCGTCGCCGCGACTGCCGGCGACGAAGGCTGACCGATTCATCTTCCGAGGTAACGGACCATGGCACATTCCGCCGTCCACCACGACGACCACGCCGACCACACGCCGCAGGGCTTCTTCCAGCGCTGGGTCTACACCACCAACCACAAGGACATCGGCACGCTGTACCTGGTGTTTTCGCTGATCATGTTCCTGATCGGCGGTTCGATGGCCCTGGTCATCCGCGCCGAACTGTTCCAGCCGGGCCTGCAACTGGTCGAGCCGGACTTCTTCAACCAGATGACCACCATGCA
>DIHI01000140.1:9569-9943 GCA_002420085.1 Lysobacterales bacterium UBA5700 | reverse complement strand
GGGCGGTCATGAAGTCGATGGTTTCGACGGCGCGCAGGGCAATTACCCATTCGTAGGCGCGGGCGTCACCGACCACGCCGACCGATTTCACCGGCAGGAACACGGCGAACGCCTGGCTGGTCTGGTCGTACCAGCCGCTCTGGCGCAATTCGTCGATGAAGATGGCGTCGGCACGGGCCAGCAATTCGGCGTACTCGCGCTTGACCTCGCCGAGGATGCGCACGCCGAGGCCAGGGCCGGGGAACGGGTGGCGATGGACCATCGCGCGCGGCAGGCCGAGTTCGACGCCGATGCGCCGCACTTCGTCCTTGAACAGTTCGCGCAGCGGTTCGACCAGACCCAGTTTCATGTGCTCGGGCAGGCCGCCGACGTTG
>DIHI01000140.1:705-9522 GCA_002420085.1 Lysobacterales bacterium UBA5700 | reverse complement strand
TCGATCACGTCCGGGTAGATGGTGCCCTGGGCCAGCCATTTCACATTGCGCAGTTTGCTGGCCTCCTCGTCGAAGATTTCCACGAACAGACGACCGATGATCTTGCGCTTGGCTTCGGGGTCGCTGATGCCGGCCAGGGCGGAGAAGTAGCGCTCGGCGGCATCGACCCGGATCACCCGGACACCCAGATGTTCGGCGAAGGTGGCCATCACCTGGTCGCCCTCCTGCCAGCGCAGCAGGCCGGTATCGACGAACACGCAGGTCAGGCGCTCGCCGAGCGCGCGATGCAGCAGTGCCGCTACCACCGAGGAATCGACACCACCGGACAGCCCGAGCAGCACCTCGTCCTCGCCCACTTGCGCGTGTACCCGCGCGATCTGGTCTTCGATGATGTTGGCGGCGGTCCACAAGGTGCGACAGCCGCAGATACCGACGACGAACCGCCGCAGCAGTGCTTCGCCTTGCCTGGTGTGGGTGACTTCGGGATGGAACTGCACGCCGTACAGACGACGGTTCTCGTCGGCCATGGCGGCCACCGGTATGCGCTCGGTGCGGGCACTGACCACGAAGCCCGGCGGCACGTCGGCGACATGATCGCCATGGCTCATCCAGACATCCAGCCGGGACGGTCCGGGATGATCGCTCAGGCCGTCGAGCAGGCGGCCGGGCTGGACGACCTCGACCTCGGCATGCCCGAATTCGCGCTGATCGGCCGCTTCGGTGCGACCGCCCAGTTGCGCTGCCAGAGTCTGCATGCCGTAACAGATGCCGAGGATCGGCACGCCCGCCTGGAACACGGCCTCCGGTGCGCGTGGCGCTCCGGGGGCGGTGGTCGATTCCGGTCCGCCGGAAAGAATGATGCCGCGCGCGCCGAACCGGGCGATCTCGGTGGGGTCATGATCCCAGGCCCAGATCTCGCAGTACACCCCGACCTCGCGGATGCGCCGGGCGATCAGTTGGGTGTACTGGGCGCCGAAGTCGAGGATGAGGATTCGGTCGCTGTGGATGTCGGTCATTGGGCTGGGAATGAGCAATTGGGAATCGGGAATGGGAAAAGAAACCGGGGGATCGATTCCCGATTCTCGCTTGCCGATTCCCGGCATTCATCCGACCTGGTAATTCGGCGGTTCCTTGGTGATCTGCACGTCGTGGACGTGGCTTTCACGGATGCCAGCACCGGTGACCCGGACGAACTTCGGCAGACTGCGCATGTCGGTGATGGTTGCGGCGCCGACGTAGCCCATGGCGGCACGCAGTCCGCCAGCCAACTGGTGAACGATCTCGCGCAGCGGGCCACGGTACGGCACCCGACCCTCGATGCCTTCGGGCACCAGCTTGTCGGCATCGGTGGCATCCTGAAAGTAGCGGTCCTTGCTGCCCTGCTGCATGGCGCCCATGCTGCCCATGCCGCGATAGCTCTTGTAGCTGCGGCCCTGGAACAGTTCGACTTCGCCGGGGGCTTCCTCGGTGCCGGCGAACAGGCCGCCGATCATCACGGTGCTGGCACCAGCGGCAATCGCCTTGGCGAGATCACCGGAATAGCGGATGCCGCCGTCAGCGATCAACGGGATGCGATCCTGGAGTGCGTCGGCGACCATGGCGATGGCAGTGATCTGCGGGATGCCGACGCCGGCAACGATCCGAGTGGTGCAGATCGATCCTGGCCCGACGCCGACCTTGACCGCGTCGGCGCCGACATCGAGCAAGGCCAGGGCGGCATCGCCGGTGACGATATTACCGCCGACCACCTGCACGGCCGGGAAGTTGCGCTTAGCCCAGGCGACCCGATCGAGCACGCCCTGCGAATGGCCGTGAGCGGTATCGACGATGATCAGATCGACGCCGGCGGCAACCAACTGCTCGATCCGCGATTCGGTGTCGCCACCGACACCGACGGCGGCGCCGACCCGAAGCTGTTCGGCTTCGTCCTTGGCGGCATTGGGGTTGTCGCGCGCCTTCTGGATGTCCTTGACGGTGATCAGCCCGCGCAACTGGAACGCATCGTTGACGACCAGCACTTTCTCGATCCGATGCCGGTGCATCAGGGCCAGCACCTCTTCGTCACTGGCGCCCTCGCCCACCGTCACCAGGCGATCGCGCTTGGTCATGATGTGGCGGACCGGATCATCGAGCTTGGTCTCGAAGCGCATGTCGCGACTGGTGACGATGCCGACCAGTTGCGCGCCATCGACCACCGGCACACCGGAGATGTTGCGCTCGCGGGTCAGGCGCATGACCTCGCCGATGCTGGTCTCGGGGCCGACCGTGAAGGGCTCGCGGATGACCCCAGCCTCGAAGATCTTGACCTGGTGAACCTGTTCGGCCTGACGCTGGGCCGACATGTTCTTGTGGATGATGCCGATGCCGCCCAACTGGGCCATGGCGATCGCCAGTCGTGCTTCGGTGACGGTGTCCATCGCCGCCGAGACGATCGGCAGATTGAGCCGGATGTCGCGCGAGATGCGGGTGCCGAGGCTGACATCCTTGGGAAGCACGCTCGACAATGCGGGAACCAGCGAGACATCGTCGAAGGTCAGTGCTTCGGCCTGGATGCGCAGCATGAGCGGCTCCATTGGGATGAAGCGCGCCATTATAGCCCGGCGCCGACTGTCCGGGTGCCGCTGCCCAGGCTCAGGCGCGGACCAGCCACAGCGACAGTGTCGGCCACCAGGTGATCAGCAACACGGCCAGGCCGAGAATCAGCAGGAACGGCAGAGTGGCGCGGACCAGTTTGACGACCGGCGTTCCGAACTGGTAGGCGGCGATGAACAGGTTCATGCCGACCGGCGGTGTGAAATAACCGAGTTGCAGGTTGGCCAGCATGATGATGCCGAGGTGGACCGGATCGACACCATAGCCAAGCGCGACTGGCACCAGCAGCGGCACCAGGATCACCAGGGCCGAGAACACGTCGAGCAGCATGCCGACGATCAGCAGAAACAGATTGAGCAGCAGCAGGAACAGCCAGCGCTGATCGACCCGCGCCTGGATCGTCTCGAACAATCGGGTCGGGACTTCCTGATCGACCAGCCAGTTCGACATCGCCAGTGCGCAGCCGAGAATCAACAGGATGGCCCCGATCAGGCGCATGGCGCCCGTCATCACTTCGGGCAGCCGGCGCAGCGGGATTTCCCGCTTGATCGCGACCGCGACGATCAGAACGTACAAGGCGGTGACGGCGGCGGCTTCGCTGGCGGCCAGCAAGCCGGAGTAGATGCCGCCGAGCACGACGAATGGCAGCGGCAGTTCCCAGCCGGCGTCACGCGCGGCAGCGGCCAACTCGCCCGGTTGCCAGGCCGCCGGAACCGACGCACGCGGGGCCACCGCCATGGCATGCAGGGACAACAGGACGATCATCAGCACCCCCGGCAGGATGCCGGCCAGGAACAATGCCTCCATGGTCGTCGGCGGCTGCGTGCCGAGTTGTCCAGCGACGAAGCCGTACAGGATCAGCGGCAAGGAGGGCGCGAACAACAGGCCGAGACTGCCGGCCGAGGTGATCAGGCCGAGACTGTAGTGCTCGCCGTAGCCGGCATGGCGCAGTGCCGGGTACAGCAGGGCGCCCATGGCAACGATGGTGACGCCGGAAGCTCCGGTGAAGGCGGTGAAGAAGGCACAGGCGGTGATCGCCACGATCGCCAGTCCGCCCGGCAGCCATCCGAGCAGGGCATTCGACAGACGAACCAGACGCCGTGGCGCCTGGCTTTCGGCAAGCACGAAGCCGGCCAGTGCGAACAGCGGAATCGCGATCAGTCCGGGCAGATCGCCGAGCCGATAGAACTCGACCAGGACCGCACTCAGGTCGTAACCGGCGCTGTGAAAACCGAGCATCGCCACTCCGGCGATGACCGCAAACAGCGGCATGCCCAGGGCGGCGAGCACCAGCAGCAACAGCCAGGCCCAGATCATGGCCGCTCCGATGTCGGATCGGTTTGGCCGGTCGGGCGGGTCGCGTCGGTCTCCGCACTCGCACCCGACTCCGAATCTGCATCCGGTGTACTGTTTGGCATTGCTGGGGCTGGGCCGAGCGCCGCCAACAGGGATCGCACGGCGATCAGACCGAAGCCGATCGGCAGGATCAGCATCGGAATCCAACTCGGCACACCGGTGACGAAATTGACCGGCGCTTCATGTTCCATCGCCACCAGGCGTTGCGCATGCCAGGCGAGCGCGCCGGCAACCACAGCGGCCCCCAATTGTGCCAGCCGCCAGGCCACCCGACGCGCCGACTCGGGCAGCACCTGCGGCAAGGCATCGATGGCGATGTGCCGGTGCTGTCGCGAAGCACCGAGCGCACCCAGCAGGGCCAGCCAGAGCACACCCATGCGGGCGACCGGTTCGATCCAAGCGAAGCCGGTGGCGAAGCCGACCCGCAGCACGATCTGGCCGACCGCGACCAGCAGCAGGCTGCCGATCAAGCCGGCCAACAGGGCGTCTTCGGCCCGATGCAGGGTGCGGAGCAGGCGCGCGATCATCACATCGGGAAGGGTGACAGGCGGTGAACGACAGCAGGAATCAGTGGTCAGCCGCCGTCGGCGGCGGCCGCGATGCCGTATCGGGCGTTGCCAGGGCGGCCCTGATTCCTTCGAGGATATCGCCGGAGATGACGCCCTCGGCGACCATCTGGGCGATCGCACGATCGCCAACCTCACGCCAGCGGGCGATCTCCTCGGCGTCCGGTTCGATCACGGCCAAGCCTTGGCCCTTGAGCGCCGCCAATGCCTTCTCATCGTCGGCCCGATTGTTGTTGTCGATCCGTCGCGAGGCAGCTTCGGCGGCCGCCTTGAGCGCCGCCCGATCGGGCTCGGACATCGCCTGCCAGTCGCGTTCATTGATGACCAGGAAACCGATCACGTAAGCCAGCGGAATATCCAGCAGGTAGCGCAGGCGACCATGCCATTGCAGCAGGATCGCCCCCGACGGGGTGTTGCCGACCGTGTCGATCTGACCGGTCTGGAGGCTGGTGAAGACATCCGAGAGCGGCAGCGAGATCGGGCTGACCCCACCGGTCCGGAAGGTGATCTCGGAAATCCGGTCGTTCTGCGGCACCCAGACCTTGGCTTGCCGGAGATCGGCGGCCGTGTTGATCGGTTGCACGCTCATCAGGTAGGCAAAGCCGACGCCGGCCATGCCCAGCACCCGCACTCCGCCCTCGGCCAGACCTTGCTCGATGGTCGCGTCCATCGCCTTGCGCACGGCATCGACCTCGGCCATGTCCTGGAACAGGAACGGCAGGCTGTAGGTCTGGGCGTCCTTGTACAGCAGGGACAGTTCGCTGCCGGTCAACATGCCGCCCTGAAGTTGGCCGAGCCGCATCTTGCGCAGCACAGTGGCGTCATTGCCCATGACCCCGCCCGGATAATACTTGAGCTTGACCCGACCCTCGGTGGCGGCCTCGACTTCATCGCCGGCCCGGCGCAATTCGCGCAACCACGGCGAACCTTCCGGCGCCAGGGTGGCGATCTTCAGGGTCTGCGCCGCCAGCGGCAGCGGACCGAGCAGCAGGCCGACCAGGGCGATGGCCAGCAACATGCGCCAGCGGGTCGAGGAATTCGATGCGATCGACAGTGATCGTGCGGCAAGCGGACTGTGGTTCATGGGCATCTCAGAAGAATTCGTCAGCACTGACCTTGAGCGAGCGGGCTCGCTCTTGCGCCAGCACATTGGCGAGGGTGAAGCCGGGCGCGATCGGATCGGCTGTCAACACCTGTTCGAGCAAGCGATCATGCAGTTCCCGGTCGAACACCAGCCGGGCATAGAACTCGGCCATCATCACCTTGGCGTAGAGGTTGCGACCACCGGAAAGTTCGATCGCTCGCTCGAAATACGCCCGTCCCTGTTCCGGCTTGCCGCCGACCGCTTCCGGCCGCAGCGAGTTCAGCGCGCCAAGATACACGAAGGCGAGGCCGTCGGCGTGATCGGGGCGTCGATCCACCACCCAGACCAGCAGGGCCTCGACCTTCGGCAGGTCGGCGATTGCCGTCCAATCCTCACGATGGGCTTGCAGATACCCGGTCCAGGCGGCCGCCAAGCCGTAGGCGAGATCGACATCGGCATCGTCCAGGCTGGCCAGCGCCGCCTCGAAGGCCGGCACCGGACCGGACAAGACGCCGCACAGCGGCGGCCGCCGCAGGCAGGTCGCGCGCCGACCGTAATCCAACGCCTTGGCACTGAGCCGCTGCGCACGCTCCGGCTCGGCCACGAAATTGCCGGCGTAGGCAGAATTCAGTTCGGCGGCGGCCAACAGCGTACCGGCGCTCTCTGGGTCGCCATTGATCAGACCGTCGAGCAGCAGCAGGTAGGCCGGCAACCCATCACGAACGGTCGCCGGATCCTCGCTGTTGAGCACGGCGGCACCGAGATTTTCGGCCAGATTGTCGGCAGCGCGCCGGGCGATCGCGGCACACCCGGACAGGCTCGGCAGCAGCACGATCAGCAGTGCCGGACCGAGCCAGCGTCGGAAAGGGTTCAACCGCACAGGATTGGCCATGGTTTCGAGCGATCTTCGGTTCAGAGGACTTTGCGCCAGCGCGAGGCAGCGTCAGCCAGTTCAGCGGCTTCGACGGTGTTTTCCATCAGGGTGGCGACCGTCATCGGCCCTACCCCGCCCGGCACCGGCGTGATCCAGCTTGCCCGACGACTGGCCTCGACGAATTCGACATCCCCGCACAGCCGGCCATCTTCCAGGCGATTGATGCCAACATCGATCACTACGGCTCCAGGCTTGACCCACTCGCCTGGGATCAAGTTCGGACGACCGACTGCCACCACCAGGATATCGGCCTGCCGCACCTGGGCTTCAAGGACCGAGCGTGGCGTAAATTTGTGACAACAGATCGTGGTGCAGCCGGCGATCAGCAACTCCATCGCCATCGGCCGACCGACATGGTTGGAAACACCGACGATGACGGCGGTGCGCCCACGCACCGGCCGATCGGTGTAAGCGAGCAAAGTGGTGATGCCGCGCGGAGTGCAGGGGCGCAGGCCGAACTGGCGCAGGGCAAGATGGCCGACGTTCTCCGGGTGAAAACCATCGACATCCTTGTGCGAAGCGATCCGATCGATCAGCCGACTGGCATCGGCGATGCCTGGCAGGGGCAGTTGCACCAGGATGCCGTGAACCTCGGGATCGGCATTCAGACGATCGATCAGGGTGAGCAGTTCGGGTTCGCCGGTGCCGGCCGGCAGGTCGAAATCGAGCGCCCGGATCCCGACCCGCTCGGCTGCCCGGCGCTTGTTGCGCACATAGACCTGCGAGGCCGGGTCGGCACCGACCAGGATGACCGCCAGCCCCGGCGTGGGCAGGCCGGCGTGCGCGCGGTCGCGGACTCGCACCGCGAGTTGGTCGAGCAGGCGGTCGGCGATCCGCCGGCCATCAAGAATGCGCGCGATCATTGCCTCGTCCGTAGCCTGAGGTAAAGTCATGGACCGCAGATTATCTCCGATCCTCGCCATGGACCACAAAGCCGTACACACAATCGAGACCGACCCCGCACGAATCGGCATGATCGAAGCCACGGTCTTCCGTCGCCTGCTGAATCATCTCAACCAGCGCAGACCGGATGTGCAGAACATCGATCTGATGATCCTTGCCGGCTTCTGTCGCAACTGTCTGGCCGATTGGTATCGGGAGGCCGCCGCCGAGGCCGGCCTCGATCTCGACAAGGAACAGGCACGTGAAATCGTCTACGGCATGCCCTTCGCCGAGTGGAAGGCCGCGCATCAGAAACCAGCCAGTGCCGAGCAACTGGCAGCATTTCAGGCGTTGACCCAGACCGACCATGGCCCGCGCGGCTGAGCCTTCGGTGTCCGGTGCGTCAACGCCGATGCCCGCTCGACCATGCGACGAATCGGGCGGGTTTTGCTGAGAACGATCCCTTCGATCGAGGTTGAGCCAGACCGTACCGACGGGCTCCAGTTGTAGGCCGAGCGCGTGCGTCAACCGCCATGGAGCAACTCACTGGCGATGATCGGCGCGCAGCCGGAACGGCAGGCCCACGGTGCGTGAACGACGTGGGTGGTCGGCGCTCGCTTTGCCTGCGGCGGCTTGGCGCGGCCACGATGGGTGATCTGATCGGCCGCAGCCAAAACCCGGTAGAACGTGCGCTCGCTGGCCAGATACACCCCTTCATCGGCCAGACGCGGCACGATCTGGGCCGGCGACAGTGCGGCGAACCGGTCTTCGTTGACCACACGCAAGATCTCGGCACGCTCGGCCTCGCTCAGCGCCTGTGTTGGCGTAGGACGGTCGGCCCCCGGACGGCGATCCGCCCGCACGCCGCCGCCGTCCTGCCAACGCTGGAAGGTGCGTGGGTCGATCCCGACCACCGCGCACGCGGGGGCCAGTCGGGCACCCTCGGCGCGGGCTTGCTCTACCTCGCGGATCAGTCTCTGGCGATCTTCCAACACACTCATGCGTCCACGTCCTTTCGGAAGATCGCCTCGACTTTTTTTGACAACACCAACAGCGCCGCTGCCTCCGCCAGTGCCTTGTCCTTGCGCCGCAACTCGTGTTCCAACTCTCGCACCCGGCGGCGGTCGGCCCTGCCTTCCGACGGGCCTGAACCGCCCGCTGGATGCGCCAGCGCGCCAACGGCCACCTCCCGCCATTCATCCAACTCGCTCGGGTACAGCCCTTGCGAACGACACCAGGCGTTGCGCGCCTACGCGCTCATCGCCGCCGTCGTCAACACCGCTTCAAAGCGCGCCGCTGCCGTCCAGCCTCCGCTCTTCATGCCAGACGCCAGAGCCGTTGCTCGCCAACGCTCCAACGTCGCCACCGACACGCCAATCTCGCGCGATACCACCGCCACATCG
>DIHI01000140.1:0-574 GCA_002420085.1 Lysobacterales bacterium UBA5700 | reverse complement strand
AGGCGGCAACATCCGCGCCACCGCCTCCATGTCACATCTAATTCTCAGGGAATAATATGCTTCCAATATCAGACACATCAAGTAACCAAGCAATAAATGAAATTACCCACTCTATTTCGGCTTCCATTTGATCTTCGCCATGCAGAACCAATCGATTTTTCATGACCCATGATTTGATCTCATCATGCCGCATAAGATCGGAAAAACTGTAGCGCCGAGACGTGATCGGTGAACTTAAAAAAAACTGTGTCTCATAATCAGGGGCACCATATACAAATTCAGCCACCAGCCTCACGCCCTCGTAGATCACCCATATAGCATACGTCTCTTTCTTAACCTCCCGTTTGGTCACACCGAGACGCTGTCCCACACTCTTCATTAATGAGCAAACTAGTGTTTCAAAATTTTTGAGTGCGGTAATATTCATTCGAACACCCCCGTTCTTGGATTCACCCTCAGACCTTTATTTTCTAGAATTAGTCTCTCTGCCCCTAGAAAACTTTGCCCAACAATTCTATCTGGCCTATCGCATTGAAACTCACGCCCACCGCCAGCAGCGGACGGCCCAGCACAT
>DIHI01000018.1:52744-57037 GCA_002420085.1 Lysobacterales bacterium UBA5700 | reverse complement strand
CGTAGTCAAGGGCATATTCCCACGCGTTACGCACCCGTGCGCTACTCTGTATTGCTACATCGTTCAACTTGCATGTGTTAGGCCTGCCGCCAGCGTTCACTCTGAGCCAGGATCAAACTCTTCAGTTAAATCAAACTCATTCCACTGAGAATCCTATCCACGCTCTGCGTCGCTTGCATCTGCAAATTGACGTGATCTCGTTTCAACGGACTCTGCTATCAGGACTTCCCCCAATCACAGACGCCCGCACAAGTCACCTGCGCACACTGTCAAAGAACTCCACAACCCACTCAGCACCCAAACCTCAGGCACCTCGCAAAGCCGTGGCTCAACCTCCGCCCTTCCGGGCTACCCAACCTCTCGTCGGGTGAGCCCGCCATTATACGCACATCCTCACGACCGTCAACACCCCAAGGCAAAAATTTTTTCGCTGACGGCAAGAATGGCTCTGGACAAGGATTTCGGGCGGTTCCTCCCGGGCCAGCGGGCCGGCCGGCGAGCGGGTTCGCCCGTACACGGCGGTGATTCGCGCTGAAAACCGACGTCGTGCGCTCTGCTGACCCCCCGATTCCTGTCGTTCGGGCCCGATGACCAGCATCGATCCACACTCTGCATGCGCTGTCATCTTCGTGCTGCGCGCCGGTCGCCGGCCATGGCGGGGTGGTGGAACACCGCCATGGCGTTAAGATCGAGTTAAATTGTGCGCGCAAAAATTCTCAAGCACAGCAAAGGGTTGACGCATGGTTTCGATGCTGGGTAAGGTGGCTCGGGTTTGACCATGGGGGTGGCTGGTGAGGGCAGACGGAAGATCCTGGTGGCGGCGTGGTCCGCTCCGCACGCAACGATCGGAGGAACGGGCCGAGGCAAGGTACGCTCCGATGTTCGCGCCTGATCGAGACGGCCTCGCCGATGGCCGCCGGTCACGCCTGAGGCGCATGCTGCATGACCACCGCCAGGGCGAGCGCGTGATGTTCGCTGGGCTGGCGATCGCGGTGGCGCTGACGGCGGTCGGTCTGTACCGAACCGATGCCATGTCCGACCACACCTGGGTTGCAGTCGATCTCGCGCTGCCCGCGCCCGCCGTGGCGGCCGATCTCCCGTCAATGGCGGCATCGCCGGTGCTGCGCACGGTCCAGGTCGAGCCTGGCGACACCCTGGGCGGCATTTTCGATCGTCTGGGAATTTCGGCCCAGGATCTCCATCGTCTGCTGGAGCACCCCGGTGCGCGTGGTCCACTGACCCGCATCCAGGCCGGTGCGATATTCGAGTTCGAGTTCGACCAGCAGGGCCAGTTCAGTGCGATCCGCTTCGATGCCGACGAGGGTGAACGCGCGGAGCTGCGTCTGTCGGGTTCGGAGGTCCATGAGACCCGCCTGGCACGCGATGTCCAACGCCGAGCGTTCACTGCTTCGGGCGAGATCAGCCAGTCGCTGTTCGCGGCCGGTGCCGAGGCCGGTCTCAGTGATGCCACCTTGCTGGAACTGGCCAATGTCTTCAGCTACGACATCGACTTCGCCCAGGATATCCGGGTCGGTGATCGCTTCACGGTGGTCTATGAGGAGGTCTGGCGCGATGGCGAGCGACTGCGTAGCGGCGGCATCATCGCGGCATCGTTCACCAACCAGGGCCGCAAATACCATGCCTTCCGCTACGTCCGCGCCGATGGCCGCGAGGACTATTTCGACGGTGAGGGTCGGCCGATCAAGAAGAGCTTCCTGCGCATGCCGATCGAGTTTGCCCGGATCAGCTCACGCTTCAATCCGAACCGGCGACACCCGATCCTGGGTACGATCCGCGCGCATCGCGGGGTTGATTATGCGGCACCGACCGGAACCCCGATCCGGGCGGCCGGTGACGGTCGGCTGACCTTCGCCGGCTGGCAGAACGGGTACGGGCGCACGATCATCATCGATCATGGCAATGGCTATACGACGCTCTACGGCCACATGTCGCGACTGGGTCGGCATCGGGTCGGAGGTCGGGTTCGCCAGGGTGAGGTGATCGGCTATGTCGGCAAGACCGGTCTGGCCAGCGGCCCGCACTTGCACTACGAATTCCGGGTCAAGGGCATCCATCGCGATCCGCTCAAGGTGACCCTGCCCAAACCGGAACCCCTGCCGGCCATCGAACTCGCCCGCTTCCACCGCCACACGGCACCGCTGCTGGCACAGTTGGAACTGCTCGAAAATCGACGCTTCGCGCTGGCAGACTGAGACGCGATCGGCAGACATGGGCGACGCGCTGTACGTCGGTCTGATCTCGGGCACCAGTGCCGATGGCATCGATGCTGCGCTGATTGCGTTCGACGCCGATGTCGATGGGCCGGTGCGCCTGCTCACGGGCCGCACATTCGAGTATCCGTCCGATCTGCGGGAATCGGTGCTGGCCCTGGCCGATCCCGGCGCTCGGGTCGATCTGGACCGCTTCGGTGAGATCGACGCCAGGCTGGGCGAACAGTTTGCGCAGGCGGCATTGGCCCTGCTCGCCGAGGCCGGTGTCTCCGCATCGCAGGTACTGGCGATCGGCAGCCACGGCCAGACCGTGCGGCATCGGCCAAGCGGCCGCTACCCATTCTCGATGCAGCTCGGCGATCCATCCCGGATCGCCGAAATCACCGGGATCACCACGGTCGCCGATTTTCGACGCCGCGATGTCGCGGCCGGCGGTCAGGGTGCGCCGCTGGCTCCGGCCTTCCATCGCGCGGTGCTCGGCTGTCCGGATGAGGATCGCGCGGTGTTGAACCTCGGAGGCATCGCCAATGTGACCCTGTTGCCACGTTCGGGGCCGACCCTCGGGTTCGATACCGGGCCGGCCAATGCGCTGATGGATCTCTGGGTCGCCGATCGCTGTGGCCTGCCGTTCGATCGTGATGGCCTGCTGGCATCGGCCGGCACGGTCGTGCCCGACCTGCTGGCCGATCTGCTCGCCGATCCCTGGTTCGCCCGGTCCGGCCCCAAGAGCACCGGCCGCGAGCACTTCTGCGCCGAGTGGCTGTGGTCGCGGCTTGCAGATCGTGCGCGATGCCTGTCCGATGCCGATGTCCAGGCCACCCTGTGTGCTCTGACGGCACGGACCGTGGCCGATGCCCTGGGTCGCGATTTCCCCGAATGCACGCGACTCCTGCTGTGCGGCGGTGGCAGCCACAATCCGGTGCTGGCCCGGATGCTGACCGAACTGTTGCCGGCGGTTCGGGTGGAATCGATCCGTCGGCACGGTCTCGATCCGGACCTGATCGAGGCGATGATCTTCGCCTGGCTGGCAGGACAGACCCTGGCGGGTCGAGCCGGCAACCTGCCGAGCGTGACCGGTGCCGGCGGCGAACGTGTCCTGGGCGCGATCCACCCCGGCCATCAGGCCGCACGCGATCGATCACAGCGATAGTCCGCTCGCGACAGGGGCCGCACCGTCGCGGTGGCCGGTCGATGCCCGGCGGTATTGACCCAAGTCAAACGTCTTCACGGTCCGGCCCCGGACAATACTCCGCGATCCGGCACCTGGAGGGGATATGGCATCCCAAGCGGCAACAACGTACAACGACAAAGTGGTCCGGCAGTTCGCCGTGATGACCCTGGTCTGGGGCATCGTCGGCATGCTGGTCGGCGTCATCATCGCGGCGCAGCTTTACTGGCCCGCGCTCAACTTCGACATCCCGTGGCTGAGCTACGGCCGCCTGCGACCGCTGCACACCAATGCGGTGATCTTCGCCTTCGGCGGCTGTGCGCTGTTCGCGACCAGCCTCGATGTGGTCCAGCGCACCAGCCACGTTCGACTGATCTCCGATCGCCTGGCGAGCTTCGTGTTCTGGGGTTGGCAGGCAGTGATCGTACTGGCTGCCGTGTCGCTGCCGGCCGGACTGACCCAGGGCAAGGAATACGCCGAGTTGGAATGGCCGATCGATCTGCTGATCGCCGTGGTCTGGGTGGCCTACGCGGTGCTGTTCTTCGGCACCATCGGCATCCGCCGGGTCGCCCACATCTACGTCGCCAACTGGTTCTTCGGGGCGTTCATCATCGCGGTCGCCCTGCTGCATATCGTCAACAATCTGGCGCTGCCGGTCGATCTGTTCAAGGCATATCACGTCTACACCGGCGCGGTCGATGCCATGGTCCAGTGGTGGTACGGCCACAACGCAGTCGGCTTCTTTCTCACCGCTGGCTTCCTGGGCATCATGTACTACTACGTGCCCAAGCAGATCGGCCAGCCGATCTATTCCTACCGACTGTCGATCGTGCATTTCTGGGCACTGATCGCGATCTACATGTGGGCTGGCCCGCACCATCTGCACTACACCGC
>DIHI01000018.1:37733-52486 GCA_002420085.1 Lysobacterales bacterium UBA5700 | reverse complement strand
GCGCTCGGCTGGGTGGCGATGATCTCGATCGGCGCGATGTACATGATCTACCCGCGCGTACTCGGCCTGAAGCAGATGTACAGCGTGCAATTGATCGATCTTCACTTCTGGGTTCACACCATCGGCGTGGTGTTCTACATCGCATCGATGTGGATCGCCGGCGTCATGCAGGGTCTGATGTGGCGGGCCACCAATGTCGACGGGACGCTGACCTACACCTTCGTGGAATCGCTGGCGGCCACCTATCCGTACTACCTGGTGCGACTGCTCGGCGGCCTGCTGGTGCTGGGCGGGATGCTGATCATGGCCTGGAACACCTACCGGACGTTCCGCATGGCCAGGGGCACGGTCGAGTCGCCTGTGCTGCCCCCGGCCGTCGAAACGGCCCACGCCTGAGGATCCGATCATGAGCAAGGGACACGAGAAGATCGAAACCAATGTCAGCCTGATGGCGATCCTGATCGCCGTCGCGATCAGCTTCGGCGGCATCGCCGAGATCGTACCGCTGATGTACCAGGCCGAGGCGATCGAGCCACTGCCGGGAGTCGAGCCCTATCCGCCGCTGCAATTGGCCGGGCGCGACATCTATGTCCGCGAGGGCTGCTACAACTGCCATTCACAGATGGTGCGGACACTGCGCTTCGAGACGGAACGCTACGGTCATTATTCGCTGGCCGGCGAGTCGGTCTACGATCGACCGTTCCAGTGGGGCTCCAAGCGGACCGGGCCGGATCTGGCGCGGGTCGGTGGTCGTTACTCCGATGACTGGCATCGGGTCCACCTGCTGAACCCGCGCGATGTGGTGCCGGAGTCGAACATGCCAGGCTATCCCTGGCTCGAAACGACCGGCATCGACGGCCAGCGGCTGGCCGCCAAGATGCGCACGCTCAAGACGCTCGGCGATCCGTATCGCGATGAGGACATCGCCAATGCCGCCGATGCCGTCGCTGGCAAGACCGAAATGGATGCCTTGATCGCGTACCTCCAGGGCCTGGGCAGCAACGCGCCGAAGGCCGGCGACGCGGCGGCCGGCGGTGGAGACTGAGCCATGGCATCGGGCATCGTGACCGCCATTCTTCTCATCGCCTTCGTCGGCGGCGTCGTCTGGATCTGGAGCGGCAAGCGCAGTTCCGCGCTGGACGCAGCAGCCCGGCTGCCGCTCGACGACGACCGGACATCATCTCAGTAAGGAGCGACCATGAGCGCATTCTGGTCCTGGTTCATCATCGTACTCGTGGTCGTGAACGTCGTCGGCTGCCTGTGGCTGCTGTGGTTCACCGGCCGCCGCCGGCCCGACCTGAAGGCCGGCGCCCAGACCGGGCACGTCTGGGACGGCGATCTTCGGGAATACAACAATCCGTTGCCGAAGTGGTGGATCAATCTGTTCTACATCACGATCGTGTTCACGATCGGCTACCTCGTGTGGTACCCCGGACTGGGCGCATTCAAGGGCATCGGCGATTGGACCTCGTCCGGCGAACACGATGCCGCCGTGGCGGCGGCACGCGAGAAGCTGGAGCCGGTATTCGCGCGTTTCGAGGGCAAGTCGGTGGCCGAACTGGCGACCGATCCGGACGCCCTGGAACTGGGTCGCTCAGTGTTCGCCAACACCTGTGCCACCTGCCACGGCTCGGACGCGCGCGGTGCCAAGGGCTTTCCCAATCTGGTCGATCGGGACTGGCAATGGGGCGAGCCGCCCGATGTCATCCTGACCAGTGTCCTGCACGGGCGGCAGGCCGCGATGCCGGCACTGGCGCCAGCACTCGGCAGCGATCAGGCGGTGACCGAGACCGTGGTCTATGTCCAGAGCCTGTCCGGGCAGAAGGTCGATCCGGCACTGGCTGCGGCCGGCAAACCGCGATTCGAGATGCTGTGCGCGGCCTGTCATACCCCGGCCGGAACCGGCAATCCGATCCTCGGCGCACCCGATCTGAGCGATGACATCTGGCTGTACGGGGGTGATTTCGAGAGCATTCGCACCGCCATCGTGCAGGGCCGGAATGGCCAGATGCCGGCCTTCGGTCCGCTGCTCGGCGATACCCGTAGCCGACTGGTCTCGGCCTGGGTCTACGCGCAAAGCCAGGCAGACGCGGCGCAGGAGGCGCAGCCGTGAGTTCGATCCCGGACGGCGAATTCGACCACCCGCCCCGGCCGCTGGTGCAGCGGCTGGGGGCGATCCTGTGGCCGTCGTTCTTCGCCGCCGGGGTGGCGACCATGGTGTTCTTCGCCTTCGTTGATCCGCTGGCACTGCGCGACCTGACCTTCCCGGACATCGAGATCGACCGCGGCTTCGGCTATACCATCGGGTTCTTCATGTTCTGGGCCTGCACGGCGGCATCCAGTCTGTTCACCTGGATCCTGCTGCGGCCAGCCAGCCGGTTCAATGCTCCACTGCCGCCGGAGCGTTGAGGATGTCGAACCGGCGCATCCCGATCACGGTCAAGGACGACAGCGACTCGCTCTACCGCTCCGAAGGCAAGGTCTACCCACGCGAGGTCGATGGTCGATTCCAGCGGCTCCGAACAGCAGCCGTGTTCTGGCTGCTCGGCATGTACTATCTGTTCCCATGGCTGAACTGGGATGATCGACAGGCGGTGCTGTTCGATCTGCCGGCCCGCAAGTTCTATGTGTTCTCGCTGAACTTCTGGCCGCAGGATTTCTTCTTCCTGGCCCTGCTGCTGATCATGGCCGGTCTGAGCCTGTTCTTCTTCACAGCCCTGGCCGGGCGACTCTGGTGCGGCTATGCCTGTCCCCAGACGGTCTGGACCGAGGTGTTCCTGTGGATGGAACGCTGGTGCGAGGGCGATCGGCTCCGGCGGATGAAGCTCGATGCCGCGCCATGGCGCGCGGAAAAGCTCATCCGCAAGGGCGGCAAGCACCTGCTGTGGCTGGTGTTCGCGCTGTGGACCGGTTTCACCTTCGTCGGATTCTTCACTCCGATCCGCGACTTGGCGGAACGGCTGCTGCCATTCGCCTGGGGTGGCTGGGAAACGTTCTGGGTGCTGTTCTACTCACTGGCGACCTGGGGCAATGCCGGCTTCCTGCGCGAGCAGGTGTGCAAGTACATGTGCCCCTACGCCCGCTTCCAGAGTGCGATGTTCGATCGAAACACCCTGATCATCGCCTATGACGAACGGCGCGGCGAACCACGCGGCTCGCGCAAGCGCGGCACTGGCAGCATCCTCGACACCGGGCGCGGCCTGCTTGATGCCGGCACCGCCCGCGCCTGGGTGGCCCGCGCCGCACACGCGGAAAAGCTCCGGGGCAGCGTCCGCGTCTCCACCGCCCTGGCCGATCGCCACACCCCCGAACCGCCCACGCCTCCGGCTTCTCCCGCCCCCGTGAGTCAAGGCGGCGATCCCGCCCCTGCAACGCTGGGGCGGGATGGCGGTCATGGAAGCACGCCTGCACCGGCGCCGACTGGCGCAAACCGGGTGGCGGCAATCGATCCAGGCGCCTTGGGCGACTGCATCGATTGCACCCTGTGCGTGCAGGTCTGCCCGACTGGCATCGACATCCGCAACGGCCTGCAATACGAGTGCATCGCCTGCGGTGCCTGCATCGATGCCTGCGATCAGGTCATGGATCGGATGGGCTATCCGCGTGGACTGGTTCGCTACGCCACCCAGAACGCACTCGATGGCAGGCCGAGCCGAGTACTGCGACCACGCATCGTGGTCTATGCTGTCCTGCTGGGCGTGCTGTTCGCAGGCTGGGCCTGGGGCATCAGCCAGCGCAGCGGTCTGATCGTCGAAGTGCTGCGCGATCGCAATGCACTGTACAGGGAAACCGCCGATGGTCGGATTGAGAACGTCTACACGGTCAAACTGGTCAACAAGCAGGTTCGCGCGCACCGCTATGTCCTCGACGTGGTCGGCGATGCCGCGATCAGCCTGGTCGGGGCGCCCATCGAGGTGTCCGCTGGCCCGGAGCAGGTGGTGACCGTGGCGGTCACACTGAGTACACCGGCAGCCGGCACCGGCGGACGGCGTGACATCGAACTGCGGGTGTACGCGCTCGACGATCCCGATCTGCGCGTGTCGCGTCCGACCCGATTCATCGCGCCGCAGCCATGATCGAACGCAAGCACGCCGACTGGCGCCGCGAGAAGATGGTCTGGTTGATGCTGGCGCTGCCGACGGCGGCGGTGGTCGCCGGGGTGGCAACCCTGATCATCGCCCTGCGTGCGGGTGGCCAGGACAGCGTGCCCGATCCGGTTCGGCGCAGCGCCCAGATCCAGACCGGCGACCTGTCAGCCGACGCTCGGGCGGCCCGGCTCAGCCTGTCGGGCGTGTTGCGGATCGACGCCGAAACCGGCGCCATCGCGGTCGAGTTGCAGCCACGACCGGAAGCCACCGTGCTGGAATTGCACCTGATCCACCCGGTCGATGCGGCCGCTGACCGCAGCATCTCGCTGACACCGGGCACCGATGCCTGGCTGGGCCGAATCTCCGACTTCGATGGCGGGCATGCCTGGCGGGTGCGACTGGCGGCGAGCGACGGCCGTTGGCGCATCCACGGCCGACTGCCGGCAGGCAGCCGCACGGCCACACTGAAACCGGCCCTGGCCGAGCCCTGAGTGCGGGTTTGATGAGCAGCGTCCGGCTCTCCATCGCCGAGGTGGACGCCCCACCCCGGAGCCGTTCCATCGTCCACGTGATCGATCCGATGCTCGCGGTCGATGGCCTGCCCGGACTGGCTGGCCTGGCGCGATCCCGCCGCCCCCTGCCATCGATGTGATCCATGCAGATCGATCCCGGCCACACCTGTTTCCACTGCGGTGAACCGCTGCCGCCACAGCCACCGACCCTGGTCGTCGATGGCGTCGAACGGGCGGTCTGCTGCCATGGCTGCGCCGGTGCAGTCGAATGGATCCGCGATTCCGGTCTCGGTGACTACTACCGGCTGCGCAGCGCCGAAGGGCGCGCGGTCGATCCACTCAGCCATGACTACAGCGCCTGGGATCGCGAGGATGTGCTGGCCGACCACAGTCGCGCCCATCCGGGAGGGCGCGAGATCACCGTGCTGGTCGAGGGAATGCGCTGCGCCGCCTGTGCATGGCTGATCGGCAAGGCGCTCGAACGCGAGCCCGGCCTGCTGGATGCGCAACCGAATGCGGTCACCGGTCGGGTCAGGATCGCCTGGGATCCGACTCGAACGCCGCTCAGCCGGCTGCTCGGCCGTCTGGCCGCGCTGGGGTACCGATCACATCTGGCGCCGGGCGAGGCATTGGAGCGCGCGCGCCGACACGAGCGGCGCGACCTGCTGATCCGGCTCGGCATCGCCGGGCTGGGCAGCCTGCAAGCGATGATGTTCGCCGAAGCCCTGTACCTCGATTTCGACGGCACGATGCCGCTGCCGACCCGGGACTTCTTCCGCTGGGTGACCCTGCTGGTCTCGACACCGGTGGTGTTCTACTCCGGCTGGCCATTCATCTCCGGCATGCTGCGCGAGTTTCGTCTGGGCCGCCATGGCATGGACACCCTGGTTGCGGTATCGATCCTGCTGGCCTACCTGGCCAGTCTGGTCGAGACCGTGCGCGGCGGTCCGCATGTCTGGTTCGATGCAGCAGTCATGTTCGTCTTCCTGTTGCTGGCGGCACGGGTACTGGAACGTCTGGCCCGTCAACGTGCCGGGGCAGTCGTCGATACCCTGGCTCGGGCGCAGCCGGCCCTGGCCTGGCGGATCCCGGCCGACGGCGGGCGCGAACAGGTGCCGTTGAAGGCCATCCGGCCCGGCGATGTTCTGGCGGTCGCGGTCGGCGAGACCGTGCCGGCCGACGGCGAGTTGCTGGACGAGTCGGGGGAGTTCGACGAGGCTTTGCTCACCGGCGAATCGACCCCGGTCGCGCGGCCGGCCGGTTCGGCGATCTTCGCCGGCAGCGTCTGTCGACATGCCCCGGCCCGAATCCGGGTCGAGCGGACCGGGGCCGACACCCGCCTCGCCGATCTGGTCCGTCTGGTCGAGCAGGCCCAGGCCGAACGCCCTCGGCTGGCCGAGATCGGCGATGCCATCGCCGCCCGGTTCGTTCCGGCACTGTTCCTGTGCGCGGCCCTGGTGGCGCTCGCCTGGACCTACCACGCACCCGACCGGGCGCTGGAAGTGACCTTGGCGGTACTGGTGGTCAGTTGTCCATGCGCGCTGTCGCTGGCGATCCCGGCAGCACTGGCGGCAGCCCATGGCGCCTTCGCCGGCATGGGCATCCTGAGTCTGCGCGCCGACGCAATCGACAGCCTGGCGACCGTCGATCGCCTGTTGATCGACAAGACCGGCACCCTGACCCTGGGTCGGCCTCGCCTGCTGACCGCCGATGCCCAAATGGCCGTCGAGATCGGGCAGGATCCGGCCACCATCCTCCGCTGGGCAGCGGCGCTGGAACGCGATGCGGGGCATCCGATCGCCGAGGCATTCCGCTCGGCCGAAGGTTCGCTCGGCAGCACCGGCACGGCCACGGTCCGAAACCTGCGCGCCAAGCCAGGTCAGGGGGTCGAAGGCGAAGTAGACGGACACGTCCTGCGCCTGGGGCGTGCCGACTTCGCCGCTGGACGCCCGGATGACGGCACACTCTGGCTGGGCGATGGCAACCGCGCGCTGGCCCGGTTCGAGATCGAGGATCCGCTGCGCGCAGATGCCGCCGAGGCAGTGGTCCAGTTGCGTCGATTGCGGCTGGAGCCGGAACTGCTCAGTGGCGACGGCCCGGATGCGGTGGCAACGATCGCCGGACGCCTGGGCCTGGGCCTGGCGCACGCCCGCCAGGGTCCGGAGGACAAACTCGCGCGACTGCGCGACCTGCAAGCGCGTGGGCACCGGGTGGTGATGGTCGGCGACGGCATCAATGATGCCCCGGTGCTGGCCGGAGCCGATGTCTCGATCGCGATGGCCGACGGCGCACCGCTGGCGCACCGCAGCGCCGATCTGATCGCGACCTCGCCGCGCTTGCTGCGCCTGCCACAGGCGATCATGCTCGCCCGCACGACCCGCCGGGTCATCCGCCAGAACCTGGCCTGGGCGCTCGGCTACAATCTGATCGCCTTGCCGCTGGCGGCAGCCGGCCTGGTCACTCCCTGGCTGGCGGCACTCGGGATGGCCGCTTCGTCCTTGCTGGTCACGGTCAACGCGCTTCGGCTGGCCAGGATCGGATCACCGTGAGCAATGGCGATCGACATGACCGGCCATCCAGCACATGTGGCGTACTTCGGCCAACCCGGCGTGGTTCATGAACATCCTGATCGTACTCATCCCCATCAGTCTGGTGTTGCTCGCGGTCGCTGCGGCGGTGTTCGTCTGGGCGGTGCGTCAGGGGCAGTTCGACGATCTGGAAACCCCGGCCCTGGACATCCTGGCCGAGGACCGCGAACCTGAGCCACGGCCAGAGTCGATGGTCGATCGAAGACCAGCGCATCAGCCCGAGATCGAACCCCGACCGATCGCCGTCGGTACCGCTCAACCCGCCCAACCACCGGCACCGGCACCAGTCAGCGGTGCAGGTAGCGGCATGGGCGGCGGTGCGGACCCGTCCTGAAGCCGCGTCAGCCGACCAACCATGCCGCTCGACCTGCTCACCCTCTCGGCAGCCCTGCTCGCAGGCGTGATGGGCGGTGTCCACTGCGCGGCCATGTGTGGCGGGGTGGCCGCTGGAATCGCGGCCGGTTCGGTACCGAATCCACCGCTGCGCATCGCCCTGCTCGCCAATCTCGGACGGATCATCGGTTACAGCCTGGCCGGCGCAGTGGTCGGCGGGTTCGGCGCCGGCCTGCTGGCCCTGTTCCGGATCGAAGGGCTGGCGCTCGGCCTGCGCATGGCGGTCGGAATCGTGCTGATCCTGGCGGCCATTCGCCTGCTCGACAGCCGTGGCCGACTGGCCTTCCTGGCGGCACCGGGCGCGCTGCTCTGGCGGACCATGGCCCCCCTGCACCGACGCCTGCTGCCAGCACGCACACCCGCCCGGGTGTTCGCCCTCGGCCTGCTCTGGGGCTGGCTGCCATGCGGACTCAGTGCCACCCTGCTGACCGCCGCCTGGTTCAGTGCCGAAGCACTGTCCGGGGCCGCCATCATGGCCGCCTTTGGTCTCGGCACCCTGCCGATCATGCTGCCATTGACCTGGAGTGGCGCCCGGCTGGCAACCTGGCTGGCCCGTCGGGCATTTCGCGTGACCGCCGCTGCCGCCATCGCCGGTGCCGGTCTGCTGACCCTGACCGCACCCTGGCTGGCCCGGATTCCGGCCGTCCACGATCTGCTGGTCGCGCTCGGCTGTCGGACCCTGCCCGGCTGATCAACGGCTGTGGCTGTCGTCCCAGCGGTTGGCCTTGCGCCGATCCTTGCCGCTGCGTCGGTTTTCCTTGCCGGGCTCGAACCGGAACTCTTCGCGGCGGTCGCTGCTCTGCCGACGCTCCTTACCGATCCGTCGATCGACATGGACCTCGCCGGACGGCGTTTTATAGGTCTTGACCATATCGGCGTGAACGCAGCCAGCAGCAGAAATCGGCCAGGACGCCGGCCAACGCGGCGACCGATGCCCATCCCCTGGCGCGACCGGCGATCAGCGATAGCCGTCGGTCGCGGCGACCAGGGCCTGGCTGATTTCCGGCTCGAACGCCGAGTGACCCGAACGCGGACAGACGACCAGATCGGCACGCGGCCAGACCGCCTTCAGATCGAAGGCACTGCGAACCGGGCAGACCACGTCGTAGCGGCCGTGGACGATGGTTCCGGGAATCCCAGCCAGTCGATCGGCATCGCGCAGCAACTGTCCCTCGACCTCGAAGAACCCGCCATTGACGAAGTAATGGCTCTCGATGCGGGCGAAAGCCAGCGCGAAGTGAGGGTTGCCATGCGAGGCGGCCAGGTCCGGGTCGGGCAGGAGGTGGCTGGTTGCCCCCTCCCAGATCGACCAGGCGCGGGCCGCCGCCAGCCGGACCGCCTGATCGGGATCGGTCAGGCGTCGATGGTAGGCCGAGATCAGATCGCCGCGTTCGACGTCGGGAATGGCGGCGAGGTAGTCGCGCCAGGCATCCGGGAAAAGATTCGAGCAGCCTTCCTGATAGAACCACTCCAGTTCCCAGCGACGCAGCAGGAAGATGCCGCGCAGCACCAGGTCGATGACCCGCTCGGGATGGCGTTCGGCATAGGCCAGGGCCAGGGTCGAGCCCCAGGAGCCGCCGAACACCTGCCAGCGCTCGATGCCGAGGTGGCTGCGCAATCGCTCCATGTCGGCGACCAGATGCCAGGTGGTGTTGTCGGTGAGATCGGCATGCGGGGTGGAGCGGCCAGCTCCGCGCTGATCGAACAGGACGATCCGGTAGGCCGCCGGATCGTGAAACCGACGCATGCCGGGATTGCAGCCACCGCCCGGACCGCCATGAACGATCACCACCGGCTTGCCATGCGGATTGCCGCACTGTTCGTAGTACAGACGGTGGCGATCATCCACCGCCAGCACGCCCTGATCATAGGGTTCGATTTGCGGATACACGAACGCTGTTCCGATGCGAGTGGGGCGTCAGTGTAGTCCTGCCCCGGCGGTCGGCGTCAACCCGATCGCTGGATCGCGATTGAGCAGGAACTGCAAGAGATTGTCCTGGAAGCTGATGTTGGCACTGAGCCGGTCGTGGCGCTCGCACAGGAACATCGAACCCGCCACCGGGAAGGCGATGTAGCGGTGCCGGGGCACGAATGGATCCAGCGTGTCGCGGGCCAACAGGGACGCCTTGGTGACCGTACCGTCACCGGGTTCGAGCATCAGCCAGTCGTAATCGACGCCCGGCAGCGGATTGTCGATGTCGCGGGGATCCAGGCGCACCCGCGATTCGCCGTCGATGTCCTCGACCAGCACCCTGGCTGGGGTGAGATCGCAATCGCCGCCGAAGGTCATCAGGCTCCAGGGAGCGCGATCGATCGGCACGGTCAACGACCACACGAAACGCCGTCCGCGCTCGATGTGCTTGCCGAAATAGCGCTCCAGCGTCTCCAGGTGACGAGCGCCTTCGCTCGGGTCGGGATGTTCAGCCAGCACACGGGCACGGCGCCTCGGATCGAAGATCGACCACTCGAATCGCCGCCAGAGTTCGACATCGAACAGATCGCGCGACAGCACCTTGCCTTCGGCCGATACGATCCAGTCGTGCAGCGGATGCGGGAAAAGCTGATACATGCTCGGGAAGGTCGCCAGGACTTCGGGCGCGACTCGGCCAAGGGCGACCCGACGGCCAACGATGAAGGCGTGCAGCGAGCCCACCGAACCCAGGTTCGGAGTACCGAGCAGGGCGATCCTGCGCACCCGTGAGCCACCGTGGTAGTTGAGCGGAAAATCGTTGCCATCCAGCACGTCGCTGGTGCCATAGCGAAGGTAGTAGCGGGCGATCAAGCCCCCCATGCTGTGGGCGACGATATCGACCTTGAGATCCGGCCGCGCGTGATCGATCCGAATCTGCTCGATCAATGCATCCAGGCGACGCGCGCTTTCGACGTTGTCGAGCCGCCAGTCATAGGCGAACTGATAGAGATAGCGACGCCCCGAGACAGCGGGTGTGCCGGGGGTGCCGATCTGATAGCCACCGGCATCGACCAGAACCCTGACGATCGAAGCGTAGTAATCGCGCCCGGACACTTCGTCGGTCAGGCCGATGGCCTGAAAATCGGTCGTCGGTTGCAGTGTCTCGGGATCGATCGTCAGGGCCAGGTCGCGATAATCGGAGAAGTAGGTCTTGCCGAGCGAGCCGACCCAGCGCTCGTGGCCTGTAGCGTCGAACAGCCGCGAGCCCATGATTCCGGGAATCAGGATCACCGGTGGCTGATCGACCGCGTTCTGACTGGTGAGATAGAGCCGACGCAGGTCGGGCTTGCGCCAGGGCGAGGCGCAGGCGGTCAGCGCCAGGATGGCCACCAGCGCGAACAGCCATCGGCCCATCCGCAGCCATGGGCCGGCCGTGGTGGTGGGCATCGGGGTCGGGGTCGGGCGGACATGGCCCTCCGGATGGATCGATCGATCGTTCATGCGGCTTGGACCGCCGACCAGGGACGAGGTTTCCGTGTCGCAGGGCTCATCGACCGTCACGGCCACTGGATGCGCACCGACCCGTCATCAGATGTGCCGATGCTCCCGATAGATGTCGAGGATGGCCGGCAGACCGTCCTCGAAAGCGGCGACCAGGTCGGGGTCGAAGTGCTTGCCAGATTGCAGGCGCAGGTATTCCAGCGCCTGCTCGGGCGACCAGGCTTCCTTGTACGGCCGCTTGCTGGTCAGGGCATCGAAGACATCGGCCATGGCGACGATTCGCGCGGCCAGCGGAATGTCCTTGCCGGCCAGGCCAACCGGATAGCCACTGCCGTCGAATTTTTCGTGATGGCCCTCGGCGATGTCGATCGCCACTTTGAACAGCGACATGCCGCGCCCCGGCAACTGCTTGGCACAGGCGCGCAAAACCTCGCCGCCGATCAGCGGATGCATGTTCATCTCGGTGCGCTCGACCTGGCTCAGTCGGCCAGGCTTGAGCAGGATGGAATCGGGGATGCCGACCTTGCCGATGTCGTGCATCGGCGAGAAACGCAGCACATCGCGGATGAATTCGCCGCTCTGGTCGTGGTTCCAATCGGGCTCGCCGCGCGGTCCGGCATTGACGTAGGACTCGGCCAGGATGCGCGAGTACTGGCTCATCCGCAGCAGATGGTTGCCGGTCTCGGTGTCACGGCTCTCGGCCAGTTTGCTCAGACCGTTGACCGTGGCCAGCAGCAACCGTTCGGCCAACAGGGTCTTGTCGAGTCCATGGCCGATGATCGGCGCGACATTGCCCAGCAATTCGGCGAAATCCGCAGCCAACGCATCCGGCTGCCGACTGGCCAGCAGCAGGGCGAAGCTGTGATCGCCTTCCATCGGCATCACCACCCACATCGCCGAGGCAAACCGGTGGCGATGGAGGGCGCCACCGATGACCTGCTCGCCGACATCGCCATCGATTTCGACCGGTAGCGTGCGCGCCCGGCCCGTCTGCCATGGCAGACTGCCGGTCTCGACGCCCGGCAGGGCGTAGCGCTTGGGATACTGGCCGCGCAGATCGACGCAGTCACGAACCTGATCGATTTCGTACAGGGCCAGCCAATCGACCCGATCGAGTTGCGACAGCGCGCTCCAGAGTTGGCCAAGGGTCGAGTCGAGGTCGCCGCCCTGCTGGACGCCGTCGATCAGGGTCAACACCCCGGCGATCCGCTTCGACATGTCGTTGACCGCCTCGTCGAGGGTGCTCAACTCGTCCTCGCGCTCGACCGGAATCCGCTGACCGAACCGGCCGAGGGCGATGTCCTGACAGCCATCCAGGGTCACCCGGATGCGCCGATCAAGGAAGCGCAACAGGGCGGTGATCATGACCACCGCCAGCAGGAAGCCCAGCATGGTCCCGTACTGACTGAGCCACTGTCCGGTCTGGAAATGGTGGTCCACGTAGGCACGTGCCGCCGAGGACACGCCATCGACATGACGTTGCAGCAGGCTGCCGAAGTAGTCGAGGTGTTTCGCACCCCACTCCAGTCGCGGCTCTTCCGGATCCGGGCCGAGGCGCTCGTCGAGCCCGACCCGGTATTCGGTCCAGAAGGCATCGAAGTCCGCCAGGGCGCGGCGGAACTCGCTGGAATCACCGGCCAGCAGGGCGGTCAAGGCCCCATGTCCCTGACTCCGGTCGAGTGCCCGCAACTCTTCACGCAGGGTTTCGACTCGCTGCAACTGCCGGCGCAGCGATTGATAGTAGACCTGGGTGTCGCGGTAGTAGTCGGGATAATCCCGTGGCGCGATCCGCAGGTACTGGGCGGCGTCGCCGGTGATCTGGGCGGTCACCGTCTCAAGGCTGCGGACATGCTCGATGAGTGCGATGTCGCGGCGGCCGAGATCGAGCGCCCGTGCGGTCAGCAGGGCACTGCCGAGCAGAACCAGCAGCACGAATGCGCCGGCCGCAGCCAGCAATGCCCGCAAGCGAAAGCGACGCCAGCCGCCTCGGCGTGCGCCGGTGGTGCGCGCCGAGGCGGATCGACCGCCTACGCGGACGAGATCAATCACTGACATGGGGACGATCCAGGGCAGGATCGACGCGACCCGGATGGCGTCGCGCCGATCGCCGGCTCAGGGAGTGTCCTTGTCGTCCCTGGCGCGATCGTGCAGACCGGTATCGACGTGGAAGCTGTACCAGGCAAACCAGAACATCCGGTGCGCGACCAGGGCCGTGCCGTCGGCATCGACCACTTCAACCATGCCATTGGCATGCCGGGTCCAGCGCAGGGTCCGATCGCCAGCCACGGTCTCCACGGTCGGCGACTCACGCAAGGCGCGCTCGGTGACCGCGAAAGAGCCGCCCTCGAATTCGACCCCATGAACCACTTCCTTCGGATGCAGACGCGCACTCGCCGACGCTACCGGAAAGATCAGACGGTCGCTGCGATCGTAATCACCATAAGGCGCGCGTGCGGCGTAGCGCGGATCGTCGCTGGGCGGAGCCAGCACTTCGGTCTCCGGATGGGCGGCCTGCCACTCGCTCCAGGTGGTCAGCGCGACCGGCACGGTCTTCAGCGTCTGACCCCGGCGCGGACCGGCGAATGCGGTCGCGGTGATCTGCTGCCAGAGCGATTCGCTGTCGCGGTCGTAGACGATCAGATCACTGTTGTGCAACAGGCCGGACACCCCGAACTCGACCGGCTTGCCGTCGAGCACGCGCTCGAAGGCCAGACCCGACCCGCACAACGGACACCAGGTCACCGCGACCGGGGTTTCGCCAAGGGTGTCGTTGACGATCTCGTGATAATTGAGGATCCGGGTCGGGTAGGCGCGTTCGACACCGGCCAGTTCGATGCCCATGACCAGATCGTCGGCTTCCAGGAAATCGGCGGCAGCAGCGGCGACGAACTGCGGCGAGTCGATCGCCGGGATGCAGTCACGCCGAGGGCAGCCCTGCATCACCGCGTCCCAGGGCACATCGGTCGGGGTATCCGCATCGAAGCCGAAGGTCTGTCGGACGATGTCGATCTCGAAGCTGCGCTTGGGCGCCTGGCCCTGGCTGAGACCGCAGATCAGCAGCAGCGAGGCCGCTGCCATGAGTTTGAATGAGAACCGCACGTGGATTTCCCCTTTTTTGAACGCGCTGGCAATTGCTCGAACGCGCTGGCTGAATACGATGGCGAGCACGTCGATCGCGCATGGCCGAGCGGACGGCGGGTGCCGTCGTGGCCAGTCAGACCGCAGGCAGAGGAAAAAATTCCGCACACGACCCGTGGCGTCGAATCGAATGGCACCGACCGCGTGCTGTCGATTCGGCAAGATCGGGCCGGACGGTGCGCGCCCGCAGGTCGGTGCGGCGGCGGGTGATGCGGCAGGTCGCGCGCGGGTCATGCATTGGCGATGCGATCATTGATCGCAGGGATCGCAAAGTGGTCGGGACGGTGAGATTCGAACTCACGACCCCCACAACCCCATTGTGGTGCGCTACCAGGCTGCGCTACGCCCCGATGCTTTGCGATCGCGCCGAGCATGTCGGCGAGAGGCGGAAGTATACGCGATTGTCGAGGTGCTGCGTTCAGCGCGGCAGCAGTTCCAGCAACGCCTGCAGGTCTTCCCGTATTTCCCGGGCGAGTTGGGCGGACAACGCCGCTTCCGAGCGACCGTTCTGTCCCTCGATGCGCTGCCGGGCTCCACCGATGGTGTAGCCCTCTTCGTACAGCAGCGAGCGAATCTGGCGAACCATCAGGACATCGTGACGCTGGTAGTAGCGCCGGTTGCC
>DIHI01000018.1:29976-37642 GCA_002420085.1 Lysobacterales bacterium UBA5700 | reverse complement strand
TCCCAGTAGCGCAGCACGTGCGGCTTGACGTCACACAGTTCGCTGACCTCACCGATGGTGAAGTAGCGCTTGGCCGGAATCGGCGGAAGTTCGCGGTTACTGCCTGGATCCAGCATGGCTTTCCACTCGCTCCTTCAGCTTCTGTCCAGCACGGAAGGTCACCACGGTCCGGGCCGAAATCGGGATTTCCTCGCCGGTCTTGGGGTTGCGGCCTGGGCGCTGGTTCTTGCGCCGCAGATCGAAATTGCCGAACCCGGACAGTTTGATCTGCTGGCCATTGTGCAGGGCTTCACGCAGGGTATCGAAGAACGCATCGACGAAATCCTTCGCCTCGCGCTTGTTCAATCCGACCTGCTCGAACAGCCTCTCTGCCAGTTCTGCCTTCGTCAAAGCCATGCCTCACCCCCTGAGTTGCGCTCCGTGATCCCGCGCCAGTGCCGAAAGCGCCTCGGCCACCGACTGGTCGGCGTCGCGGTCTTCAAGAGTGCGCGATACATCCTGCAAAATCAAGCCAATAGCGACACTTTTCGTACCCGGCTGCAATCCAGGCCCGTGGTACAGGTCGAACACCCGGATCCCGGCCAGGCGAGCACCCAGCGCGGACCGGATGCTGGCCTCCAGCGCTGCCCACGGGGTCGCTTCGGGTACCACCAGGGCCAGATCGCGTCGGATCGAGGGGAACCGCGACAGCGGTCGGGCTCGGGCGAGGCTGCGAGCGGTCAGGGCATCGAGATCGACCTCGAAGACACAGACCTCGGCAGCGATCCCGAGCGCTTCGACCAGGGCCGGGTGCAGGTGACCAAGCCAACCGATCCCCTGCCCGGCCCGCCGGATTTCGGCCGAACGGCCCGGGTGCAGCCAGGGCCGATCGCTGGCAACGAAGCTCAACGCCCCGGCGCCGACGGCCAGACTGGCCAGGCTTTCCAGGTCAGCCTTGATATCGTGGAAATCGACCTCCCGGCGCGGCTCGCCCCATTGCTCGGCGCGGGCGCTGCCACAGGCGACCGCCGCGATCCGGCGGGTTTCCTCGGGTGCCTGGGCACCGGCCCGGAACACCCGGCCCAACTCGAACAACCGGGTCCGCCCCTGCTGCCGATGACGGTTGCGCGCCAATGCCTCGACCAGTCCCGGCAGCAGCGATGGCCGCATCACCGCCAGTTCCGCCGACAGCGGATTGGCCAGGCTGACGGTCGCCTCGCTCATCTGCCAGCGCGCCAGCAACCCGGCATCGACGAAGGCAAAGGTGATCGCCTCCTGATAATCGCGGGCGACCATCTGGCGCCGCAGATCGGCGTCTTCGAGCCGGCTTTCGCTGGTCATCGCGACCCGGATCTGGCCGGTCGGAAGGGTGGTCGGGACGGCATCGTAGCCATGGATGCGCACCACTTCCTCGATCAGATCCTCCTCGATGGCGATATCGAAGCGAGCGCTGGGCGGGGTCACCTGCCAACCATCGGGACCGGCCTCGACCTGCATGCCGAGCGCACCCAGGATGCGCTCGACCTCGGCATCCGCAATCGCGATGCCGAGCACCCGACGCAGGCGGCTGCGGCGCAGGCTCACCGGGGCGGGAACGCGGACATGGGTCGGCAGGACGGCGTGTTCGACCGGTCCCGGACGGCCGCCGGCATGCTCGACGATCAGCCGGGTGGCGTAGTCCAACGCCATGATCGGCAGGGCCGGATCGACACCCCGCTCGAAGCGATGACTGGCATCGGTGTGCATGCCCAGCCGTCGGGCACGGCCGATGATCGCCTCCGGCGCGAAATGCGCGCTCTCCAGGAAGACATTGACGGTGGCGTCGGTGACGCGAGTATCCCACCCACCCATGACCCCGGCCAAGGCGATCGGGCGTTGGCCATCGACGATCGCCAGGAATCCCTCATCGAGCACCACCTCGCGCTCGTCGAGCAGTTTCAGGCGCTCGCCGGCACGGGCGCGCCGCACCCCGATCGGCCCGGACAGGCGATCGCGGTCGAAGGCATGCATCGGCTGCCCCAGTTCGAGCATGACGTACTGGGTGACATCGACCAGGAAGGACACCGGCCGGACTCCGCTGCGACGCAGGCGTTCAGCCATCCAGACCGGAGTCGCGACCGTGGCGTCGATCGCCTCGATGACCCGTCCGCAATAGCGCGGACAGTCGCCGTCGGCGGCCAGCGAGACGGCGATCCGATCCTGCCCGGTAATGGCGACGGCGGGACACTCGAACGGCTCGACCCGTGCCGCGAACGCCGCCGCGACATCGTGGGCGATGCCGCGCACCGAGAAGCAATCGGCCCGATTGGGGGTGAGCTTGAGCTCGATGCTGGCATCCGGAAGACCGAGGTAATCGGCCAGGGCGGCACCGACTGGAGCATCCTCGGGCAGTTCCAGCAAGCCGGAGGCGTCGCTGTCGATCGCCAGTTCGCGGGCCGAGCAGAGCATGCCGAACGACTCAACACCACGCAGCCGGGCGGCCTTGATGACCAGACCATCCGGCAGGCTGGCACCGATCTGGGCCAGTGGCGCCTTGAGTCCCGGACGTGCGTTCGGGGCACCGCAGACGATCTGCACCGGCTCGCCGCCGGCAGCCACCCGGCAGACCTGCAAACGATCGGCCTCAGGATGCTTTTCGCAGGCCAGGATCTCGGCCACCACCACACCCGCCAGATCGGCACCGATCGGGGTGATCGCTTCGACTTCCAGGCCGATTGCAGTCAGGCGGGCAGCCAGTACGTCGCGGGGCGCGTCCACCGTGACGTGTTTGCGCAGCCAACTTTCAGGAAATTTCATGTGCGGTTTCCGAAGTGTCCATCCGAATCGCCGGCCCGGTTGCCGCCGACACCACACATGCGCTGCGCGCGGCTGTGCGATCCCGACATCCCGGCACCGGCCGGCCTCTACGATCGTCGCATGCCGATCCCGATCTCACCCGAACTGGCGCAGGAAGCGGGTATCGTTCTCGAAGAATGCCCGCAGGTCATCGACCCCGTAGCGCAGCATCGCGAACCGCTCGATGCCGATGCCGAATGCAAAGCCGGTGTAACGCTCCGGGTCGATGCCGACCTTGGTCAGCACGTTCGGATGCACCATGCCGCAACCCAGCACTTCCAGCCAGCGCTCGCTGCCATCCTCGCGATCCCAGCGGATATCGACTTCGGCCGAGGGTTCGGTGAACGGGAAATAGCTGGGCCGGAAGCGCATCTCGAAATCGCGCTCGAAAAAGGCATCGACGAACTGCTTGAGGGTGCCCTTGAGATCGGCGAAGGTGCTGGTTTCATCAACCAGCAGCCCCTCCATCTGGTGGAACATCGGCGAGTGGGTCTGATCCGAATCGCTGCGGTAGACCTTGCCGATCGTGATCATCCGGAACGGTGGCTGCTGTCGCTGCATGTAGCGAACCTGCACCGGCGAGGTGTGGGTTCGCAGCAGGCGGCCATCGGGAAAGTAGAAGGTGTCGTGCATGGCCCGCGCCGGATGGTGCGGCGGAAAGTTCAGGGCCTCGAAGTTGTACCAGTCGTCCTCGATCTCGGGTCCGTCGGCCAGTTCGTAACCCATCCGGGCGAAGATGCCGGCGATTCGCTCGGCCGCGCGGGTCACCGGATGCAGGCTGCCGATCTCGGCGGCACGCCCCGGCAGGGTGATGTCGATCCGCTCGGCGGCCAGCCGGGCTTGCAACGCACGCGCGTGCAACTGCTCGCGTCGCTCAGCCAGCACCTCGCCAACCTTCTGCTTTGCCCGGTTGACTGCTTCACCGGCCGTCTTGCGCTGCTCGGGCGGCAAGGCGCCCAGCGCTTTCAATTGCCCGGTGATCGTGCCGGCCTTGCCGAGCAAGGCGACCCGCAGGGCTTCGAGGGCATCGAGACTGTCGGCCGAGGCGATGTCGGCCAAGGCGGTCTCGGTGAGTGCTTCGAGTTCGGTCATCGACCGGCCATCCCCGTTGTACTGCACCGCCGATCGTTGCCGACCCGGTCCCCTGCGGCCGCCGCTATCGGCCCGGAACCGCGCCGAGCAACGGGGGCGGCAGGATGGGGAGCAGCGACTGCCCTCCCCGGTTGCAGCGGCATCGGCCGCCGATGTCCGCCGCGAGTCGAAGGCGGGCTTGCCGCCCACCTTCGACCGATCCGAGCGGTGCTTATGCCGCGAGCGCGCGCTTGGCCTGTTCGGCGATCCGGCCGAATGCGACCTGGTCGTGAACGGCGATGTCGGCCAGCGCCTTGCGGTCAAGCTGAACGTTCGCCTTCTTCAGACCGTTCATCAGCCGGCTGTAGCTCAGGCCATGCATGCGCGCGGCGGCATTGATGCGGACGATCCAGAGCGAACGGAAATTGCGCTTCTTCTGCTTGCGGCCGATATAGGCGTACTGCTGCGCCTTGATGACCGCCTGTTTGGCGACCCGGAATACCTTGCGCCGGGCGTTGTAGTAACCCTTGGCCAGCTTCAGGATTTTCTTGTGCCGCCGACGGGCGGTCACACCACGCTTGACTCGTGCCATTGTTCAACCCTCCTCAGAGATACGGAAGCATGCGGTCCAGACGGCCGGCGTCCTCGGCGCGGACGTGATTCGTCTGCCGGAGGTTGCGCTTGCGCTTGGTCGCCTTCTTGGTGAGGATGTGGCTGCGATTGGCGTGGCCGGCCTTGTACTTGCCGGAAGCCGTCTTCCGAAACCGCTTGGCAGCGGCCCGGTTGGTCTTGATCTTGGGCATGAGTGCTTCCCTGGTTGACGATCTGACAGGTCGGGCGGCGGCCGGGAGCCGCGCTTGCCATCCATGCCCGTACCGGTGTGGGCCGAAGCCCGCGAGTCCTGACGGCCACGATGGCCGCCTCCGGCATGCCGGAACCGCCTATTATGCCGCCGCATCCAGCGATCCCGCAAGTCCGACGTCCGCGCGTCAGAACCCGGCCAGTTGCTGGCCGACGTGTACCGCCCAGGCCAACGCATCGCAGCCTGCCGATCCGAACCCTCAATCGAGCGCATCGACCCGCAATTCACGGTGGTCGGCATTGCCATGGCCATCGACCACTCGGACGCGGAAGCGTCCGGGGCCGGGCGGACGCCAGGCCAGGGCGGTGCCGGGGCCGGACACGCCGACGTATGCATCATCAACGAACCAGTAGAGATCGGCCACCGGCGCCTCGGTGCTGGCACGGAACTCGATCACCGCCTGCTCCGGATGGCTGCTGCGCAGACCGTAGGCGACCCCGGTCAAGGGCCGATCGATGCGCAGGGCGGTTCCCCCCGCCCACTCGGTGGTGGCCGCCGGGCCGCATACAGCCGGCTCGGGCGGGGTCCGCCGAGGCATCCCGGCATCGGCGAACACCCGCGCCAACTCGGATGGCCAATACTCGAAAATCTCGGTGCGGGTGCGGGCCGGATCGAAGGGTGGGCAGGCGGCACGGCCGGTGGCGATATCGATGGTCACTGCCCGATGGACCTGGCTGACCGTGATCGGCGAAACCCCCGGAATGAACCAGGTCTCGCCACGCTGCGGGCACCAGGCATTCGGCAGTTCGCCGGTGGCCAAGCAGATTTCGACCCGGCGCAGTCGGTCCGGCACCCGCCAGGGCGGGTCGCCCAGGTGAGGGTCATCGGCCAGGATGGCATCGACGATCGCGAACGCCAGCGGGGCTGCCGCTTCGATGCCGATCAGGGCCGGGTTGCCGACACCATCGAAGCGGCCGACCCAGGCCACCAGCACGTAGGGACCGACCGTGGCAGCGGTCCAGGCGTCGCGAAAGCCCCAGGAGGTGCCGGTCTTCCAGGCCACCGGCAGCCGTCGCGGGCGGGCCGCTCCGCTGTCGTCGCGCGGACGATTTCGACGCAGCATGTCCAGGGTCATGAAGGCAGCGGCCTCACTGATCAGGCGCTGACCGCCGTCGATCGGGCTGTCGCGCTGGTAGCGCAGTCGTCGCTGGACACCGCCGTTGCCGAGCATGGCGTACAGCATCGCCAGTTCGCGCGGACTGACTTCCCCGCCCCCCAGCACCAGGGCCAGTCCGTAGTGGCTTTCACTGGCCAAGGGTCCGATTCCGGCCTGACGCAGGAACCCGTACAGATTGGGATCCCGCAGCCGGGCGGCGACCGCGACGGCGGGAATGTTGCGGCTGCGATTGAGGGCATCGGTGGCCGTCACCGGACCGAGGAAACGGCCGTCGAAATTCTCCGGCGAGAACGGTCCGAACGCCGAGGGCACATCGCGCAATACGGTCATCGGGTGCAACACGCCCTGATCGATACCGAGCGCGTAGACGAACGGTTTCAGGGTCGATCCGGGCGAGCGCTTGCCGCGTGTGCCATCGACCTGGCCCTCGATGGTCGAATCGAAGTAGTCGGCCGAGCCGACCAGCGCCTTGACCGCCATGTCGCGCCAGTCGATCAGGATCACGCTGGCATTGTCGATGCCACGCTCGCCGACACGCCGGACATGGTTGCCCACCTGCCGTTCGAGCAGGGCTTGCAGGCGCAGGTCGAGAGTGGTCTCGATCCGTCCGATCGACCTGCCGGAACGCCGCTGTTCGGCAAGCAGCCAATCGACCAGATGTGGCGCGCGAAACGGCAGGTCGGCGGGCCGTCGCAGAGCCAGCGGCAGGCGCAGGTCGGCAGGGCTGCCACTGCGCTCGGGATAGGTCTGCTGCCAACGCCGATACAGATGCTCGCGGGCAGTCCGCAGGTCCGCCGACTCGGCGACGCCCGATCGGTCTGGCTCGGAGGCATGGTTCGGACCGACTCGGTCGCCAGTGCCGGTTGAACGGGCGGTCCCGCCACGGGCGTTCGGCGCCTGCGGGATCACCGCCAATGCCAGCGATTCCGGCAGACTCAAGGCCGAAGGCGATTTGTCGAAGTAGATCATCGCAGCCGCTCCGATGCCCTCGACATTGCCGCCGTAAGGAGCCAGATTGAGATACGCCTCCAGAATGTCTGCCTTGCTGTAGCGCAATTCCAGCCAGAGGGCATGACCGATCTGGACCAGTTTGCCGCTGGGCTTCCGGGTGTCGAGCCGATGCAGCAGACGGGCCAGTTGCATGGTGATGGTCGAACCCCCTTGACGACGTCCGCCCAACAGATAGGTCGTGCCGGCCGCGCGGACCAGGGCGACCGGATCAACGCCGGGATGCCAGTGGAACCAGCGATCCTCGTGCAGCAGGACGGCATCGATCAGGTCGGCGGGAAATTCCGTCAGCGGCAGCCACAGCCGGTAGCGGTCGTCGGCCGCCAGGGTCAGGCGCAGCAGACGGCCATCGGCGTCGACCACCACGGTCGAGACCGGGATGGCCGCCGACAGCGGGGGACGAGGCCAGAATCGCACCAGCGCGACGACCATCGACCAGGCCGCCAGCAGCACCAACGCGACCCGCACCGATCGCCGCCAGCGCCTCCGTCCGCCGCTGCCGGGCACTGCCGCAGGAGCCTGCGGCCGGATCAGCGTGCCTCCACCACGATCGTGCCGGCTGCCGAACGCGCCCGGACCGTGCGTTCGTACATCGATTCGGCATACAGCGCGGGCACCACGAACCGCCCGGAATTGGTTGCCCGGATGCGGTAGACGAACTCGCCCATGTCTTCGTCGACCCAGCCGTACAGCACCACCCGATCGTCGCGGATATCGACGTGCTGGGCCTGCCAGGTCCAGCCTGGGCTGGCCAATCGCGACCAGGCGGCATCGATCGCCGCGTCGCCGTCGCC
>DIHI01000018.1:23926-29758 GCA_002420085.1 Lysobacterales bacterium UBA5700 | reverse complement strand
CACCGGTCTGCCATCGGCATCGAGCCATTCGCGCACGACCTCGATTCCTTCGGCCAGCGCAGTCTGTACCGGCTCGCGGTCGAAACCGGTCTGGCTGACACCGTACCAGGCCGGTCGGTCAAGTTCGTTGCCGACCCGAACCGCGCTGGCTGCCGGGTCGAACGCGCCCGCCAGTACCGCGCCCTGAATCGTGCCGAACGGAACCGCCGGCCCCGCCTCGGCGCGCCAGGCCAGGCTCAGGCCACGGCCATCGCTGCTGCCCAGCGCCTCGCTGTAGGCATCCAGGGCCAGCACGGTCAACGCCGAGGACACCGTGTTGTAGCGTCGATCGCGGATCGGCTCGATCAGGCTGTCCAATGCCTGCGCCGGCAATGCAGCGGCCTGCTCCGGAAAGTGTCGGGCCAACAGGTACAGCACACCGGCATCGGCGATCAGCGGGTCGTGGAAGCGGGCATAGGTCCAGTCGCCGGTCCGGCTGCGGCGGCTCAGGTGCCGCTTGGGGCTGGCCATCAATCGGTCGGCCTCGCGATCCTCCTTCATCAGGGCCAGGCTGGCGGCGAGATAGGCGGCCGCGAGGTCCGACTGCCAGGCATCACCATGCACCTGCTGCAAGCGCTCGCGCAGGGCGGCGACCAGATTTCCGGTCACCTGCCGTTGTCGCGTCAGCAGATAGATGGCAAAGGCCCGCTCGCGCAACCCGGCAAGGCTGGCGTCGCCCTCGTCGGCCGCCATCCGTTGCAGGTAGCCGGTCGCGCGCCGGAGCAGGTCGTCCGGAACCGTCAGGCCACGTTCGCGTGCCTCGATCAGGTACAGCATGGCGTAGGCGGTAACCCAGGGCTCGGACTCCACGGTGGCCCGCCAGTAGCCGATCGCCCCCTCGCCGTTCTGACGGGCGGCGAGCAGGCCGAGCAGATCGGCGAAGGCATCGGCATGGCTCTTGGCCGGTGCGCCGGGACGACCTGGGCCAGCCGCGATGGCCGCGTATTCGGGCCGGCGCTCGAACACCAGGGCCGGCACCGCCCGACTGAGCACCTGCTCGGTGCATTGATGCTCGAAGCTGGAGAGATAGCGACCGAGGCCATCGGCAACCACCAGGGGCGAATGGGAGATCGCCGCCGAGTGCTGGGCAAACGGGGCGAACAGGGTGCGCAGCGGGGTGATCTCGCGTTGCTCGCGGTCGAGCCGGCCGAACGTGGTCTCGGTGTGATAGGCGGTCGCCGGCCGCACCGAGAGTTCGGCCTCGATCGCAGCCGTGTAGTTCTCGGCCGTCGCCCGGAAGCGCAGGCGGGCCGGTCCCGGCTCACTGCCGGCACGCAGTCGGAAGCGCAGCACCCCTTCCTGCTCCGCCGCCAGACTCAATTCACCCTGACTGGCTTCGACGGCACTCAGGCCCTCGGGCAGATCGAGACTCAATGCGATCGGCAGAACCCGCTCGCCCAGCCCATCGACGGTGTTGGCAACGCCGACGCTGATATCGAACTCATCGCCCGGTGCGACCATGGTCGGAACATTCGGTGACAGCACGAAATCACCGCGCACCGTGGTCGCGGTTTCGGCGATGCCGACCGAATCCGGCGTAGCCGCTACCGCCATCACCCGCAGCCGACCGCTGAAATGATCCGGCACGGTGTAGCTCAGGGTGCGCTGACCATCGACCTCGATCAACCCGGACCAGTAGGCCACCGGCGGCACCCGCTTGCCGCGAAACGGGTTCAAGTGACGACCGAGCAAACCTTCGGCATCGCCACCGGGCGCCGAACGCATGTTCAGGCGTGCGAACTCCGGCAACATCAGATCGAGGATCTGCCGGGTCCGGACTTCCAGCATCCGCTTGGCGAAGAAGCGGTCGAGCGGGTCGGTCAAGCGATAACGGGCGACCTGGAGAATGCCCTCATCGACCGCGAACAGCACCAGCCGGGTCGGGCGCTCGGTCTGCACCGTGACCGCCAACGCTTCGCCCGGACGAACCCGATCGGGCGCATCGATCCGCAGCGCCGTCCGACGCGCACCGCGATCGACCGTGAACGGGACGATGCCGTGACTCAACGGACTCATGAAGATTTCGTCCGAAGCGGGATCGCGCAGGAACTGGACGTTCACATAGCCATTGCCTTCGAGGTCGCTGGGCACCCGTATGCGCTGCACCGAGGCGGTGGTCTCGGCCTTGAACCAGGCATGGGCGTAGACCCGCTCCCGTTCGATCGTGATCAGACCGGTGCCGGCATAGGGCGCCCGGATGGCGATCTCGATCTCCTCACCGGCAGCATAGTCGGACTTGGACAGGCTCAGTTGCAACTCGGCATTGCGTTCCAACGAGCGACTCAGGTTGGCATCGCCGGCCACATCGTATTCGACCCGGTTCAACTCGCGGCCACGGGCATCACGCACCAGCAGGGCGAAGCGGCCCGGCCGAGCGGTAGCCAGCGGCCAGTCCAGACCCTCGCTCGGCAGGCTGAGCGGTGCCTCGTCGAGCACCGACTCCCGCAGTCGGGACTCGTACTTGAACGCCCCGGAATCCTGCCGGGTCAGCACCGAGACATAGCGCCGCTCGACCCGTACCGCACGTAGATTCTCGACCGCGCGCGGACGCGCCTGCGGATCGATCGCCAGCAGGCGCACGCTTCGCTTGGCGGCACCCGGAATATGGTCGAGCCCACCATCGGCCTTGATCCCGACCAGATAATCGGCGGTCGAGACCAGGGTGGCCGCTTCGGCAGCCACCCCGCGTCCACCGGCCGCCTCGAAACCGCGCGCGAACAGGTGGACCCGGTAACTGGCCCCGGCGAACTTCTCCAGGCCAAGCGGAAACTCGACCTCGCCGTCGGCATTGGTGCGCAAGTCCCCGAACGGTTCGCTGTAGCCCTCCTCGTCGAGTTTGCCGGGGACGTGGAACCGATAGCCCGGATGGCTCGGGAAGGCCGGCAGGGTCGGCGTCAGGGTCAGGGTCGCCTCGACCCGACGATCCTGGGCCGGCGTCCCGAACAGATTGCGCAGGCTGACCGTCGCCGCAAGTCCGTCCGGATGCAGCCAGCCCTCGCTGGCCGGGCGCGAGAACCGCACACTCGCCTTCATTCGATCGGGCAGAAATTCACGCACCCGGACCGTGGTCGATCCGAGTTGGAACTGCCGGTTGTCATCGCGCACCAGCACCAGATTCACCGTCCACTCGCCGGTCGGCGAGGTCTCCAGGGTCTGGAAAGCGACTTCCTCGAAGCCGCTCTCAGGCAACCGGATCGGTGTGCGCTGCACCCGCATGCCGCGGGCATCGACGATATCGACCTGCAACGGCAGACCCGCCAGGGAACGGCCCCAGTCGTCGGCCCGGACCAGGATGCCGATGTTGAAACGTTCGCCCGGCCGATAGATGCCACGATCGGAGAACAGATGCGCGCTCAACTGCCCGGCAACCCGGGCATTGCGAATGCCGCCGATGTCGAAGCGCGAATAGTCGAGTTGCCGGTCGTCGCCGTCGAGCGGCAGAAACGACAGATCCTCGCCACGCCGGACCTGGAGCAGCAGCGGTCGCTTCTCACGGGTGAAGCCCTGCAAGGACGCGAACCGCGCCCGCCCGTCCGAATCACTGCCGGCACTGACCAGGCGCTGACCGTTGCGACCGATCACCTCGACGGTCGCACCGGCGACCGGCTGGCCGCTGGCGATCGACTGCACGAAGACATCCAGGCTGCCATCGAACGCCCGTTTGAGCGCGACCCCGAGATCGGTCACCACCACCAGCCGGGAATCGCTGCCGGCCGGGATGTAGCCATCGTGCCACCCCTCGCCCAGACCGGCGACCTCGTCCGGCGCGACCAGACCCTGAGCATGCACGGCCCGTCTGGCCGCCTCGCTCGCCTGCTGCGCGGCCTGGGCCGGATCGTGCGGGTGCAGATTGAGCAGAAATACCCCGCGCCGCCCGCCCGGCCCGAGATAGTCGGACAGATCGACGCCCTGCTCGCGCACCTCGCCGGCCGCCATGCCGGCCAGATCGATGATCCGCTCGAAACGCTCGCTGCTCTGATCAGACGACGAGCCGTACAGACTGGGCCGCTCGAAACTGCCGTAGTTGGACGCTACCAGATGGTGAAGCTGATCGGGCAACACCCGCGCCACCTCCAGACGGGCACCGGGCACATCGCGGGCGACGATCCCGATCCGGCGATCGCCACTCAGGCTGAGCAACGCGCCATCGGCCATGAAGCGCAATACCGATGGGAAATTCGGCACCCGCAGCACCCGCAGATCGGTCTTGCCCAGCACATAACCGCCGAACGAGGTCAATCCACGCTCGACCCGTATCAGCAGGTAGCGACCCGGATCTGCACGGAAACGGAAGGCATGCTCGCTGGCGTGTACCTGCTCGCCGGCCAGCAATTCGAGATCAAGCGGCTGACCCGCCGCAATCGCCCGATCGGTCACCTGCCCGACGCTCCAGCGAGTCGCGCTCCGCCGCTGGTGCTCCGCCAGTTCCGGGTCGTGGATCGGCAGCAGCCAGGCCCGCACCGCAGAAACCATCTCGGCCTCGCCGACCGACAGCGACAACCCGACCCGCAGCACCTGCTCGGTCTCGAAACGGTCGTTGTCGACCAGCACCGGCTCGATCGCGGCAACCTGCAGGCCGAATCGGCCCGGAATCTCGACCTGGGCCTCCAGACTGGTCGCGGTCGGGCGGCCACCGGCAGCCGCCCGCACCCCGGCCGCCAACCGAACGCGGATCAGGGCAGCATCGTCGGACAGATCGAGCCGCTCGGAATGCACGAAGGCCGAGCGCCGATCGCGGTCATAGCTGATCGAAAAATCACGTGCCACCGGCTTGCCGTCAGCGACCAGAACCCGATGATCGAGCCGGACGCTCGATTGCAACGAGACCGGATCGACGGCATGACTGAAATCGATCCGCACGATCGCCTTCTTGAGGTCCGGATCCAGCGGATCCTGATGGAACTCGGCCGACCCGAGACTCGCCGTCAAGGGCGCACTGGTGAACTCGAAACCGGGCTCCAGCACCCGCACCGACGGTGCGAACGCGCGCGCGTGATCGAAATCGACCCGGTAGCGTTCGCCGATCGGCCAGTCACCGGTCGGCTGGAACACCAGCAGCCGATCGCTTTCCCAGGTCCAGTTGCCGGCGATCTCGGGACGCAGACGAAACCCCTCGACACCGCTCTGACCGGCCTCGGCCAACGGCGCCACCGATCGATCGAATGCCACCCGAAGTGGATGGACCACGACCGGATCGCTTGCGTAATCGGTGAGCGGCGGCGACTGGAACTCGAAACCGGCGATCGGCGGTTCCGGCGGTCGCGGTCGGCTAGCCCACCACTGCCAACCGAGGCCGACCAGCAGAACGAACGCCAGCACGGCCAGTCCAGCCGACAGCGTCCGGCGCGGTTGCGCACGCGCCGTTCGCCAAAACGCTGCCATCCGCCGTGCCACAGCCTGCGCCCAGGGCGGCGGTTGCCATTGCCAACGCCCGAACGCCAGCGCCACCAGGTCTGCACCTCGCCGCCACCACCGCGCCATGCCGCGACTCCTTCGGTTGTCGATCCAACGGCCCAATCACCGCACAACCGGATTTAAGCACAGTCGGCCGGCCGCCACTTGACGGGCGTGAGCGCGCCGGATGGCGGCAGGCCGGGACGGGTGGCCATGCCCAGCGACAGGCCGCACCGGTGGATTTCAGCACCACGACCCGGGGCGTAGTCAGCGAAGTGGTCAGCGGGGTGACCGGGGCTCGAACCGGCGATCACAGCATCGCCGCGCGACCGGGGCGGACACCGCATCGTCACCGTGATCGCGCCCGGCGCTGTGACCCATGACCGGATCGACTGCGGC
>DIHI01000018.1:22952-23814 GCA_002420085.1 Lysobacterales bacterium UBA5700 | reverse complement strand
CTGTGGATACACCCATTTTCAGGACAGGTCGGACCGTGATGCCGCCACGAAGCTGGTTCGTACCTGATTTTTCCGGCGCGGTGGACGGCATGCATGCAGCCGAAGCCGGCGAAACCAAAGCCGGCGAAACCGGCGGCGGCTGACACGCCTCTCGTTCGGCAGGGCGTGTCATCGCTCCTTGACACTATACGGGAAGCCCGCACCATGACAGACGTGCGCACCGTGATCGAAACTCCGACGTTCCAACGACAGCCGGAGAAGCTCTGGTCTGATGACGAGCGGTTCGAGTTCATCGGCTGGATCGCGACACACCCCGAAGCCGGCGATGTGATTCCCGGTGCCGACGGAGCACGCAAGCTGCGCTGGAGCCGCGCGGGCCATGGCAAACGCGGCGGCGTGCGGGTGATCTACTTCAACTTCGCCGAAGACGGGACGGTGGTGCTGGTCATGCTGTACGCCAAGGCCGACCGCGCCGACGTCCGCCCCGGCAGCATCGAAAAGGCGGTGTAAGCATGGACATAGAGAAGATCGCAAAGGCCATCGAAACCGATGCTGGCCAGCCCTTGCCCGAACTGCGCCAGGCGCTGCGCGAAGCCAAGGGACGGCAGGGGCGCGTCGCCACGGCCGAGCAGACCCTGACGCGAGCGGCCCGGACGCGGCTGGGCCTGTCCCAGGCGGAGTTCGCCGCACGCATCGGCACCCCGGTGGCGACCCTGCGCGACTGGGAGCAAGGGCGCTTCGCCCCGCCCGGCGCAGTGCTCTGCCTGCTGCGGCTGCTGATCGCGCATCCCGAGTTGTCGAGCGAGTTGGACGCAGCGTAACGGAAGGGCGACGCACCAGGCTCGGCAGGAAGGCGTCCGCA
>DIHI01000018.1:22685-22872 GCA_002420085.1 Lysobacterales bacterium UBA5700 | reverse complement strand
ACAGCGACAGCGGGCCGCAGACCGCCCGGCGCGCACCCTCGGCTGCGAGGACGGCCGACTCCGAGGACGGCCAATCTCAAGTCAAGTTCTGCGATCGCCCGCTGCCTGCGCCCAGCCCCGCTCACGAACGGATTGCGCCACGCCGTGACACAGAGATTCGACTGGTGGGCCGTGAAGGATTCAAACC
>DIHI01000018.1:19611-22587 GCA_002420085.1 Lysobacterales bacterium UBA5700 | reverse complement strand
TGGTGGGCCGTGAAGGATTCGAACCTTCGACCAATTGGTTAAAAGCCAACTGCTCTACCACTGAGCTAACGGCCCGCTTGCAGCGTTGAACATGGGTGCGGAAGCACGCCAACCCGTAATTTTAACCCGGATTCGCGTGCCGGTCACGATTTCCGCAATTGCGGCGAGCGGTGTCGGCCTTCATCGGTATCGGGTCGGGTCGGCCACACCGGCTGCGGCGAAACCTTCGGCACGCAGTCGGCAGGCATCGCAGCGGCCGCAGGCACGGCCATCGGAATCGGCACGGTAACACGAGACGGTGGCCGAAAAATCCACGCCGAGACGCAATCCTTCGCGAACGATGTCGGCCTTGGACAGATCGATCAGCGGGGCATGGATGCGGATGCCCGCACCTTCCACACCCGATCGGGTCGCGACATTGGCCAGGCGCTCGAAGGCATCGATGAATGCCGGCCGGCAGTCCGGATAGCCCGAATAATCGACCGCATTGACCCCGCAGAAGAGATCGGCCGCAGCCAGCACTTCGGCCCAGCCGAGGGCGATCGACAGCATGATGGTGTTGCGCGCCGGGACATAGGTGATCGGGATGCCGCTACCGCCCGAGTCCGGCACTTCGATGTCGGCGGTAAGCGCGGAACCGCCGATCGCGCGCAGATCGACCGCGACCTGCTTGTAGTCGACGGCACCGAGCCGGCGCGCGGTGATCTCGGCGGCCGCCAGTTCAGCACTGTGGCGCTGACCGTAGGCGACGCTCAGGGCGTGGCAGGCGAAGCCACGCTCGCGAGCCAGGGCGAGCGTCACTGCCGAGTCCATGCCGCCCGAAACCAGAATCACTGCCGTTTTCATGTCTGCCACGATGATTCACGCCCACTCGCTGATGTCAGAAACAGGCCGTCCGAGGTCGGTCGTCATGCTGTGCGTCAGTTCCCGCATCGGGCCGTGCAACCGGCCAGCCCGCAGACGATCAACGCCCCGGAACATCGCCCCACAATGTCTTGTGCAACTGCATCTGGAATCGCACCGGCAGCCGGTCGGCGACGATCCAGTCGGCCAGGGTCGCCGCCGGAAGCTGACCCTGGCTGGGCGAAAACCAGACCATGCAACGCTGGTCGAGTTGCCGCTCGGACACCTGCTCGACCGCCCAATCGTAATCGGCACGATCGCACAGCACGAACTTGATCTGGTCGTTCGGTCCAAGCCGTTCGATGTTCGGCCAGTGGTTGCGTCCACACTCGCCCGAGCCAGGCGTCTTGATGTCCACGATCCGCGAAACCCGGGCATCGACGGCCCCGACATCCAGCGCCCCCGAGGTTTCCAACGAGACGACATGGCCGGCGTCGCACAGGGCACGCAGCAGGTCGAGGCAGCGCCGCTGCGCCAGCGGCTCGCCGCCGGTGACGCAGACATGCCGAACCCCCAGCGCGGCGACCTCGGCGAGAATCCGGTCCAGGCTCCACCAGGTGCCGCCATGGAAGGCGTAGGCGGTATCGCAATAGCTGCACCGCAACGGGCAGCCGGTCAGGCGCACGAACACGGTCGGCCAGCCGGCATCGCGCGCCTCGCCCTGCAAGGACCGGAACACTTCGGTCAGTTTCAGTCGCACCTCCGACGCTGAATCCGATGTCATCTCGGAAGTCAGGTCAGCAGTCAGGGCAGGCGATGCGACGGCGGAACTCGAATCGGGGCGCTGACCGTCGCGGCCGGTCGGCGCCTCAGTTGCGGCCATCGAGGGTCATCTGCCGCAACCGCCCCTGGGCCAGTCGGGCGACCGTGCTGTCCGGATAACGCTCGACCACATCGGCGAGCGTCGCGCGTGCCTCGGGGTAGCGCTTCAATTCGTACTGGCTGTAACCGAGCTTGAGCCGGGCATCGGGGGCCTTGGCCGAATCCGGATGCCGCTCCAGCACCCGCTGGAAGGTGTCCAGGGCCAACTCGAAATTCTGGGTGACGTAGTAGCTCTCGCCAAGCCAGTAACCGGCATTGGCGGCCAGTTCGCCATCGGGATACTCGCGCTCGAAACTCTGGAACCGACGCGCTGCCTCGGCGTACTCACCTTGCTTGAGCGCCTCGAAGGCGAAGTCGTAGGCGGCACGTTCGCCTTCCGGTCGGGCCGGAGCAGCCGCCGGGTCGTTGCCATCGGCGTTCGCGACATCACCTGCGGCGCCACGATCCGAGCCGGGCCGAGTCGGATTGGCCGTGGCAATCCCGGCAACGATGCCGGACGAACCGGTCGGGCTCGACGGATGGGTCGCCGTGTCGGCGCCGCTGGCGGCATCGGCAGCCTGGCCTGCCGGGACACCGGCAGCATCACCGGCGGCAGACGCCGATTCCAGGCGCGCGAGTCGACCGTCGAGGTCGAGATATTGATCGCGGTTGCGCTGCTTGAGTTGCTCGATCTCGAACCGCTGCTGCTCAAGCTCGCCGCGCAGGGCCATGACTTCGGCCTGCAATTCGGTGATTCGGTTGATCAGTTCAAGATCGCGATTCGATCCGGCCTGGCGCTGCTGTTCGGCTTCCAGCCGCTCGACGCGCTCGGCCAGACTCTGCCGGCTCTGCCCGAACGCAGGTACGGCGGCCAGGATGGCCGCCGTACCCAGGATGACCGCGAAACGGTCGTAACGCTGCGTCTTCACCGGGCGGTGTAGACGATCTCGACGCGCCGGTTCTTCGACCAGCATGCCTCGTTGGACTCGGTGCAGGTCGGACGCTCTTCGCCATAGCTGACCACGGTGAGCTGGCTCGAACCACCAGCAGCGGCGGCAAGCGCGCCATTGACGGTGTTGCCGCGACGCTCGCCCAGACCGAGGTTGTACTCGCGGGTACCGCGCTCGTCGGCATTGCCTTCAAGGGTGATCCGGGCCGACGGACGATCGCGCAGGTACTTGGCGTGGCAGTCGATGATGGCCTGGAATTCCGGCTTGAGGTTGTCGCGGTCGAAATCGAAGTAGACCTGGCGCTGACGCAGGCAGCTATCGG
>DIHI01000018.1:11182-19544 GCA_002420085.1 Lysobacterales bacterium UBA5700 | reverse complement strand
TCGGAGCCGGTGCCGGAGCGGGTTCTTGCGGTTCCGGCTTGGTCTTGCACGCAGCCAACGCCATGCAGGCGGCAGCCACCAGGAGCGCACGAGTAGCAGTGTTCATTGTTTTAGTCCTCGCCTTTTCGGCAATGGGTGCAGGTGTAGGTTGGGGCGCAGCGGGTATTCATTGCTACGATCCCGACATCCTGTCGGGACGTCGGCGAACCGGCCTCGGCCGGTGCGTCCCGGTCCGTGCTTGCCACACGGACCGGAATCGATGCCTCCTTGCATCGGTGAAAGCATGACCTGCATTGCGTCCGGACTCAAGGGGTAGTGGAAAACCGCGGCTGAACCGGGGTTCAACACCGCATGAATCCGGCCAGTGCAAGGATCGATCCGGTGTCGATGATGCTGGGCATCAGCGCGCCCGGAACGGCGACCAGGCCGGTTCGCGGACATCGCCATCGGCCAGCACCAGACGCTGGCGCACTCGGGCATCGGCCGAGACGGCGTACAGCACGCCGCGACTGCCCTCGCGGGCGGCATAGATGACCATGCTGGCGTTCGGTGCGAAGCTCGGTGATTCGTCGAGATTGCCTGGCGACAGGGTGGTCCAGCGGCCGGAAGCGCCGAAGCCCCGATCGAACAGGGCGATCCGGTAGACATTGCCCGCGCCCTGGGCGACGGCGATCCGGTCGCCGACCACGGTCGCGCGGGCATTGTATTCACCCTGGAAAGTGACCCGCGCGGCGTCGCCACCAGCGGCCGGAACCTGATAGATCTGCGGCCGTCCGCCGCGATCGGAGGTGAAGTACAGGCTGCGTCCGTCGGCCGACCACACCGGTTCGGTGTCGATCGACCAATGGCGGGTGATCTGGGTGAGTTCGCGGCTGGCGAGATCGAGCAGATAGATTTCCGGATTGCCGGTACGTGACAGGGTCAGGGCCAGTTTGCTGCCATCCGGGGAGAATGCCGGGGCGCCATTGATCCCGCGATGGGCGGCCAGCACTTCGCGCTGACCGGTCGCCAGTTCCTGGATGTAGATCGAGGAGTTGCCGCGCTCGAAGCTGACATAGGCCAGGCGCCGGCCGTCCGGGCTCCAGGCCGGTGACAGCAGCGGCTCCTTGGAGCGGACCACCAGTTGCGGATTGTGGCCATCGGCATCGGCGATCATCAGCCGATACTCGATGTTCGGCGCGACACCGGACGCGGTGACGTAGGCGATCCGGGTCCAGAACGCGCCACGGACACCCAGAATCTTCTCGTAGACCAGGTCGGCGATCTGATGCGCGACATCACGCATGCCCTGTGGCCGACCGGTCAGTGCCAGACCCAGCAGGCGCTCCTGCTTGGCGACATCGAACAACTCGAACTCGACCCGATAGCCGGCATCGGCACTGTCGAGCACGCGACCGATCAGCAGGAAATCCTGCTTGAGCAATCGCCAGGTTGCGAAATTGACGTCCTGCCCCCGGATCGGTGTCTCGACCACGTCCTGGGCGCCCAGCACCCGGAATTGGCCGGATCGGTTGAGATCGGCGGCGATCACCGCCGAGACCACGGTGTCAGGCGCGACCGCGACACCGACGTACTCGAAGGGCACCACGGCAATCGGCAGGGCCGCCGGATTGCCGCCGACGATATCGATTTCCAGGGTCTGGGCGCGGCCGGCGACCGAGAACAGCAGCAGTGCGATCGTTGCGAAGAAACGACTCATGGCAGGTCAACCTTCAGGGGCTCGGAATGTAAATAGCAGATCGGGCCTGAACACCGACTCGAAGCCCGAATACGGCAAGGGCTGTGCCTTGAGCACGGCCGCTTCGACCGAGCGACGGCCCAACTCATCGAACGGGCAGGACGGATCGACACTGACGGCGATCACCTCGCCGCCAACGATCTGACGGATGCGTATCTTGCAGGCAACACCTGGCCGGATGGTCTCCGGACGCAGCCAGTTGCGTTCGACCGCCTGCTGGATCGCCAACTGGTACTGGCCGAGCAGGCTCTCGTCGGTGCCGCCGGTGCCGGCACGCGCCTGCGGCTGGGCCGGTGTCGGGCTCGACGCAGGCGATGGCGATGGCGCCTCGCGATCACGAATCTGTTCCAACCGCTGCTGTTCAAGTCGAGCCTGACGCTCGGCGGCCTCGCGCTGACGACGCAATTCGGCCAGTTCACGTTCGCGCGCCTCGGCCTGCTGACGCTGGCGCTCGCGGCGCTCGGCCTCGTCCTGCTGCCTCTGGCGCTCGGTCAGGTCGATCTGCTCCTGCCGACGACGCTCCTCCTGCTCACGCCTGGCCCGTTCCTCGGCCTGCTGGATGGCCAGCGCGGCGCGTTCCTGCTCGCGGGTGTCCGGGCGTGGTGGTGGTTGCTGGGGGGTCGGCTGGGGCGGAGTCTCCGCGCGCTGCGGACGGGGCTCGGGGCGCGGCTGAGGGGGTGGCGCGGTCGGGGTTGGAGCCTGCCGGGCAGCCGACGGCCGGGGCGGCAGGCTGCCGGCATCGACCACCAGCACCGCCTCGATCGGGTCGCCGGCCACCGACAACGGCGCGCTGCTGCGTGTCCACCACAGGCCAACGACCATCACCAGCAGCACCAGCAGATGCACTGCCAGCGCCCACAGGAATGCCCGGATGGTGTCGGTCGGCGCTTCGCGCATCGCGATTACCGTGACGCCTGAGCGGGCTGACTGACCATGCCCACGCGCGGCACACCGGCCTTCTGCAACGAAGTCATCGCCGCATAGACCGTGCCATAGTCCACCCCGGTATCGGCCCGGATGAATACCGGCGTGGTCGGGTTCTGGCGCACGAAGGCAGCCACCTTGGCCTCCAGCGCCGATGGCTCGATCGGCTCGGCCGGTGCCCCGGACAGGGTCAGGAACATCCGGCCGTCGGCTGTGACATCGACCATCACCGGCTCGTCCTTCTGCTGCTCCAGCGGCTTGGCATCGGACTGTGGCAGTTCGATATCGACCCCCAGATTGAGCAGCGGTGCGGTCACCATGAAAATGATCAGCAGAACCAGCATCACGTCGATGTAGGGGACGACGTTGATCTCGTTCTTCAGCTTGCGGCGCTTCTTCAGACGGAGCGACATGGCATCAATACCCGCACCAATACGGCAGCGATCGGGTCGCTCGAAGCAGATCCGAACCCGCCCGCCGCTGATCGCTCGGGACTCCCGCATGGCCAGGCACACGGCAGCGGATGCCCTGCCCGACCGGCATCCTCGCATTCTGGGTTGGCGTCAACATGCTCGCTCTCCTCGGTCGGACACGATCGGGCTCAGTCGGCACTGCCCTGCCGTTGCAGGATCGAACTGAACTCCTCGGCGAAGGCTTCGTAGCGCACGCTGATCCGTTCGACCTTGGTGGCGAACCGGTTGTAGGCCCAGACCGCCGGAATCGCCGCGAACAGGCCCATGGCGGTCGCGATCAGTGCCTCGGAAATGCCTGGCGCGACGGTGGCGATGGTCGCCTCCTTCATGCTGGCCAGGCTCTGAAAACTGATCATGATGCCCCACACCGTACCGAACAAGCCGACATATGGACTGATCGAACCGACGTTGGCGAGGAACTCCAGATTGTGTTCGAGATCGTCGATCTCGCGCGCGGCCTGGGCACGCATTGCCCGTTGCGCGCCTTCGAGATGGATGCGGGAATCAAGGCCACGCTTGCCGCGCAGCCGGGTGAACTCGCTGAAGCCGGCCTCGAAGATCGACTCCAGACCGCGAATCTCGCGGTGGCGGTCGCTGGCCGCCGTGTACAGGGTATTCAGATCGACGCCCGACCAGAACCGATCCTCGAATGACTCCGACTCCGCCAGGGCATCATTGAGCGCCTTGCGCTTGCGGAAAATGATCGTCCACGACGCCACCGACGCGAACACCAGCAGCAGCATCACCGCCTTCACCGGCAAGCTGGCGGACAGGATCAGATGCCAGTAGTCGAGCCCTTCGCCGGTCAGGGGGGCGGCCACGGCTGCGCCGGTTTCGGCCAGCGGAACGGCCGCCGTGGCCTGGGCCAGCATGGGCAGCAGGATCGAGACAACACTCATCGGCAACTCTCCAGGGTAAGGGCCGCAACCAGGGGCTCGGGCAGCGGTTGCGGGCGAAAATCCTCGGGGGCGACACAGGCGATCCGCACCTGCGCCTGCACCAGGGTGGTGGTGTCGGTGACGATCGTCTGGCTCAACGCGAAGCTGGCCCGTCGGCATTGCAACAGGCCGACGCTGACTGAAAGCTGATCATCCAGGCGAGCCGGCTTGCGGAAGTCCAACGTCATCGAATGCACTACCAGCACCCGATCCAGACGCTCGCGCATCGCCTGCTGACCGATCCCGAGCACGCGCAACCACTCGCTGCGGGCGCGTTCGAGAAAACGCACATAACTGGCGTGATAGACCACGCCACCGGCATCGGTGTCCTCCCAGTAGACCCGCACCGGCCAGACGAAGGCGGGTCCACTCATGCCTGGACATCCTCGAACATGTCCGGCGTGCCGGGTCGGCTCGGCGGCTTCAGGCCGAGATGCAACCACGCCTTGCGCGCCGCCATCCGGCCACGCGCGGTGCGCACCAGATAGCCCTGCTGGATCAGATACGGTTCCAGTACATCCTCGATGGTGCCGCGATCCTCGCCGATGGCGGCCGCCAGCGACTCGACCCCGACCGGCCCACCCTCGAAATTCTCGATGATCACCGACAGCAGCCGGCGATCCTGCTCATCGAAACCCTCGGCATCGACCTTGACCAGATGCATGGCATCGCGGGCGGCTTCCAGCGTGATCCGGCCACCGGCCCGCACCTGGGCGAAGTCGCGCGCCCGGCGCAGCAGCCGATTGGCGATCCGCGGTGTGCCGCGCGAACGGCGAGCGATCTCCGCCGCACCGGCGGCTTCACAATCGATGTCGAGGATGCGTGCCGAACGGCGGACGATGGCGGTCAGTTCCTCCGGCGAGTAGAACTCCAGCCGCTGGACGATCCCGAAGCGATCGCGCAAGGGACTGGTCAGCAGACCGGCGCGGGTGGTCGCCCCGATCAGGGTGAACGGCGGCAGATCGAGCTTGATCGACCGCGCCGCTGGCCCCTCGCCAATCATGATGTCGATCTGATAGTCCTCCATCGCCGGATAGAGGATTTCCTCGACCACCGGCGACAGCCGATGGATCTCATCGACGAACAGCACATCGTGCGGTTGCAGATTGGTCAGCAGCGCCGCCAGATCACCGGCCCGCTCGATCACCGGCCCCGACGTCTGGCGCATGTTGACGCCCAATTCGTTGGCGATCACGTGCGACAGCGTGGTCTTACCCAACCCCGGCGGTCCGAAGATCAGCACGTGATCCATCGCCTCGCCGCGCCGCTTGGCCGCCTCGATGTAGATCTGCATCTGCTCGCGCACCGCCGCCTGGCCGAGGTATTCCTCCAGCCGACGCGGTCGGATCGATGCCTCCAGGCGGGCATCGTCGAGTTCGGCTTCGGGCGAAACGAGTCGGTCGGTCATGGCATCGAAGGCAGCGAGGGGCGCCCGCAGCAACCCACGGTGACCCGCCACCGCAGCCTGCCACAGACCATCCGGCTAGTTTAGGCCCTGCCCGCTCGGCCCGCAGCCTTTCGACCGATTCGCCCTGCCGTGCGCGCGGTCCGACGGTCAGGACGGACCGGCGCTCGACCGCACCGGCAGGGCCGCTTCACGCGCCGTCACCCGATCCTTCGCCGAGGGCTTCCAGCCAACTCAACCAGCCGTCGAAGTGCGGACAGGCGGCACGAACCGTCGCGATGCCGATCCTGCCCAGCAGGGTCGGGCCATCCGACGTTTCCTTGTAGCTTTTCACCAGGGCGTGCAAACGTGCCTTGGGGTGGCTGTCCGAGCCGTGGTTGATCAGTTCCGGCGCACCGGCTTGCTGCACGACGGACTGCAACCGGTCGGCGAGATGGGCTTGGCCGAAATGCGCCTCGACGGCTTCCGGCGCGCTGAACAGCCATGCCTCGAACTCATGCAGCGCCAGGAATGGGATGAACCGCGGGTGGTTCAGCTCCGCCGCGAAGTGTTCCTGCAATGCCGCCACTTTCCCGCGTGGATCGGCCGCGCTCGATGCCTCCAGCCCCGGAAAATCCTTCGGCAATCCGTAGAAATCAAGGAGTGTACTGACCCATGCCGTGCTGTCGTGGATCAGAGGCGACAGGCTCCGACGAATCTGGCTCCAGTTCGATACGCCGCCACGAAAACCGCCGCCGCTCGGCAGGCGCTTCGTCCACAACACGATGGGCGATTGCACATATACCCCGTGCTGCGCCAGATGCGGGGCCAGCGTGTGCTTGACGAAGATTTCCTCGCTCTGGCCTTCCACCAGCATCAGCAGCCGGGTCATGGGCGGCCTCCGAGCACGTTCTTCTCCCATAGCTCGCCCAGGCTGAAATCTGCCAGCCAGCCCTCAAGCTTCTCCTGGTCGAGCCGATCGAACGTGGTTTCCAGGCCATCGTTCTGCGCGACGATTACATCCTGCGGTGCGAGGTTGTCGAGCAAGGTCACCGATTGGGTCGCCAGCAGCACCTGCACACGCTTGGACGCGGCCTCCAGCAGGTCGGCCAGAATGCGGATGGCGAAGGGATGCAAGCCCAACTCCGGCTCATCGAGCAGGATCAGCGCGGGTGGATTCGGTTGCAGCAGCAGGGTGGCGAGGCAGATGAAGCGCAGCGTGCCGTCAGACAGCGAATAGGCATCGAAATAGCCATCCGAACCTTTCTGTCGCCATTCCAGCTTGATTCGACTCTCGTTGAGCCGGCTCGGGGCCAGCACGAACGCCTCGAAGAATGGCGCGACCAGCCGGATGTGCTCCTCGATGTGCCGGAACTGGACCGGATGTTTTTCCTGCAACCAGTACAGGTATGCAGGCAGGTTGGCCGCATTCGGGCGGAAGAAGCGGTTGTCGTCCAAGTCAACCGTCTGCTTGGCAGGCGAGGTGTCGGACGTATCGTGGAAGTGATGGACGACCAGATTCCGAACCTTGGGGAACACGAACTTCGGAATCTTGTTTTTGTAGGGCGCTGCCGCCGCTTCGAGCTTGCTTTCCTTGTGACCCACGGCGATCGGTTCGCCGTAGCTCCAGTAACCACTGTACTCCACCCGTTCAGACTCGAAGATCAGCGTGTCCTGCGCCGCCTTGAGCGTGAACCCGTAGGAATTCTGGTCGAACGCGAAATCCAGCGACAGCGCGGGCGTTTTCTTGCGCCCGTGGAACAGGAAGCGATCCGGCTCGCTGGCTACGTAGAGTTGGAGGTTGTGGGTCAGCACCCGCTCCAGCAGACGGAACACGCCGATCAGGTTCGACTTGCCCGACCCGTTCGCGCCGATGACCACGTTGAGATCGCCCAGCATCAGCTCGGCGCTGGCGATCGATTTGAAGCCTTCGACCTTGACCTTGCGCAAGGTTTTCATCGTGGCCTCCTGTGTGTCGCCTCAAAGATCACGTGCCGCCGTTCGGGGGAATTGCCCAGGGTTTCTTTCATGGCCGGGGGGATTTCCCAGCCGATACGATTTCGTGGACGGGGGTCGAGCGGGTTGCGGGTGGCATTGCGGTGAATCTGGCTGACCGTGGGCAGACCCGATCGCTCGGCAAGAACGGTCGGTGCAGTTGCTGTTTTCGTTCACACATGCATGCCGGAGGCGCGTCCTGCCCACTCACGCCGGCCAGCGCCATCAGTGTCGCACAGGCCAGCGGCAATCCGCACCGGCACGCGGGTCGCGACTGGATCAGTGCCGGTCAAAGCCCATGCGACTCGATCAGCCGGACGGCATAGGCTTGGGCACTCGCGTCCTTGGCCGCCGCAGTCGGCGGATCATCGCGCAGGGTTTTCTGGGCGTTGATCAGGATCAGCGTGGTCGATCGCCGACTCCGCAGCGGCCGAGCGGCCGATCAGCGGACTGAGGTCGAGCGTCGGATAGACCGCCAGCAATTGATCGATCCGGCCAGCCGTACCGCTGACCTGGCCGTCCGGCAGGAACTCGTACAGGGCCACCCGACCCTCGCCGCGATCATCCACCCAGTAGACCTTGCCCTCACCATCGGTCACGGCGATGGCGGTCTCGGGCAGGCCGGCAGGACGCTCCGGGCCAGCATCGGCAGCGGGCGTCAGGGCAGGCTGCGCGGCTGCCGGCTCGATGGCCGCTTCGGTGACCGGCGAGCCTGCGCCGTCGTCGGCGGCGGGCGGTGTCGAAGCGCTGCCACAGGCCAGCAACAGGGCGACCGACAGCACTGTCATTGCACGGCTGATCCACATCATCTCGTTGATGCCTCCGATCGATGGCTCCGGTGGTCCGATGAGACAGGCCACCCACTCGTCCGCGCTGCGCCAGGGGTGGCGCCGAGCATTCTGGCCAGTTC
>DIHI01000018.1:7875-11097 GCA_002420085.1 Lysobacterales bacterium UBA5700 | reverse complement strand
GCCAGCGCCCAGCGCAGGTAGGCGCCGAGCAGATCGGGCTGAATGATGATCTGCACCCAACCGGCCGCCGCCAGGAACGGCCCGAACGGGATCGGCGTACCGCTGCCCTTGCCGCGCGCGAGCAACCAGAAGCTGCCGACGATCGCGCCGATCAGCGATGACATCAGAACGATCGGCAGGATCGCGGCCACCCCGCCCCAGGCACCCAGACCGGCCAGCAGCTTGAAGTCGCCATAGCCCATGCCTTCCTTGCCGGTCAGCAGTTTGAACGCCCAGTACACCGACCACAACGACAGATAGCCGACCACGGCACCGATGATCGCCTGGTCCGGACTGACCCCGCCGACCGCGAGGCTGGCCAACAGGCCGAGCCAGAGCAAGGGATAGGTGAGCTGATCGGGCAGCAGGGTGGTCCGAAGGTCGATACCGGATGCCGCCACCAGGATGCCGGTGAAGGCGATGCCGGCCAGCGCCTCGCTGCTGACGCCGAATCGCCACACGCAGACTGCGGTCAGGATGCCGGTCAGCAGTTCGACCGCCGGGTACTGCCAGGAAATTCGCTCGCCACAGCGCCGACACTTGCCGCGCAGCACGACGAAACTGAGCACCGGGATGTTCTCCCAGGCGGCCAACCGATGGCTGCAATGCCGGCAGTGCGAGCGCTCGACCACGATGCCGGGTGGCATCGGCGCTTCCGGGGCCGGTGCTTCGCGGCCTTCCAGTTCGGCCAGCGCCTGTCGGCAATCCTCGCGCCAGCGCCACTCCAGGCGTGGCGGCAGGCGCAGGATGACGACATTCAGAAAACTGCCGAGCAACAACCCGAAGGCGAATCCGCCCAGCACGACCCAGCCGGTCGAGAGTGTCGCCAGTTCATTCGCCAATTCGTTCATCTGTTGCACACCGTGATGGAAGAAGGTCCAAGTCGGTCCGGCCGAGCGCTGATCTGGCGAACCCGGCGCTCGGCCGATCGCCATTCGGATGGGGATGACCATGGCCACCGACCCGCGTGCAGGCTACGCCGGTCGATCCCAGCGCGTTCGGCAGCCGGTGCAGGGTAGCGGCAATTCACGGCCGATGCACCGGTGTCGATCACGCTTCGACCAGAGCCGGCGGCAACGGACAGCCCAGCACGCCGGAGACGGTCCGCAGCAAGGCCACCTCGGCCAGACTGATGCGACCATCGTGGTCGACGCAGGCCGCCAGTGCTTCGATCAACAGGGCTTTCGATGGCGCATTCAGCCGATTCAACGGTGTCCAGCCCGCGTCGAGTGCGGTCGGCCAGTCCTCCGGCGGTCGATAGGGCGCATGCAGGCCAGGAAACACCCGCGCCAGACCGGCCGTATAGGCCCGCTGGGCGACGGCTGGATCAGCATGGCCATGGGCGGCCACGGTCGCCAGCAGGGTCAGCACCGCTGGACGGCTGTCGTGCAACTTGCTGCGTCCACCGCCCGTCGCGTCGATCGGGTCGAGCACATCGAGCACCTGTGTCCGCAGCAGGGTGGCCAAGGCGTACTCCGACAGACTGATGCGGCCATCGGCATGGACCATCGCCGCGACCCGATCGGCGAGTCGCTGGATATCAGCCGTCGGTCGATGGCGCAGGCGCGGGAAGGCGATTTCGGCCACTGGCAACCGCTGCACCGGATGCAATGCCGCACAGGGAGCGCGCAGACGATCGGCCGATTCGAACCAGGTGCTCGGCACCGAGCCGCGCAACAGTTCGGCCTGCCGCCGACCCACTTCGGCGTCCTCGGACCAGAGCAAGGCAAGGATCAGGCCCGGTGCCTGCTCGTGTGAATGGGCCGCCTCGACCAGGATCTCGGGCAGGGCCTCCAGAACTCGGCGCGCCTGGTGAAAATCGGGGGTGATCGGATCACCGACCCGCTCGACCACGGCCTGCGGTTGCCAGTCGATCAGTTCGTCTGCGGCAGGCAGCGATCCCGCCGGCCGTGGAGGATGGTTCTCGCCCGAGGTCGCGGTCAATGCCATCGCCGCGTCCTCGTCCAGGCCGGACGGTGGCGATGATCGCCAGACCTGTCGGAGGCGTTGCAACTCGCCGAGGTCGAAGCCAGGCTCCAGCACCTGGATGCGCGCGATCAATGGCGGGTGGGTGGCGAACATGCCGGACAGGCCGAAACCATCGCCGAACAGCATGTGGCTGACATCCTCACCTCCTCTGGCGGTCAGCCGCGAGCCGGAATCGAGGCCGGCGATCTTCTTGAGGGCACCGGCGATGCCCTGCGTCTGTCGCGTGAACTGAACAGCCGATGCATCGGCTAGAAATTCCCGCTGACGGCTGATGCCGGACTTGATCAGCCGACCGAAGAACATGCCGATCGAGCCGATCAGCACCAGTCCGATCGCCACTCCGATGACCGCTCCGTTGTCCCGGTTGCTGCGCCGGTGGCGCATGTGCTCAAGCATCCGCCTGCCGATGATCGACAGCGCCAGGATGCCATGCAGCAGGCCGATCAGTTGGATGTTCAGCCGCATGTCGCCATTGAGGATGTGGCTGAACTCATGGGCGATCACCCCCTGCAGTTCATCCCGGTTGAGCCGATCAAGCGCACCGCGAGTGACCGCAACGGCGGCGTCCGTCGGGCTGTAGCCGGAGGCAAAGGCATTGATGCCCGACTCACCTTCGAGGATGTGGATATCGGGTACCGGCACGCCGGATGCGATCGCGATCTCCTCGACGACATTGCGCAGACGCCGATGCTGCGGATCGTTGCCGGCGTCCGGCACCGGCGTTGCGCCCAGCGAACGCGCCACCGCCGAGCCACCGGCACGCAGACCGACCAGCCGCACGAGCGAAGCAGTCGCAATCACCACGATCACGATCACGGCCACCATCAAGGCGATGCTCGGCATCGGCGGCCTGGACAGATGCAGCCACAGATCGGCAGGGGCGATCGAGCCCTCGGATCCCACCAGCACGATCGCCAGCAGAATCAGCAGATCGACCGCAAGCACGATCGCCAGTACGGCCAGCACGAACAGAACCAGCAAACGGCGTGATTGTCGTCGCGCACTGGTCTGGCGCTCAAAGAAATTCATCGGTCGCCTCCACGCCATCGATCGATTGCCAGGATCGACAGCCTGACCACTATCGACGATCGCGCGGGTTTTTCAAGCGATCGCACAGCCGCGCCAGCAGACCATCGCAGCCCGGCAGGCATGCCGACGGCAGCGGGTTGTGAGCGGCCAGACGCTGTCTGAGCC
>DIHI01000018.1:427-7834 GCA_002420085.1 Lysobacterales bacterium UBA5700 | reverse complement strand
CCAATGGCTGGGCCGATTGATCGGTCAGCGCCGTCTGGTACACGACAAACGCACGGTGGACTTGCCGCCTGATCGGCTGCGGCGCGGGTGGTCGCGCGCGAGTTACAAGCACGTCCGGCACGCGCCACCGCCGCAACGCGAAGACCGGCCGATGTCGGCTACCGCCGAGAAAGCCCCCTCCCCGCCTGGGCACACGGGGAGAGAGCAGGCTTGGCAGCAGACCGGCTGGACTTACAGCGCAGGTGCCACCGGTGCCGGCGGAGCTGCCGGGGCTGGCGTCGGCTTCTTGGCCGCTTTTTTCGCCTTCTTGGCGGGAGCCTTCTTCGCGGCGGCCTTCTTCGGAGCGGCAGCCTTCTTCGGTGCCGCCTTCTTGGGTGCCGCCTTCTTGGCAACGACCTTCTTCACCGCTTTCTTCACCGCCTTCTTGACCGCTGCCTTCTTGGCGGGGGCCTTCTTCACCGCAGCCTTCTTCACGGCCTTCTTGGCGACCTTCTTGACCGCCGCTTTCTTCGGTGCCGCCTTCTTGACAGCCTTGACCACCTTCTTCACCGCTTTCACCACACTCTTCACCGCCTTGGCGGCCTTCTTCGCCGCCGGTTTCTTGGCAGCAGCCTTCTTGCTCGCAGCTTTCTTGGTAGCCATACATTGATCTCCTCGTCAGTTGGCCAGGGTTATACGCCCAGTGTGCAGCGCACCGTCCGGGACAGCCGGAACGGCTTGAACCGCGATCGACCGCCACGGCCGCGATCGCGGATCGACGAACGCGATGCGATCGCGTCCACGATAGAACGCGCCTGAGCCGCCGGAGCGGACAGCGCGAGTGAGGAACGGTTGGCAAGGAACGACGGTGGTTTCGACGCGGGAAAGAATCCCTGAGTCCACCGCAGTCGAAGGGTCTGCGGATCGAAGTATCTGATGCGATCTCGGTCGATGTTGTTCGATCACCAGTCTATGCAGCGTGCAACTGCTGACTGCACGCTAATCAGGTGCCGCAGTGCTGTCAATATGCGGCAACAATTTTTTTCGCACACACGACAGCACGGCGTGCGGCATGCAGCAGGTCGTCGCTGCCCGACCCTCGAACCGGGTCACTCGGCGATCCAGCCCTGACCTCTGAAAGCCTTGTCCAGCAAGGTTTTCAGAGCGTTGCCGTGAAATCTGTCGAGCATCATCGAGCGACTGCACCGAACCAATCAGGCGCGTGTCGAGGAGAACATGCATGCGCTGCGATCATCGCGCGATCTCGTGTTTTTTTGCGCGCCGCACCAGCGAATGCGCGCGTCGATCCAGTCTCGACGCGCGCTTTCGCTCAACTCAGCGCGTGGCGCAACGCGAGTGCGAAGTGCTCGATGTCGTCGGCGGTCTTGGTCTCGGTCGCACAGACCAGGAGGGGATCGCCGAGTTCGGGATAGTCATCGCCGAGCGGGACGCCGGCAACGATCTGCCGCTCGGCCAAGGCATCAACGACCGGCCGTGCCGGTCGGCCGAGGTCCAGTGCGAATTCATGGAAGAACGGACCATCGGCAAACACCGGCCGAACACCGGGTATTTCGCACAGCCGACGCTGGAGCGCGCGGGCGTTGCCAGCCGATGCCGTTGCCACCCGACGCAAGCCCTCGGGACCGAGCAGGGCCATGTACATGGTCGCCGCAGTGACCAGCAGGCCCTGATTGGTGCAGATGTTGGAAGTCGCCTTGGCGCGTCGGATGTGCTGCTCGCGTGCCTGCAAGGTCAGCGCGAAACCGTCGCGTCCATCGAGATCGACGGTGCGGCCGACCAGGCGACCCGGCAGGTTGCGCACCAGCGCCTGCTTGCAGGCCAGCATGCCGAAATACGGGCCGCCCGAGGACAGCGGACAGCCGAGCGGCTGACCCTCGCCACAGACGATATCGGCACCGGTGTCGCCCCAGCGGCCCGGCTCCTTGAGCAGGGCCAGGGCAATCGGATTGACCACCGCGATCACCAACGCACCTCGCCGATGGCCGGCATCGGTGAGGGCATCGACATCCTCGATCCGACCGAAGTAATTGGGCTGCGGAATCACCACACTGGTGAAGTCCTGGCCATGATCGGCGATCTGCTGCGGATCGAGCCGACCATCCGGGCAATCCAGTTCGACGATCTCGATGTCCTGCATGGCCAGGATGGTGCGCATGGTCCGCCGATAGGCCGGATGCAGGCTGATCGGCACCAGCACACGGCGCAGCCCGCCGCGCTTCTGGCTGCGCTCGGCCATCAGCACTGCCTCGGCGACGGCGGTGGCGCCGTCGTACATCGAAGCGTTCGACACGTCCATGCCGGTCAGGCCGCAGATCATCGACTGGTATTCGTAGATCAGTTGCAGCGTACCTTGGCTCGCCTCGGCCTGGTAGGGCGTGTAGGCGGAATAGAACTCGCCACGGGAAACGATCTGCCAGATCGCAGCCGGGATGTGATGTTCGTAGGCCCCGGCACCGGCGAAATTCAGGATCGTCTCGTCACGACGGGCACGGTCGGCCATCAGCCGAGCGATCGCCATCTCGTTGAGTCCGTCCGGAACGCCCGGCAGCGCAGGAACCTCAAGATCGGCCGGAATCTCGTCGAACAGCGCCTCGATGCTGTTCACGCCGATGGTCCGGAGCATGTTGCGGATATCGTCTTCGCTGTGCGGGATGAAGGGCATGGCACCGTGGTCCGAAAGAGGGCTTGGGCGACCCGGCCGGGGTCGCCGGGCAGACGACGCTGTGCATGCTCCGACACGTGCAGGGGCCACGCGCCGAAGCAACTGCGGATCAGTGCGCCTCGTCCTCGATCAGGTCGGCGTAGTCGTCCGGACCGAGCAGGTCGGCGAACTGTTCCGGCTCGCTGGCCTCGATCACGAACAGCCAACCCTCGCCATACGCATCCTCGTTGATCGTCTCGGGCTTGTCGGTCAGGCTCTCGTTGACCTCGACTACGGTTCCGCTGACGGGAGAGTAGACATCCGAGGCCGCCTTGACCGACTCGACCACGGCACAGGCAGCACCGGCATCGACGCGATCACCCACGCGCGGAAGTTCGACGTAGACCAGATCGCCGAGCAGTTGCTGGGCATGGTCCGAGATTCCCACCGTGACGCGGGCACTGTCCTCGATCCGCGCCCACTCGTGGGATTTCAGAAACTTCAGATCGCCGGGGATTTCACTCATGGGCAGTTCCTCATTGGGGGCTTCTTGCTCGAATGGGGGGAAGGACAGGCCGGCAGCGGCCGGATAATTCTACCCGCGAAGGCAGCGACAGCCGAGGCCGATCAGGACGAATGATCAGGCAGGATGTTCGGCTGGACCTTGCCTTCGCGCACAAATGGAAACTTCACCAGCCGCACCGGCACCCTCCGACCACGGATATCGACCGAGACCGCGCCGGCTTCGCCGGCCGGTATGCGGGCCAAGGCGATCGAACACCCCAGGGTCGGCGAGAAACTGCCGGACAGGATCTCGCCCTCCCCGCTGTCGCAGAACACCCGCTGGCCATGCCGGAGCACGCCCTTGTCATCGAGCACCAGACCGACCATGCGACGCGGCACACCGGCCGCCTTCTGCGCCTCCAGCACCGGGCGACCGATGAAGTCGCGCCCTTCGTCGAACGAAACCGTCCACGCCAGGCCGGCCTCCAGCGGGCCGACCGAGTCATCCATGTCCTGACCGTACAGCGCCATGCCGGCCTCCAGCCGCAGGGTATCGCGGGCGCCCAGGCCACAGGGCACGACCCCGGCAGCCAGCAAGCCGTCCCACAGCGCACGGGCTGATCGCTCGGGAACGATCACCTCGAAGCCATCTTCGCCGGTGTAACCGGTGCGCGCGACGAACAGGCGGCCACCATCGCGCATGCCGACCTCGACCGCACTGAATCGACCGAGCGCCTGGGCCGCCTCGCCACCGTCCGGGTCGAGCAGGTCGATCAGCCGTGTCCGGGCGTTCGGTCCCTGGACCGCGATCATCGCCAGTTCGGGACGCTCGCGAACGGCGACCGCGAACGGCGCCGCCTGGGCTTCGATCCAGGCCAGATCCTTGTCTCGGGTGGCGGCATTGACCACCAGCCGAAAGTCGTCCTCGGCCAGGAAATAGACGATCAGATCGTCGATCACTCCGCCTTCGGGATTGAGCATGCAGGAATACAGGGCCTTGCCCGGCACCCTGAGCTTGTCGATCGAATTGGCCAGCAGACGACGCAGGAAGTCGCGGGACCGTTCGCCATGCAGATCGATCACGGTCATGTGCGAGACATCGAACATGCCGGCATCACGGCGCACCGCGTGATGTTCTTCGATCTGCGAACCATAGTTGAGCGGCATGTCCCAGCCGCCGAAATCGACCATGCGCGCCCCCAGCTCACGGTGGCGGGAATTGAGGACGGTCTGCTTGGACATCGTCTGCACTCTGAGGCCGGAGGGTGCCGGCATTATCGCAGAAGCCGACCGGGTTCATTTCCGGAAAACATGGCGCAAGCGCCGTTGCCGCCGTGTGATGGCGGACGCGCGGATCAGTTCTCGTCCTGCCGACGCACCAGCCACCACACCGGCGCCAGGCCGATCAAGGACAGGATCAGGGCCGGCCAGGCGGCCTCCAGCCAGAGCCCCTCGGCAGCATGCGAATAGACCCGGATCGCCAGCGTGTCCCAGCCGAACGGACGAAGCATCAAGGTTGCCGGAAGTTCCTTCATCACTTCCACCATCAGCAGCAAGGCGCCAGCCAGCAGGCCCGGCCGCAACAATGGCGCGATCACCTCACGCAGTCGATGCCACGGCGATGGCTCCAGCAGGCGGGCGGTTTCCAGGATGCCCGGTCGCAACGCGGCGAACGCCGACTCGACCGCGCCGTGGCCGACCCGCATGAAGCGCACCGACAGTGCCAGCAGTACCGCGATCAGGCTCGACGACAGCGGCCATGACGGTCCGCCGATCCGCACCAGGCCGGCCTGGGCCGCGACCAGCATGGTCATCACCGCCACCGCCAGCACCGTGCCCGGTACGGCATAGCCGAGATTGGCGACGAACCCGGCGACGGCGATACCGTGATCGCCGGGACGGCGGCGCGCCAGCAACACCAGGGCGATCGCCCCGATCAGCACCAGCACCGTCGCCGCCGCCGCCAGCATCAGGGTGTTGGCCGACGCCTGAGCGACATCCGGCAGGCGTTCGCGCGCCTGCCAGGCCCAGGTCGCCAGACGCACCACGGGCAGCGCGAAACCGAACAACACCGTGGCAGCCGCCAGACCGGTGATGCTCCAGCCTCGCCAGCCGATCAATCGTCGCCGGATCGTCCCGGCCGAGCCGATCGCACCGGCATAGCGGGCACGACCACGCGCCGCCCGTTCGATCAACAGCACCAGTGCGACCAGGGTCAACAGACCGAGTGCCAGTTGCGCCGCCGTCGGCAGCGAATACATGCCGAACCACACCCGGTAGATGGTGGTGGTCAGGGTATCGACGCCGAGTATGCTGACGGCACCGAAATCGGCCAGCGCCTCCAGCACCGCCAGGGTCAGGCCGGCAACCCAGGCCGGACGGGTCAGCGGCAGCACCGCCCGCAGGAACCCCGAAACCGGCCCGTGGCCGAGACTGCGGGCGGCATCCAGGGCGGCCGTGCCATGTCTGAGAAATGCCGCCCGAGCCAGCAGATAGACGTAGGGATAGAGCACCAGCGACAACAGCACGGCAGCAGCGAGCAGACCGCGTCCGTTCGGCAGCGATGCGCCTGGTCCGAACCAGTCACGCCAGACCGTCTGCACCGGACCGGCGTAGTCGAGCAGGCCGACATAGACGAACGCCACGACATAGCCGGGAATCGCCAACGGCAGCACCAGCGCCCAATCGAAGATCCGGCGACCGGGGTAGTCGTAGCGGGCACTGGCCCAGGCGAAGCCGAGTCCGGGGATGAGGGTCAGCACGGCGATCGCCAGCGCCAGCACCAGGGTATCGAACACGGCGCGCGGCAGCAGGTGTCGCGCGATATGCGACCACAGGTCGGGGCGCCAATCGCCGGCCCCGACCAGCAGAAAGACCAGCGGCAGGATCAGCGGCAGTGCCAGCAGCCAGGCCAGGCCGGTCGGCCAGTGCCACGCCCGCCGCCGTGCCGGTTGGCCCGGCACGACTGCCGCTGCCGGACTCAGCGCCAACCCACGCGATCCATCATCTGCACCGCCTCGGCCTGACGCCGCCCGGCGACCGAGACATTGACCGGATCGGGCTTGAACTCACCCCAGCCGGCAACCAGCGGATGCCGCTCGACACCGGGCCGCGCCGGGTATTCGTAATTGACTTCGGCGAACTGCTTCTGAACCGCCTCCGAAGCCAACCACTCCAGAAACCGGAGCGCCTCGGCCGGCCGATCGGAATACGCGGTGACCCCGGCGCCGGACACATTCACATGGACACCGGCATCGCCCTGGTTCGGCCAGAACGGAGCCACCGCCAGGGTCGCCCCGCCGGAGTCGGTGCTCTCGGCCAGCGCACGTCCCAGGTAGTAGGTGTTGACGATGCCGACGTCGCACTGACCGGCAGCGATCGCCATGATCAGTGCCGTGTCGTCGGCGAACGGCTCGGTGGCGAGATTGGCCACCCAGCCAGCCAGCACGGCCTGGGCGCGCTCGCTGCCCAGGCGTTCGATCAGGGTCGCGGTCAGCGATTGGTTGTAGACCTTCTTCGAGGTCCGCAGGCACAGACGTCCCTTCCAGTCCGGCTCGGCGAGTGCCTCGTAGCTGGACAACAGGGCCGGATCGACCCGCTCGGTCGAATACACGATCGTCCGCGCCCGCAGCGACAGGGCGACCCAGCGACGGTCCGGATCGCGCAGATGGTCCGGGATCGCCGCCGCCAGGGTCGGCGAATCGACCGCCGCCAGCACGCCGCGTTCGGCCGCCTGCCAGAGGTTACCGGCATCGACCGACATGAACAGGTCAGCCGGCGTAGCGGCTCCTTCGGCCGCCAGTCGCTCGATCAGGGCCGGCGCCGCGTCGGTCAGATAACGCACGGTCACACCGGTCTCGCGCTGATACTGCTCGAAGATCGGCTGGATCAGCGGCTCGCGGCGTTCGGAGTAGACCACCAGTTCGATGCCGGCGGTTGCAGGAGCGCCGGCTCGGGGGTCGGCAGCGCCATCGGCGGCCGGCTCCGGTGTCGATTGGCCGCATGCGGCAAGGGCGAAGACGAGGATCGCGACACGGGCGATTCGGAAGGCAGTCATGAAGATCACCGGTAGGTTGTTGGCGGGCATGGCGCCCGATGCCGGATGATAATAATTCTCATTTGTTTGAAAGACAAGCCAGCCGCCGACCCGTCCGCTGTCGGGATCAGGCCGGAATCCACCGGCGCGCAGTCACTGCCGACACCGGCGCGCACGCTGCGACGCGCGCGTCGGTGCCCGCCGATCACGGCTCGATCGCGACCAT
>DIHI01000018.1:0-342 GCA_002420085.1 Lysobacterales bacterium UBA5700 | reverse complement strand
CCCCGCCGATCACGGCTCGATCGCGACCACCGCCAGGGTCATGTCAGCCACCGACTCCACCCGGACTCGAGTTCCGGCCGGCAGATCGACGCCGCTGACCGCCCACAGGGCATCGCCGATCTTGACCCGACCGCGCCCGTTGACGATTGGCTGGTCGAGCATGACGACCCGGCCGACCAGTTGCTGGCTCCGACGATTGAGCAGGGGCCGATCGGTCGGCCCCGGCGGATGGCTGCCGCGATAGCGCCAGACCAGGGCCACCGCGACCACCGACAGCAGCGAAAACACGATCCACTGTGTACTCATGCTGATATCCGGCAACACCAGTCGCACCAACCCGGT
>DIHI01000090.1:533-9104 GCA_002420085.1 Lysobacterales bacterium UBA5700 | reverse complement strand
TCATCAAGGCCGACGTGCAGGGCTCGCAGGAGGCGCTGAGCAGTTCGCTGCTCAAGCTCTCGACCGACGAGGTCAAGGTGCAGATCGTGCACGCGGCGGTGGGCGGCATCAGCGAGAGCGACGTCAACCTGGCCATCGCCTCCAAGGCGGTGATCATCGGCTTCAACGTGCGTGCCGATGCCAGCGCGCGCAAGCTGGTTCGCCATGATCCGGTCAGCAACACCTCGACCGATGTTCAGGTATTCGCCTCGCCGATGCAGCCGATCGACGTGGCGATCGCGTCCGATGGTGCGGCGGATGGCGTGGTTTTCGTGCGGTTCTTGAATGACAGTTCGCTACGCCGACTCGACGGCGATGGGCTGACTCTGATCGACACCGCCGTTACCGAGATGCTGACCGATGCCGATGGCCGGGTTGGCTATCGCAAGAGCGTCAACGTGTTTGCCGCCCCGACCGTCGGCACCGCCCCGGCCCTGCTCGGTGTCCTGATCGAGAACCCATCCCTGGCCGCCTGGGTCGATCAGCAGACCTTGGCTGCCTATTTCACCCGCAGCCAGTTGCGTTACCAGACCCCGACCGGGGCGGTGATTCGCGATGTCTTCGGGTTCCGTGATTTCCTGGCGCTCACCGCCACGGCCTCGGGCGATATCGTCCTGCTCGACAACAACCGGGAGCTGACCCGCATCCGCGATGACCGGATCGAACGGCTGGGGCGGCACTCGACCGCCGTCGATGTCAAGGCGCTTGGCGATGAGGTCGTGCTGCTCAAGCGCGAGGGACCGTTCCGACTGACCGCCGATGGCCAGCTTGAACCGGTGGCGATCGGTATTCCGGATTGGGCGGGCGCATACGGCAATTTCGACCTGCGTGCCGATGGTGCGGTCTGGTCGAACGGCAGCACCAACGAGATCGCACTGACCGATGATGGTAATGCGGTGATCGAGCGCTACCTGCCCTTCGCCGGTGCCACCTCCCTGGCGCAGAAGCGCGATGGCGGCTGGCTGATCGGCACAGGCACCCGGATCATCGAAATCGACGAGACGGGTGGTCGATCGAGGTTGTTTGCTTCCACCAACCGGGTGAACTGGGATCTGTTCGTGCGAGCCGATGGCAGCATTCTGGAGACGACCGGCAATGATCTGGTCGGCAGGTTCGATGCTGATGGCACCGTGCGGCCGTTGATCGGGATCGCCGACAATGGTCTGGCAAAACTGATTTCGATCGCCGAGCAGCCGGGCACTGGTGCCTTGTTCGCGATGACCCAGCAGGGCGTGGCCTACCGCGAGCGTGCAGATACCCTGCAACCGTTTGCAGCCGGTGTGACACAACTGAGCAGTATCCTGCCGGTCGCCGATGGCAGCCTGTTGCTGGCCAGCGCGGCCACGCCCACCGTCCTGGCCTATCGCGAGGGTCAGTTGACACCGGTCGCCGCCCTGGTCGAGGGGCCGCGTTCGCTGTGCAGCCTGGATGAGGACACCATCGCCGTGGCTGGGCGCGACTTCCTGAGCGTTTTCGACATCGGCGGTCGAGCGGATCTGGTTACCTTGCCGAGCGGCATCGATCCGCGCCACCTGGCCTGTGTCGGCGAGGGTGCGCTGCGCCTGCTCAGCAATTCCACCAGTCGGATCGACCGGTACCTCGCCGGCAGTCAGCAGCGCCAGATCAAGGTCGGTGATAGCGTCCACAGCCAGACCGTGGCGATTCCGGCGCTCGGTCTGAATGACAAGTCACATCTGGCGCTGGCGCCCTGGACGCCCACGGTCGGCGGCGATTACCAGATCAGCCTGACACCGCTCGATCCGGCGGTGAGTGGCCGGCTGCTGGCTGGCATCCACGTTGGCCCGGCGGCGTCGGTGGTGATGACGGCGCAGCCAGACTCCGTGCTGCCGGGCGAGGCCACGGTGCAGGTCGATGTCCGGCTGGAAGGTGCCGATTTCTCTCGGCTGTCGCGGGTCGAGCGCGGGCAGCTTCGACAGGCCGGCGATGGCATCTTCCCGAGTGCCATGGGGCTCGACCCCAGTGGCCAGTTGTGGTTTGTCAGTGGCGCATCCCTCTTTCGAGTGCCGTTTGGCAGCAGCGATACGACACGGGTGGGCGTGCTGGTGGTGACGGGCATGCGCGGCGAATTGCCGGTCGATTCCCTGGGTCGCGCCCATGTCTCGGCCATCATCCAAACGCGAGGCGTATTCGAGGTACATCGGGTCGATGAATCCGGCGCGTCGGTGCGGATCGCCGAGTTCGGCACAGTCGGGGTCACCAGCATGACCATCGATGCCCAGGACCGTCTGTTCGTGCTGACCAGCGACAACAAGGTGCATCGGGTGTTGCCGGACGGTACACGCTCGCTGCATGCCCAACTGCCCACCGACCAGCAGGGCTTCGGGATCACCCGCGACGGCGTCGGCGGGGTGTATGTGCAGCAGCGTGGCAATCGGATCTTCTACATCACGCCCGAGCGCGAGGTCAGGTTGCTGGACCTGCGTGGTGCCACCTTCGAGTACGAGGGCGTCAACATCGCCGGTGACTGCGGCGAGAGCATGTTCATGACGCCGATGTCCCTGCCTGGGACCAGTCAGGGTGGCGAGGAGCATTCGATCGTCCAACTGGTCGGCCGCACCGGTGAGCTGGGCACGGTGTTGAACGGCAAGCTGATCGGTCAGGATCTGCTGGACATGGATTTCATCGTCTATGACCGGTTCGGCAGTCGCCTGCTGATCATGAGCGAATCGAACGGGCTGAAGCTGTTCAGTGTGCCGATCACCTGCGGGGCCATCGACCTGGACCTGCATCTGGTGTTGCCGGCCGAGCAGCCGATGGTTGCGACCGAGCCGCTGGCGAGTTCGGTGTTCGTTCGCGGTGACGGCGATGTCGAATACGTCTGGAATCTGCGCGAAGTCAACCGTCAGGGCCTGACCGTGTCGCTGACCACGCAGTTGCGGGCCTTGCAGCGAGCGAGCGATCGGCCGGTGGCTCGGGAAGCATTCCTGATGCTGCGCAACAGCTTCCGGCCGGAGCCAGTGCGGCTGGACATCGATATTCCGACCGTACACGTCCGTGATCTGGTCGAACTGGCGGTGGCGCTCGATCGCGAGCAGTATCCGCAGCACAGCCCGGTTGCCATCCGGGTACCGATCGGCAATCTCGACACGGCCGTCAAGTCTGCCGCCCTGGTGGTCAGGGTCGAAGATGACCGCGGCATTCCAGTGGCAAACCTGATCGAGCGCCAGCAGGTGTTCGATGCCTTGCAAACCCTGGAACTGACACCGCCGTTCAACACGGGTAGTCTGCGGGTCGGCGGTTATCGAGTGGTGGCCGAGGTGCGCGACGCGCTGGGTGGTCTGGTGGCTGAGGCAGCGGAGGCGTTCGAGGTGGTGGCTGGCACCGGCGACGGTCCGAGTCTGATCGCCAGTGTTGCCACCGATCGGCCGGTCTATCTGGTCGGCAGCACGGCCGAGATCATCGCCACCGTCGCCAATCCCTCCGCCAATGCCGGCTTCGTCGATCTGTCGGTCAGTGAGCGGCTGGTCGCCAACAGCGGTGCGATCGTGTTCGAGGCCAGCCTGCCGGTGGCCAACCTGGAGCCCGCGACCCAGGTCCAACTGCGCTATGACGTGCCCTTGATCGGGCTGGCGAGCGGTTTCTATGACGTGATCCAGGAGGTGCGCAGCGCCACGGGAGTCCTGCTCGATATCCGCAGTACGCGCCTGGAAGTGCGATCGATCGCCGGGACCGCTGCCCTGTCCGGCAGTCTGGACGCGCAGCCGGTTCATGTCCGTCGAGGCCAGCCGCTGACCCTGACCTCGGTGCTGCGCAATCGCAGCGATCTGCCGTTGGCGGGTGTCGAGTCGGTGCTTCGGGTGTTCGTGCCGGGCAGCGATGTGCCGTTGGCGGAATGGCTGCAACCGCTGAACCTGGCAGCCGGCCAGGCGATCGAATCGATGCAGTCGTTCGACACGTCAGGGCATGCGCCGCGTGATTACCTGGCGGTGCTGTCGGGGCGGATCGATGGTCAGGAGGCCGTGCTGGCGCAGCAGGCGTTCTGGATCGATGTCCTGGCGTTTTCCGGCGAGTTGGACGCGACCCCGAACGATGTCGTGCAGGGTGAGGCTGTCCGGCTGCTCGGAGCGATCAGCAACATCGGCACGCTGGCGGCGACCGGTGCAGGTGTCGGTCTGTCCATCGAGGATGCCAGTACCGGGGCACCACTGCGTGAGTGGCCGATGTCGGCAGACATCGCGGTCGGCGGACGCTTCGAGATCGATCAGGTGGTCGCTACCGAGGCATTGCCGATCGGACGCTACCGGGCGCGCTTGACGATCGACGTCGAGGGCGAGATCCGGCCGCTGGCGCAGACCGAATTCACGGTCCGCAATATCCGGATCGCCGGCACCTTCGTAGCCAATCCGCATCAGGTCGAACGTGGTGGTCAGGTCGATCTGCTCGGGACGGTCAGCAACTCTGGCAATCTCGGCATCGATCCGCTGCCACTGCGCATCGAGGTTCACAGGGTCGATACCCAGGCCGTGCTGCTGCGCCTCGACGAGAGCATCGGATTGGCCGAGCAGGGCACGTTCGCGATGCGTCGGCAGGTCGATACCACGGCGTTTGCACCGGGCCAGTATCAGGGCGTGTTCTCGGCGTTCTTCGCGGATGCCTGGCAGGAGTTGGCGCGTGCCGATTTCGAGGTGACCCGCTCGGTTGAGGTCGATCTGCACATCGAGGTGCCGCGCGATGCCCGAGTGCTGGTGTTGATGTCATGCTCACCCAGCAATGACCCGAAGGCGGTCACTGCGCCCTCGTGTGCCGAGTCGCGTCGGGACTTCCTGTCGGGCTACCTGAGCGAGCGCGGCATCGAACATCGGATCGTGCTCGACCAGGACGAGTTCATGACCGAACTGCGCTGTGGTCGCTACAACGTGTTCTGGCTCAGTGGCGATTCGCTCAAGCTGGGCACGGCCGAGACCCTTGAGCTGCGCGAATCGATCTATCGGGGTGACGGTTTCATCGCCGATGGCAACCACGATCAGCGCAACAGCCAGCTTGATGAAATGCTGGGGCTGGCCTTCAAGGGCCATCATGCCCGCCGTGACCTGGTCTTCACCGGGGCCGCTTCGCTGTTCCCGGCGGTGACCCTGCCGACCTATGGCGATGCGCTCAAGCTGGAATTGCGCACTGGCACCCTGGAGGCGAGTTTCGATGCGGTGCGTGCGCCAGCCATCATCGGTTCGGGTTATGGCCAGGGCCGGGCGCTGACCTATGCCTTCGATCTGATCGAATCGCTGCAACGCGATGGCCTGCAGCCGGCGACCGAACGCCTGCTGATCAACGGCCTGCTGCATGTGGCACCGTTGAGCCTGCCGGCCCGCTATGCCATCGGCAGCTACACCCCGGTGACGACCACGGTCGTCAATCGCGGCGTCGCACTCGATGCGCGTCTGGAAACCGAGGTCGATCCGGCCAGCACGGTGCTGTCGAGTTCGCCGGCTGCGACCGTCGGTGATCACCGAGGCTCGGCCTGGGACTTCATGCTTCCCGAGGGCGAACAGCGCAGCTTCGACGTCAACATCCGGACCGGCAGTGGCAACGGCGCTGCCAACCATGTGCGTTCGCAGGTGTTCGAGCAGACCGGCAATGGCCTGTCACCGCTTGGCAATGCCCAGATCGAACTGGCCAGCGAGGATGCGGCCGCCGCCACCACGGCCGTGGTGGCCAGTCTGCGCGCGGCATCGCTGCGTGGTGGCGAGGCAGCCGCGCGCACCCGTGCCGTGCAGGCCATCGAAGCGGCGCGGGCTGCCGAGGCGAACGGTGCGACCGCACAGGCGATCGCCGAGTGGCTCAAGGCCAGCGATGAGGTGCGGCGCATCCAGTCGCAGTCGCACGCCGAATGGCGGCTGGCGATCGCCCAGCTTCTGGCAGTCAGCCAGCACCTGGGTTGCACGCAGGCATTCGCGCTGTGCGGTACCGAGCCGACCACAGCGGTGCCGTTCGCATCGGCCGCATTCGTTCCCGGTCCGGTGTTGCTGCGGGTGGCCAGCGGCGGCCCCGAGCCCTGGGAGTGGCAACTGGGCGATACGCCGGAGGGTGTCGATCCGGGGTCGGTCGCCCGTGCCGATCTGGATTGGCGTGTGCGCCAACCGGTGCGATTCCATCTGGACATCGACCGTGCCGGGGCGGCGCATCTGGAACTCCGCCACGGCGATCGTGTGATGGCGGTCGTGCGCGGCGATCCCATGCGGGACGGTGCCCTGACCCTGGGTAACGCCCTGCATTGGCAGATTCCGGATGATCTCGCCGAACGTGGTACACGGCTGGCTGTCACCGTGCTGGCGATCGATGGTCAGTCGGTTGCCAGTCCGGTATGGGCATCGACGCTTGATGCGGCTGCGCGTCTGGCCTGGTATCGGCCGACCCTGCAGGCGGGTGTCTCGCTCGATGGCGAGATCGAGTTCGTGTCTGGTACGGGTACTGATCCTGGCGGCAGGGTGGAGTTGCAGCTCCGCAGTGGTCATCTGGACTGCAACGGGGTGGCGCGATGAACGGTTGGGATCGGGTTTCGGGTTTGGCAGATGGGCGGGTGTCAAAGGCGTTGTACCGGATGGATTGGCGAGAGCGGAGTGCTGTGATGACCCTGATGACGCGCGGAGTGTTGATGGCTGTGCTGGTGTTGGCTGGGGTGGTTCCGGCACAGGGCCAGGGGTCGAGTGAGCGTGCGCGTGCGGAGCATCGGACGGGTCTGGCCCGTGCGGCGGAGCGTCAGGGGGCGACGGCAGATCGGATGCTGGCGGAGGGTCGGCGTCTGCTGCGTGATCCGCGTCTGGGTGGCCATGCGCTGTTGCGGTCACGTCAGGGTGCGGCGGAGGCGGCGTATCGTGGGTCGCGCGGGTCGGTGGAGCGTTTGCTGGCGAGGGCCGACGGTCCGGATGGTGCGGATGCGGGGGTGCTGGCGGAGTTGGATGGGCTGTTGCGGCGGTCGGACCTGGTGGACTGGGAGAGTGTTGGCTACGAGCGGCCGAGCAAGGTGGCGGGCGAGGGGGGTTCTGGGGTGCGGTCGGTGTCGTCGGGTGGGACGGTTTCGACACTGCGCGGTGCGCCGGTTGCGATGGATCTGCAGGCGACCCTGGATGCGCCGCAGACGGCGGCGATCGAGGCGCTGGCGGTGTCGCTGGAGGCCAGTCCGGTGCGGATTCACGAGTGGGTTCGGCGGGAGATCGGGTTTGTGCCGACCCGGGGTTCGATCCAGGGTGCGGCGGGGACGCTGGCGACGCGACAGGGCAATGCGACCGACATAGCCAGTCTGGAGGTGGCGCTGCTGCGCAGTGCCGGTGTGCCGGCGCGCTACGTTTGGGGCTGGATCGAGGTGGATGCGATCCGGATGCAGGCGTGGCTGGGGGTGGATCGGGTCGAGGCGGTGGCGGAGTTGCTGGCCGAGGGGGGGCTTGCCTTCGAGCCGGTGATCGAGGGGGGTGTGCCGAGTCGGTTCCGATTGCAGCATGTGTGGGTGGAGGCGTGGGTGGACATGGTGCCGTCACGCGGGCTGCGGCAGGTTGAGGGTGATGCTTGGGTGGCGCTGGATGCGGCGTTCAAGGTGGGACGGCGGAGGGTGGGTCTGGACCTGCTGGGCGGGTTGTCACTGGATGCGGCGGCGTTGGCGAGGGCAGTCGATGCGGCGGGGGTAGTGGAGGGTGCGACCGGCCCGCTGTCGGGGCTGGATGCGGGTGCGCTGTCGGTGCTGCTGTCGGATGTGGAAGCGGGACTGGATCAGGCGCTATCGGCACGGGGGTTGAGTGGTGCGCGGCTGGATGCACTGCTGAGCACGTTCGAGGATGCGTCGGTGGCGTTGCCGTATCTGATGGGCACGCATCCGTATCGGATCGTCAGCGCGGAGACGCCGGAGCCGGTGCTGCCGGCCAGCGAGCGGGTGCGATTGGACCTGGACGTGTGGGTGGAGGACAACGGGCTGCCTGGGGCGTCGGTGGTGAGGTTCGGGCAGCCGGTGGTCGGGCTGTACGGTCAGTCACTGGCGGTGCAGTTCGTTCCGGCGAGCGCGGAGGATCGAGCGGTGCTGGCGGCGATGGTGTCGAGCACGGCGTCGGGATTGGCCGATCTGCCGGAGGCGGTGCCGGCGTACCTGGTGGAGATGGTGGGCGAACTGCGGCTGGGAGGCACGCTGCTGGCGGAGTCGTCGGCGCTGGGCATGGGTCGGGGGCTGTTTTATCAGGTGACGCTGACCCGCCCGGATGGCAGCCGCTATCAGCAGAAGCTGCGCGGGCACGTGGGTGAGATGCGGTCGTTCGTGATGGCCTGGAACGACGGGATTGGTGCGGAATTGGATCAATCGGTGGCGGCGTTGCGCGAGGGGCAGACGCTGCTTGGGACGGAGACGGAGACGGTACGGCCGCTGGCGACGGAGGTGCTGCGGTTGACGGGGCTGGCTCACCTTGCCGGCGCGAATGCCTACCAGGACTGGCTGGCCGGACTGAGCCGGGTGGCCTGGCATCGCAGCCTGAGCGTGACCAGCAGCCATGTGGCGCTGGAGGTGGAGGCGCCGTTCGGGGTGGTGCTGTCGGCACG
>DIHI01000090.1:0-357 GCA_002420085.1 Lysobacterales bacterium UBA5700 | reverse complement strand
TCTGGTCGGGGGTGACGAGGCGAGGTTCGTCCGCGCCAGTCTGACCGCCCAGTCGGGGTTTGGGTATCAGGTGCTGGAGCAGCTTCACGCGGGCAGTGGTCGCTCGGCGCTGCGGGTGTTTCAGGCCAGTCTGGATGCTGGATCGGGGATTCACAGTCTGGGCGCGGAGCAGGTGGCGACCTTCGATCGACTGACGCTGCCGGAGGGTTTTGCCGAACCGCTGCGGACGGGACTGATGGCGGGGGATGGCATCACGTTCACCGAGGCGGCCCAGACGGTGCTGGGCTGGGTCGGACATGGCGGTCAGCAGGTGTATCCGGACGCGCGTGGCGGAACCAGCTTCGTGTTCGGTCGGGT
>DIHI01000158.1:27186-28523 GCA_002420085.1 Lysobacterales bacterium UBA5700 | reverse complement strand
TCGCTACTGGTACGCCAATAACAATCCGTTCAAGTTCACGGATCCGGATGGGGCGATAGCGGAGACTCCGTGGGATGTCGCGAATATCGCGATAGGAGTCGCTAGTCTGGGCAGCAATGTTGCAACAGGGAATGTGGTTGGTGCGATAGTGGATCTGGCTGGAATCGTCGTAGATACAGTGGCAGCGGTCACCCCTGTTATTCCGGGTGGCGCGGGAACAGCGATAAAAGCTGGTCGAGCAATAGACTCTGCTCGGAGTGCGAGCAATGCCGTGGATGCAGGCAAGGGGGCCGATTTTGTCGTATCCAGCAACGGCACGACGATGCATAACTCGCCAGAAAAAGTTAGGGCTTCACTGGAGGGTGCTGGCTTCAAGGGTGAACCCATCACAAACAAAGCAGGGACTGAGACTGGCACTATGCACAACGTTCCCGAGATGAAGATGGACGTCCGTGTGATGGATGGCGGACCTAATCATGCTCCGCGCGTTGTCACCAACCAGCAAGGTACGAGCTCAATGGTCGACTTTGCAACCGGAAAGCCGTTCAAGAACGATGTCCCAAAGCAAGAACGTATCGATAGAAGCCACATCAAGTTCCAGGACTGACCGTGACTGAAAAGATCTCTAACACTGCACTAGAAGTCTCACGTTATCTTCTGTGCGGCACCTATCTCGACAATATTCGCGTTTACAGTTCGTCTATCGAGATATGTTTTTCTCGACTTAACGAGCAAGAGAAGCCTAGTGAAATTTGGGTTACGTCAACCGCCGCAGTGCGAGTATGCGGCCCGAGCATTACCGCTACTTTTGCGGCAGGGGCTGTGCTTGATCAACGGGGGGTGGCGTTGTATATGCTGTGCCAGTTGATCGGAGAAGATGTCACCTCCGTACAGATTCTTGACGACCGACTACTTGATTTTTCGCTTGGAGGTTGCGAGGTCAGGTTGTACGCCGACGAAGCAAACACAGAGGAAGTTTGGTCTATCACTAGCGACTCACCAGATCCGATGTTTAAGCATCGATGGAGCATCACTTTGGACGAACTTGGTGATTTAGTAGTGTGTGTGCCGGCACGCAGTGACTTGTGACGCGGAAAGGCCAGTAGCATCTGGCCGATTGGTACGTGTATCTGGCCAGCGAGGGCACGTAGTAGCGGTTCGCGGGTGCGACTGCGCATTGATTACCCAAGCTGACTCACCTGTTCCAGGGGCGGCTGATGTTGTGGGAGGCGTAATAATTGTCGTTGGTGTAGGGATTGTGATTGCCAATAAGAGTGGAGGTGTACACGCGGGCTCGGCAGCCCGGTGGCCGAGACCGACGCCGACCGGATTGCCAC
>DIHI01000158.1:25236-26978 GCA_002420085.1 Lysobacterales bacterium UBA5700 | reverse complement strand
GACCCGAACAGCGGCAGCAACTTTAATCGTTACTGGTACGCCAATAACAATCCGTACAAGTNCACGGATCCGGATGGGCGGAATGCGATCACGGGAGCAGCCATAGGTTGCGCTGTCACCGGGCCGGCCTGTCCAGGCGGCGCGGTTATTGGAGCGGTCGTAGGGACTGTTATCGGGGTCGGCGCGGTACTCATCTTTAACGAAATCGTTGAAACGAGCGAGGACAGCCAGGAAAGTAGTGACGGCGCAGCAGGCCAAGGTGGTGCAAAGGTGCCCGACCCTGCTTCAGGTCTCGAAAAAGATACTGCTGACAGCAGTGGCCAATTGACCAAGGCGGGTCGGGCTCAGCAGAAACATGGTGATCGTGACGGGAGTGCCTTCGATCCTGCGAAGGGCGCACCAGCCAACAAGAACGCCCAGGGGCAGGAGACGCTCGACAGCATCACGAACTCACCCGATAAGACATCCGAACCCAACCAACGTGGCGGCACAGATGTCAGAGAGAGTCCGGACGGGCGGGGCGCACGCTTCGACAAAGACGGCAAGTTCACCGGGTTTATCGAACTCAGGAAACCTCAACCATGAAGAGCGAAGGCTGGGATGTGGTCGTCTTGAGTGAGCCTAGCTACGAACATCTTGTCGCAGAGCTGCATTATCAGGGGCAGTTCCTCTTACTACTCGATCGCGAGCAAGGACGAGACACAGTTTGTGTTGCCTTCCCGGATCAATCAGGCAAATTAGGGTCACGAATGCTTTTGGATGATTTTGTTGAGCGGCTCAGAGCAGCCGCTGAGGACTTGAATCGCTAAACAAGGGCGAAACGCCGGGGTCACCGAGAGACGAAGTCTGTACATGTGTCTCGCGACACGATCGGCGCACATGCTGGCGCACCTCAAGTCGAAGCCGGAACTGTGAAGCCACGTGGTCAGCGCGACCCAGCGGGCAGGCCACGGATTCAGAACGAAGGCAAGGTGCGTGTTGACTTCGACCCGAAATGAAAGAGAAAAATTATGTCCACGAAAAAATCAATCGAAGAACTTCGATCTCGTCGACGCCAAGCGCAGGAGAAGCGAGAAAGGGAAGCGCTGCGTGTGCAATATGGGCCGAAACTTGTCGATACTCTAAGCCTCGCAGCAGACTGCTCGCTCAAGTTGGCAGATTTTCGCGTTGACGTATGTCTTCCGATGGAGATCACTTGGCCGCAGCGGCTAGAGCAGGCTCCCGGCTTGGTGACTGCTTATGTGGACAAGCAATATGCCCTGAGGATTGTCACGTGCGCGGAGCAAAGGCTCGGTATCACCTCCGGGCTGATAGGGTTTCACGACAAGGATTTTCTCGGTTTCTGTTACGCGTCCGGTATACGGGTCGGCCGGTTGCTTGCTGCCGCTGAAGCGGTCAACGATAGCGTAGTGTTCTATCCTGAGGGTGCTGATGGAGTCAGCATGGTCGATTGCTATTCGTCTAATGCCGCCCCGCCTTATAGCGTAATCGTGCAAGGCGATCAGCTTGTCGAACAGCTTCGAAATTGTTTTGCAGGGCCCTGAACAGCCCCGGAGGCTGTGGGGTCGAGGCGTGGAGTCACACGCGAGGCGTGCGAGGCGCGGGGCCGACACAGCCATCCTGAGCGCACGCTGCACCGTCTGCGAAGACGCCAAAGCCAAACATCCGAACCGATGGCGAGGGCGCCCCGTGCGCAACTGGACATCCGTCGGAACCGTTTTGCTCAACCCTGACCGAGAATC
>DIHI01000158.1:10340-25139 GCA_002420085.1 Lysobacterales bacterium UBA5700 | reverse complement strand
GCGAGTTGGGACACCATTACGCGCAGCCGAACCACAACACCTGGCTGCATGACCAACCGGGCAACTTCGTAGACAAATGTCTGTATCATCAAGACTTTGTCAGTGGTCCGCCGGGTTGTGATGGATTTGTCGAGTGCTGCGCTGCGTTGTCTGAGGGAGGATGATGTCGAGACCAAGCTGCGCTTGACTCGTGAGGTCGGTGAGGATTTCTTGCGTGGCAGGTACGGAACGGGGCAGTCCGATCGGGCGGGGTCTGAGACCGACGCCAGGGCCAGCGTCAGCGCCAGGGGTGGGGCCGAGTTTGAGGGTGGAGTTGAATTCGAGTCAGAGCTTGCGGCGGTGGTGAAGCCGGGTCGGCCGGTTCGCCCACGTCTGGTGGCGCCTCGATTGCTGCCGCAGCGTGGTCTTGGTTCGCCGGAGGGTCGGGCGGCGTTCCTGCATGCCATTGCCCACATCGAGTTCAATGCCATCAATCTGGCCTGGGACGCGGTGTGTCGTTTTCGAGACATGCCGTGGGAGTTCCATGCAGATTGGGTCGCGGTGGCGGTCGATGAGGCGCGCCATTTCACGTGGTTACAGACGCGGATGGCCGAGCTTGGTGCGGTCTATGGTGATTTCGACGGTCACGATGGGCTGTGGCAGATGGCGGTGCGTACGCGCGACTGTTGTCGTGCCCGGATGGCGCTGGTGCCGCGCGTGCTGGAGGCGCGTGGTCTCGATGTGACGCCGACCATGATCGCCCGCTTGCAGGCAGTCGGTGACCATGCCAGCGCGGAGATCCTGGAGCGCATCCTGCGTGAGGAGATTCCACATGTTGCGGCCGGCAGCCGATGGTTCGTGTGGTGCTGCCGTCGGGATGGGCTCGATCCGCTGACGGAATTTCGGCGCTTGCTGGCCGAGCACGGCCAGGGAGTCGTGCGTGGTCCGTTCAATCTGTCGGCTCGGCGAGCGGCTGGGTTTTCCGATGCGGAGTTGCTGGCGCTGGCTGCTCTGACCGATGGTTGAGCGGTCGGAGTGCTGACGATTCGAGTTGTGACGCTCGTATGTGGAGTGGCTCTGCAGGTGGTGTTGCATGCTGCGAATGTTCGGCATCAAGGGAGGTTCGACATCCGGGGAGGTTCGGGTCATCATCGGCAGCGGCGGGGCTGCTGCCGGTTGGCTGGTGTGGGGCGGTCCATCGGCCATTTCGTCGGGTATTCATCATGGAGGGCACTGCATGAAACGGGTCACCGGTATCGGTGGGATCTTCATCAAGGGGCGCGATCCGGTTGCGTTGCGCGAGTGGTATCGACGGCATCTCGGCATCGCGGTCGAGGAGTGGGGCGGAACCGCGTTCCGCTGGAGCGACGATCGGGATGGGGGCGGTGTCACGGTCTGGAGTATCTTCAATGCCGACAGCAGTTATTTCGATCCGAGTCCGGCGCCGTTCATGGTCAATTACCGGGTCGAGGATCTGGCCGGTCTGCTGGCGGCACTGCGTGCCGAGGGCTGTGCGGTCGATGAGCGCACCGAGGACAGCGAGTACGGCAAGTTCGGTTGGGTGATGGACCCGGAAGGCAATCGGGTCGAGTTGTGGCAGCCTCCGGAAGGGCAGTGAGCGATCGATGGTGATATCCGGTCAGGCGTCCGGCTCGGGCAGGAGGCCGCGCTGACGGAAGTCGGCGATGGCATCACGCAGGCTGTCACTGAGTGGGCGTGGCTGCCAGCCGAGGGCAGTGCGGCTGCGCTGGTTGTCGAAGCGCACCGGGATGCCGGCCAGGCGAACGCCGGACAGTGGGGCCGCTGGCGGCCGATGGGTGATGTGGTCGGCCAGCCATTCGCCGATGACGGCCACAGCCAGGGCCAGCGGGTAGGGGACGCGCCGTTTCGGCATGGGCCGGCCGCTCAGGTGTGCGAGCATGCGGAGCAGGTCTGATAGCGGCGTGTCATGTGCGCCCAGTATGTAGCGCTGGCCTGGCTGGCCGTGTTCGGCGGCCAGGCGGTGGCCTTCGGCGATGTCGCGGGCATCGGCGAGGTTCAGACAGGTGTCGAGGTAGGCCGGGTGACGTCCGGTGAGGAAGCCGAGCAGCATTCGGGTCGGTGGTGTCTGCCAGGGGTCGCCTGGGCCGATCGGTACGGTCGGGTTGACGATCACCACCCGTTGTCCGGCATCGGCGGCGGCACGGGCTTCGGCTTCGGCGAGGTACTTGCCTCGGCAATAGGCGCCGGCCATCTGGTCGAGGTGCAGTTGGGTGTCTTCATTGACCACTTGTGGACGACGACCGCGACCCATGGCGATCAGGATCGATTCGGTGGATGTGTGGACCACGGTCTCGACGCCTTCGGTGCGGGCGGCCTGCAACACGGTGCGGGTGCCGTCGCGGTTGATGCTGAGGAAGGCAGCCTTGTCCGGTCCCCACAGGCCCGACAGGGCTGCCAGGTGGAACACGCGACGACAGCCGCGCATGGCTTCGGTCACGGCGGTGCGATCGGTGATCGAGCCGAGCCGGTAGTCCACGCCCGGCAGGGGGTGCGGCGGTGGTTTGATGTCCAGCACGCGGACCGGGCTGCCGAGTTCGCTCAGGCGCTGGGCCAGATGTCCGCCGATGAAGCCGCTGCCGCCGGTGATGAGGTCCATCGCTGGTAAAATCCCGAGTTGCGAAATCGCGACATCCTAGCCCAGGTTTCCGGTCGTGCTGGTGTGATGAACGAAACCGGGGTCGGGTCGAGATCGTTCGGGTCGGGAACATTGTCGGTGCTGTTCGGTCCCATGTCGGCCATGATCGCAGTGCGGTGGCGCGCTGTGCAGGTCGGTCCGGCTGGGTCGTGCCGGCAGATTCGTGTACGGCCGCAAGCCCTGAACGCCACCGTCATCGCAATCCCAACCGCCATGCCTCGACCCCCGGAATCCTTGCCTTGACCACGCACCACGCTCCCACGCCGACCTGGAATCACCCCCTGTTCGGTGCCGATCCGGCGACCCTGGTCCGCGCGCTGTCCGGCAATGGCCGGCTGCCGGTCAAGGTCTGGCCACTGGCTGCGGCCTTGCTGGCGTCCGGCCTGGCTCGTGTCCCACTGTCGCTGCTGGAGCGGGCCTGGGTTGCTCGGCGTTCTCGCCATTTGCCCGAGCCGCCGCCGCCGGTCTTCATCCTCGGTCATTGGCGCAGCGGTACGACCCATCTGTTCAATCTGTTGAGTCGCGATCCGCAGTTTGCCTGGCCGTCGCCGTTCGCCACCGGATTGCCTTGGGATTTCCTGCTGCTCGGCCGGTTGTTGCGGCCCATGCTCAAGCGCGCCTTGCCCGAAGATCGTTACATCGACCGGGTCGCGGTCACCGAGGACGCGCCGCAGGAAGACGAGATCGCGCTGGCGGCGATGCAGAACCTGTCCTACTACCACGGTCTGTACTTCCCCGATCGCTTCGAGTGGCACTATCGGCGCGGAGTGTTCTTCGAGGGTCTTGAGCCGGCCATCCTGGCGCGCTGGCAGCGCCGTTTGCGGCATTACTGCGACAAGCTCAGGATCGAACGGCCGGGAACACGCCTGCTGATCAAGAATCCGGTCTATACCGGTCGAGTCGCCCTGTTGCGAACGCTCTGGCCAGACGCGCGCTTCGTCCACATCCGCCGCAATCCGTATGTGGTGTTTCAATCAACCCGCCGGTTCTATCGGGCGTTGCTGCCCAAACTGGCGCTCCAGCCATATCGACCCTCCCTGGCCGATGATCTGGTCCTGGAAACCTATCCGCGCATGATCGATGCCCTCGAACGTGATGTCGCCGATCTGCCGGCGTCCCGTTACCTGGAAATCAGTTTTGAAGACCTGGAGGCCCGACCGATGGAGCAACTCGAACGCATCTATCGGACGCTGGATCTGCCCGGTTTCGAGGCCGCTGCGCCGGCCTTTGCCAGCCACCTGGGTGCGGTGAGTGGCTATGCCAAGAATGCCCATCGCTTTCCTGATGATGCGATCGAACTGGTCGATGCGCACTGGGGGCGGTTCGTTCGCGCCTGGAACTACGAGGCGCCGCGATGAGCCGGGCATGGGCGCGGGCGCACGCCAACATCGCCCTGGTCAAGTATTGGGGCAAGCGACCGGGTCCGTTCAACCTGCCAGCAGTCGGTTCGCTGTCGATCACACTCGAAGGACTGGCCAGCGAAACCCGGGTGGAGTTCGATCCGAATCTGACCGGCGATGCGGTTCGCCTCGATGGTCGCAGCGATCCCGGCACGACCACCAAGGTGACGGCCACGCTGGATCTGTTGCGCGCCCGTGCCGGGGTAACGTGGCGAGCTACGGTCGAGAGCGTGAACAATTTTCCGACCGGCGCCGGTCTGGCCTCTTCGGCTTCGGGTTTTGCTGCCCTGGTGGTGGCGGCTGATGCTGCGCTCGGCCTCGGGTTGTCGGCCGAGCAGCTTTCCGAACTGGCGCGTCGGGGGTCGGGGTCGGCGGCACGTTCGATCTTCGGCGGCTATGTCGAGATGGCGCGCGGGCATGCCGACGATGGCCACGATGCCATCGCCAGACCACTGCTGGCTGGCGCCGAATGGCCGTTGCGGGTGGTCATCGCGATCACCGATCGCGGAGCGAAGCGGGTTTCTTCGCGGGACGGCATGGCCCAGACTGCCGAGACCTCGCCGTACTTCTCGGCCTGGGTCGAGGGCGCCGAGGCCGATCTGGCCGAGGCCCGGGTGGCTATCGCCGAGCGCGATTTCGATCGATTGGCCGAGGTCTCGGAATTCAGTTGCCTGAAGATGCATGCATCGGCGCTGGCCGCCCGGCCGGGCGTGCTGTATTTCAACCCGGCGACGATCGCGGCCATCCAGGCGGTGCGAGTGTTGCGCCAGGACGGTGTGCCGGTGTTCTTCACCATCGACGCCGGACCACAGGTCAAGGCGGTCTGCCTGCCGGAGGCCGAGTCACGGGTGGCCGAGGTGTTGGCGGCGGTGCCCGGCGTGGTCGAGATCGTGCGCACCGGGCTCGGCCCGGCGGCCATGGTGCTGCCGGAGCACGCGCGGTGCTGACCGCGCGCGCGCCGGGCAAGCTGATCGTGCTGGGTGAATATGCCGTGCTCGACGGTGCGCCCGCCCTGGTCCAGGCGATCGATCGTCAGACCGAGGTGCGGGTTTCGTGGCGGCCGGGTCGGCCGCATCGACTGCGGGCACTGCCGGTGGCCCCGCAACCGGTCGGATTCGATTTCGATGGCCAGGGCCGGGTGCAGTGGTGCGATGACTCGATCGGCCCGAGCCTGGCCTATGTCACCACCCTCCTGAATGCCCTCGGGTCGCCGATGATCGGTTCCGACGGGGGTCTTGATGTCGTCATCGACACCCGCGACTGCTTCGATGCCGATACCGGCGAGAAACTCGGCCTGGGCTCCAGTGCCGCGCTGGCCGTGGCGCTGGCCGGGGCCTGGCAGGCACTGGCCAGTGGGCCGGGTCGGACCGATCCGGCGCCGCGCGATTGCCTCGATCGGATGATCGCCCTGCATCGCGACATCCAGGGCGGGCAGGGCAGCGGCGCCGATGTCGCGGCCAGTGTGTTCGGTGGCCTGATCGCGTATCGGCCGGGCGCGATGGCCGAGGTCGAGTCGCTGGTCGTTCCGGAGGGCGTGGAATGGATGTGGATCTGGCTCGGTCGATCAGCCTCGACCACGAATTTTCTGGCCGGCATGGCCGGCTACCGTCATCGTCGGGGCGATGATTGCCAGCGCCGGATGGCCACCATGGCCGATCTTGCCGAGGCCGGCCTGCGAGCCGTGCGGCGTGCCGATGGCTCGGCCTTGCTGGCGATCATCGATGCCTACGGTCGGGCCATGGCCGATCTGGGCGAAGCCGCCGGGCTGCCGATCTGGACCGACGACCATCGCCGGCTGGCGCAATGGGCCACCCGCCATGGCATTGCCTTCAAGCCATCCGGGGCCGGGGGTGGCGACATCGCCATGGCCGCCGCCACCGATATCGACGCACTCGCCGGTCTGGCCCGGCACGCCCGTACATCCGGATACCGTGTGCTGCCGCTGGCAGCGAGCCGGGCCGGCCTGCATCTACAATGGCATACCGCTTCGGAGAGCTGAGCATGGAGCAATCCCGGATTCCCGCTTTCTACAAGATGACCCTCGACGAGCGCGCCCGTGCGGTGCATGAGCGTGGCCTGCTGTCGGAGGATGACTATCGGCTGTTGGCCAGCGGCGAGCACACGCTCAAGCCGCACCGTGCCGACAAGATGATCGAGAACGTGATCGGCGTGCTTGGCCTGCCGATGGGTCTGGGTCTGAATTTCCTGGTCAATGATCGTGAATATCTGGTGCCGATGGCGGTCGAGGAGCCTTCGATCGTCGCCGCCCTCAGTGCCGCCGCCAAGATTGTCCGTGGCTGTGGCGGCTTCCGGGTCGAGAGCACCGAGCCGATCCTGATCGGCCAGATACAGATCGTCGATGCCGCCAACACCGTCCGCGCCAAGGCCGACCTGCTCCGGCGCAAGGACGAGATCATCAATCTCGCCAACAGCCTGCATCCGAACATGGTCGCGCGCGGTGGTGGAGCGAAGGATCTGGAAATCCACAGCCACCGTTCGCCCAGCACCGGCCTGGACATGATCGTCGTCCACCTGCTGGTCAACACCTGCGACGCGATGGGCGCCAATCTGGTCAATACCATGTGCGAGGGGGTGGCGCCGCTGGTCGAGAGCATCACCGACGGCAAGGTGTTTCTGCGCATCCTGTCCAATCTGACCGATCGTGCCCTGGTCCGCGCGCGTGCGGTGATTCCGGCCCGTGCCCTGGCCGGCAAGGGGTACGAGGGCGAGCAGGTGCGCGACGGCATCATCCTGGCCAATGATCTGGCCGTGGTCGATCCCTACCGGGCCGCCACCCACAACAAGGGGATCATGAATGGCGTCGATGCGGTCGCCCTGGCGACCGGCAACGACTGGCGAGCGATCGAGGCGGCCGCGCATGCCTATGCTGCCCGCGACGGTCGCTATGCCTCGTTGACCCGCTGGTACAAGGACGACGACGGCAATCTGGTCGGTGAACTGGAGATTCCGATCAAGGTCGGTACGGTCGGCGGTCCCCTGCAATCCAACCCCAGCGTTGCCCTGAATCTGCGGCTGTCGCGGGTGGCGGGTGCCCGTGAGTTGGCCGAACTGATGGGGGCCGTCGGGTTGGCGCAGAATTTCGCGGCCCTGCGTGCCCTGGTCACCGATGGCATCCAGCAGGGCCACATGACCCTGCACGCACGCAGTGTCGCCACAGCGGCCGGCGCACCGCCGCACCTGTTCGATACGGTGGTCGAGCGGTTGATCGATTCCGGTGAGATCAAGATCTGGAAAGCCCACGAAATCCTGCGTGAGGCCGAGCGCCAGACCGGCACCGCCGCTGCACCGGAGCCGATCGACGCCGAACAGCGCGGCGTCGGCTACGGCAAGGTGATCCTGTTCGGCGAACATGCCGTCGTCTACGGTGCTCATGCGGTTGCAGCACCGGTGCCGATGGCGATCCAGGCCAGGGTCAAGGATGCCCGTGAGGGCATCGACATCATCATTCCGCGCTGGGGTGTCGAGCAGCGCCTGCACGAGCGCCCGGAACAGCGACACTCCTTCGAGAAGCCGATCGCACTGATTCTGGAGCGCCTCGGCCTGATCGATCGAGCCATGCAGATCGAGATCTTCCCGAACCTGCCGCGCGCGATGGGCCTCGGCAGTTCGGCGGCGATCGCGGTCGCCATCACCCGCGCGCTCGACCTGCACTATCGGCTCGGTCTCAGTGACGAGCAGGTCAATGCCATGGCCTACGAGTGCGAGAAGGTCGCCCACGGCAACCCATCCGGGATCGACAACACGGTCGCCACCTATGGCCGCTTCCTGATGTTCAAGCGTGGCGAGCCGCCGTTCAAACGTGAACTGGTCGTCCCGCATCGGATTCCACTGGTGATCGGAATCAGCGGAGTCGAGAGCCTGACCGCCAAGATGGTGGCTCGGGTGCGCACCGCCTGGGAAAAGAATCCGAAACTTTACGACCGTATCTTCAATGAGATCGACAGCCTCAGTCTGCAAGGCGCGGAAGCGGTTGAGCGCGGCGATCTGGAGCAGATGGGCGAACTGATGAACGTCTGCCAGGGCCTGCTCAACGCCTTGCAGGTGTCGTGCTGGGAGATCGAGGAAATGGTCCAGATTGCCCGCAATGCCGGTGCGCTCGGCGCCAAGCTGACCGGCGGTGGCGGTGGCGGCTCGTTCATTGCCGTCTGTCCGGATGCCGAAATCCAGGCGCGGGTGATCCGGGCCTTGCATGAAGAGGGGTATCGCTCGATGGAGGTGAGCATCGGTGGCTGAGCAGACGATTCGCCAGGAAGTGGTGTCGTTCGACAACGAAGAACTGATCCTGGTCGATGATCAGGATCATGAGATCGGCTACCTCGACAAGGCCCGCGCGCATGAAGGCGAAGCCGTGCTGCACCGGGCGTTCTCGTTGTTCGTGTTCAACAGTCGCGGCGAATTGCTGTTGCAGAAGCGCGCCGAGGGCAAGCGGCTGTGGCCCGGATTCTGGTCCAACAGTTGTTGCAGCCATCCGCGCCGGGGCGAGACCATGGCGATCGCCACCCAGCGTCGTCTGCGCCAGGAACTGGGCATCGAGACCGGCTTGGAGTACATCTACAAGTTCCAGTACCACGCCCAGTTCGACCCGTCTGGAGCCGAGCGTGAACTTTGCTGGGTGTTTCTGGGACAAAGCGATCAGGCGCCGCGCATCAATGCCCTGGAAATCGCCGACTGGCGTTATGTTGCAGTCGCCGATCTGGAGCGCGAGATGGACCAGCGACCCGAGGATTTCACGCCGTGGTTCAAGTTGGAGTGGCAACGTCTGAACGGCGAGTTCCGATCCCGGCTTGAGCCGTACCTGGATGGCCGGGGCGGTGGGTTGGCAGCAGCGGTCGGCGCCGAACTCTGACCGGCGTCGAAGTGGAGTGACTGGCGCGGACCCCGCGCCACAACGATTTCAGGAGTAGACATGGGTATCCCACTGATCCAGCAGTATCGCGTCGGCAAGTACGTCCTCAGTCAGCGCTTGCGCGGCAATGCCCGCTATCCGTTGGTGCTGATGCTGGAGCCGCTGTTCCAGTGCAATCTGGCCTGCGCCGGCTGCGGCAAGATCGACTACCCGAAGGACATCCTGCAACGCCGACTGAGCGTCGAGGCCGCGCTTGCCGCTGCCGATGAGTGCGGCGCCCCGATCGTCTCGATTCCCGGCGGCGAACCCTTGATCCACAAGGAAATGCCGGAGATCGTGCGTGGCTTGATCGCCCGCAAGAAATTCGTCTACCTCTGCACCAACGCGATCCTGCTGCCCAAGCACATCGATGAGTACGCCCCGAGTCCGTATTTCACCTGGTCGATTCATCTCGACGGCCTCCAGGAGGAGCACGATGCCTCGGTCTGTCAGGACGGGGTGTTCGAGAAGGCGGTCAAGGCCATCCGCCTCGCGCTTGGCAAGGGCTTCCGAGTGACGGTCAACTGCACCCTGTTCCAGGGCGAGGTGCCGGAGCGGGTCGCCGAGTTCTTCGATTTCTGCACCGAACTCGGGGTCGAGGGCATCACCGTTTCGCCCGGCTACAGCTACCAGCATGCCCCGCGTCAGGACGTGTTCCTGCCGAAGACGCGCAGCAAGCAGTTGTTCCGCGACATCTTCACCCTTGGCCGCAGTCGGACCGGCAAGCGCGCGTGGCGCTTCAACCACTCCAGCCTGTACCTCGACTTTCTGGCCGGCAACCAGAGCTATCAATGCACCCCATGGTCGAACGTGACCTACAACGTGTTCGGCTGGCAGAAGCCCTGTTACCTGCTGGTCGATGAAGGGTATGCCGACAGCTTCAAGGCACTCATGGAGGAGACCCGCTGGCAGGACTACGGCACCGGCCGCAATCCCAAGTGCGACAACTGCATGGCCCATTGCGGTTACGAGGGCACGGCAGTCGATGACACCTTCGCCAATCCGATCAAGGCGCTCCGAACCTGGTTGCGTGGGCCGCGCCTGGCTGGCCCGATGGCACCCGATCTGCCGGTGGTCTACACCCGCACCGACCCCGACACGCTGGCGGTGCAGGTGTTGCCGCGCCAGACGGAGCCGCGACCGACCGCTGAAGTCGCCGAGTGAGCGGCGCGGCGTGACCGGGCAGGGATGGCTGGGGTCGGGCCGGTCCTGGCTTCGGCGAGGTACTCGTCGATGACCGTCGATTGGCTGGTCGGAACAGGTCTGGCTGCTCTGCTGGCCTGGGTGGTTCTGCTGGCCTTGCCCTGGCGACCCTGGAGTCCGGGTGAGCCGTTGCAGGCCCGGCCCAGCGACGGTCCGGTCGATCTGTCCGATCTGACGGTTCTGATTCCGGCCCGTGACGAGGCCGAGCTTATTGCCACCACGGTCGCCGCCGTGCGCAGTCAAGGTGTGGGTCATCGCATCCTGGTCATCGACGATGGCTCAAGCGACGGCACCGCCGATTTCGCCCGAGCGGCCGGTGCCGAGGTGATCGAAGCGGTCCCCCTGGCGACCGGCTGGACCGGCAAATTGTGGGCACTGGAACAGGGTCGCCGCCAGGTGGTCTCGCCCCTGATCCTGCAACTCGACGCCGATATCGAATTGCGACCCGGCGTGCTGCCGGCCCTGGTCGAGCGGTTCAGCGAGGGTCTCGGCCTGGCTTCGATCATGGCCGTGTTGCCGACTCGGACCCTGGTCCAACGGCTGCTGCTGCCGGCCTATGTCTGGTTTTTCATGCTGCTGTATCCCTTTCGACTGGCCAATGGCACGGCCACCCGCTCCTCGGCGGCGGCCGGTGGCTGCCTGCTGGTGCGTGCCGATGCCCTGCAGGCGATTGGTGGCTACCGCGCGATCCGTCATGCCGTGATCGACGACTGCGCCTTGGCTGCCGCCATCAAGCGGGCCGGCCATCGAACCTGGATCGGACTCAGTCGGGACGTGATCAGTCGGCGGGCCTGCACCACGATCGCCGAGGTTCGCGATCTGGTCGCGCGCACCGCTTACATCCAACTGCGTCGTTCACCCATGTTGCTGGTCGCCTGCACCCTGGCGATGGCCTGGCTGTTCCTGCTGCCGCCGCTGCTGCCCCTGATCGACCCGACCGCCCCCCTGCATCTGACAGTCGCGATCGGTGTCGGGGTGGCGATGGTGTTCGGCTATGGCCCGCTGCTGAACTTCTATCGCCTGTCGCCGCTCTGGGCACTGGCCCTGCCGGTGACCGCCGGGCTGTACCTGTGGATGACCTGGGTTTCGGCCTGGCGCCACTGGCGCGGTCATGGCGCCCAGTGGAAGGGGCGCCGCTATGATGCAGCCGACCGATCGAGGGTCTGAGCGCAGCCTGCACACGCCCCTGGACCGGGCGAGATCACGGTCCTCCCACTGCAATCGGAGATCGACATGAACGCGCAGTATGGCAATCGCATCCTTGCACTGGCCCTCGCCGCTGGCCTGGCCCTGGCCGTCAGCCCGATTGCGCAGGGTCAGGCCGCTACCGAGCCGGAAACCGCCCCGACCCCCGATGCCGAAACGGCACCGGTGACCCCGTCCGGTCCGGGACTGGACGGCGAAGCTCTGCTCGCCCTGGTCACCCGCATCGACCCCGAGCACGTCCGCCAGGGCAATGGTGTGCAGTTCACGGTTCGTGAGCGCCCGGTGTTGATGGTGTTCGACGACAATGCCCGACGAATGCGTCTGTACGCGCCGATCGCCCAGGCCGGCATCCTCGACGAGTCACTGATGAAGCGCATGCTGCAAGCCAATTTCGACAGTGCCTTGGACGCTCGCTATGCGATCGCCAACGAAATCGTCTGGAGTGTCTTTCTGCACCCGATGGCGGGTCTCGACGAGCAACTGTTCGCCAGTGGTCTGGCCCAGGTGGTGATTGCCGCAGAAACCTTCGGAACCACCTTCACCTCAGGCGCCCTGGTGTTCGGTGGTGGCGACAGCAATGACGAGAATCGCAAGCTGTTCGAGCACCTCGACAAGCTCACCAAGCCGGAAATCTGAGCCTGGCTCGGCCGTTGCCACCCGGTCGCTGCCGTCCGGCGGTGGTCGCCGGCTGGCACGTGCAGGGGGCATCGGGTGGGGCGGCGGCCCCGCCAGCGTTACTCCGGCGCCCGAATCGGCCGATACCGTTGCTTCCTTCCGGACCTGGCGGGGTTTTCGACCTATCGTCGCGAAGGCGCCGACGGGGCCACCATGAACCGGTGACATCGAAGGCGAGCGAATCGGTCCGATCGCCGGACACGGCTCGCCTCGCAGGGATCGATGGCGGAGAGGGCGGGATTCGAACCCGCGATACGGGGATAAGCCGTATACACACTTTCCAGGCGTGCTCCTTCAACCACTCGGACACCTCTCCGCGCCTGGGCGACCCTGACCGCATGCTGTCGCGTGCGACCACATGAGCGTCGGGTGCCGACCTCGCGCCGCGATCCGGGCCGCGCGAAGCCGGAAATCATACCGCGTGCGCGGGTTCGGCTCAAGCGCGATCGCGCACCGATTCAGCCCGATCCTGGCCGCCTGCCACGCTTGCCCGACCGTGCCGATCGTCTGGTCACGATGATCGCGTCACCCTGGGGCACGGCCTTCTGGAGCGCACCCGCAGCAGCCAGGCGCATCCGAGTTGGGCGCCGACCACGTCCGGCGTCTGCTGCCGGGCAGGTGAGGCTGCCGGGCCCGTGCGGCAGAACCTGATCACGTTGGCTCACGGTTTGCATGGCACTGCCGGTGTGCTGCTGCCCGTGCTGCGAGGTGGCGGGGTGGTCGGTACACGTGGTCGGTACACAAGGTCGGCTCGGGGGTGTGTCAGCCGGCTTGGGTCGGATAGGTCGATCCGGGCTGAACTGATACAGTCTGCATGCTTGATCGTCCTGCCCCCTCACCGTTGCGGCTCGATCCTCGTGGCTGGATCGTCCGACCATCGAACCACCGCTGTCGTCACCGCCACCAGCAATCATCCATACTGTCCCCTGCGAGGTCCGCATGAGTTCAACCGAGTCCCATCGCATCGCTGTCATCGGTCTTGGCTATGTCGGCTTGCCACTGGCGCTGGCATTCGGTCGGCACTTCGATACGCTGGGTTTCGATATCGATGTCGGCCGGGTCGAGGAACTGCGTTCCGGTCACGATCGTACCGGCGAGGCCGAGCCTGCCGAACTGGCCGATGCGCCGCATCTGCACTACAGCGCCGATGCCACCGATCTGCGATCGCGAACGGTCTATGTGGTGACCGTGCCGACGCCGATCGATGCCGACAAACGGCCGGACTTCAGCCCGCTGATCGCCGCCAGCCGGACCGTGGGCGCGGCGCTCAAGCCTGGCAATCTGGTGATCTACGAGTCGACCGTCTATCCGGGCGCCACCGAGGAGGTCTGCGTGCCCGAGCTGGAGCGGGTGTCCGGGCTGCGCTTCAATGTCGATTTTACGGTCGGCTACAGTCCGGAGCGGATCAATCCGGGCGATCGCGAGCATCGTCTGGCGACCATCCCCAAGGTCACCTCCGGCTCGACGCCCGAGGCGGCGGAGGTCGTCGATGCCCTGTATCGGACCATCGTGCATGCCGGCACCCACAAGGCGTCGTGCATCAAGGTCGCGGAGGCGGCCAAGGTCATCGAGAACACCCAGCGCGATGCCAACATCGCCCTGATCAACGAATTCGCCCTGATCTTCCACCGGCTCGGCATCGATACCCAGGAAGTGCTGGAGGCGGCCGGAACCAAGTGGAACTTTCTGCCGTTCAGGCCGGGTCTGGTCGGTGGTCATTGCATCGGGGTCGATCCGTACTATCTGATCCAGAAGGCGCAATCGACCGGTTACTACCCGGATATCCTGCTCGCCTGCCGGCGGATCAATGATGGGATGGGCCAGCATGTCGCGACCGAGATCATCAAGCTGATGATTCTCAAGGGCCACACCGTTCGCGGCAGTCGGGTGCTGGTGCTGGGCCTGACCTTCAAGGAAAACTGTCCGGATCTGCGCAACACCCGGGTCGCCGATCTGGTGCGCGAATTCGAGCGCTTCGGAATCCTGGTCGATGTCCATGATCCGTGGGTGGACGTCGCGGAGGCGCGCCGCGAATATGGGCTTGAGGTGCAGTCCGAGATCATCGCCGGGGGCTACGACGGGATCGTCATCGCCGTTGCCCACGACCGTTTCCGGGCCATGGGCGCCGAGGCCATCCGAGCGCTGGGCAACCCCCACGCCGTGATCTACGACATCAAGGGCGTGTTGCCGCGCGATGCCGTCGATGGGCGGCTCTGACATGGCCGGGGACGTGAACAGCACCTCGTCGGCTCTGGACGCCAGGTGTGATGATGCCGCGCTGGCTGAATTGGCCGAGCGAACTGGACAGGCGCTGTCCGCCAGGCATCAGATGCTGGTGACCGCCGAGAGTTGCACGGGCGGCTGGATCGCCAAGGTGATCACCGATATCCCAGGCAGTTCGGCCTGGTTCGACTGCGGGATGGCGGCCTACAGCTACGAGGCCAAGCAGGCCCTGCTCGGCGTGCGCCCAGAAACCCTGATGGAGCATGGCGCGGTCAGTGAGGAGACCGCGATCGAGATGGTTTCCGGTGCGCTCATCCATTCCGGTGCCAGCGTGGCAGTCGCGGTTACTGGGATTGCCGGTCCGGGTGGCGGCACACCCGACAAGCCGGTCGGGATGGTCTGGATCGCCTGGAAACGACGTGGCGGCTATCCGCATGCCGAGGTGTTTCGATTTCCCGGTGATCGTGACGAGGTGCGCCGACGCACCGTGGTTGCTGCCCTGTCCGGCCTGTTGCGTCTGATCTGATCTG
>DIHI01000158.1:9469-10225 GCA_002420085.1 Lysobacterales bacterium UBA5700 | reverse complement strand
CGGCCCGATTGCCGACCTCGGGCGGGAGTTTCGCCTACCGGGCGATGCGGCAATCGTCCGAGGCCATCACTGGCCGTGTGGGATACTGTGGCCCTGCCAGCGAGACCTGCGTGGTCGGACCGATCTCATGTCCTGAGACGGTTGGCCGGTAGTCTCCCACCCGATCCGTTTCGGCACGATTCCCCGGCCGATACATCCAACGTCATTCAGTCAATCCATACAACGAGGTAGCAGCATGGACGAGAACAAGAAGCGAGCCCTGTCTGCGGCGCTCAGTCAGATCGAGAAGCAGTTCGGCAAGGGCGCGGTCATGCGCATGGGTGACCGCAGCAGTGAGGCTGCCGAGGTCTACAGCACCGGTTCGCTGGCGCTCGACATCGCGCTCGGTATCGGCGGCCTGCCGCGTGGTCGGGTCATCGAAATCTACGGACCGGAGTCGTCGGGCAAGACCACGCTCACCCTCCAGGTGATCGCCGAGTGCCAGAAGGTGGGCGGCACGGCGGCCTTCGTCGATGCCGAGCATGCACTCGATCCGATCTACGCCCAGAAACTCGGCGTCAATGTCGATGATCTGCTGGTCAGCCAGCCCGACACCGGCGAGCAGGCCCTGGAGATCACCGACATGCTGGTGCGCTCGGGTGCGGTCGATGTGGTAGTGGTCGACTCGGTGGCCGCGCTGACTCCGCGTGCCGAGATCGAGGGCGAGATGGGTGAGCTGCAGGTCGGTCTGCAAGCCCGGCTGATGAGCCAGGCGCT
>DIHI01000158.1:8169-9286 GCA_002420085.1 Lysobacterales bacterium UBA5700 | reverse complement strand
GGCAACGCGCTGAAGTTCTATGCTTCGGTGCGGCTCGACATCCGCCGCATCGGTGCGATCAAGAAGGGCGAGGAGATCATCGGCAACCAGACCAAGATCAAGGTCGCCAAGAACAAGCTGGCACCCCCATTCAAAGTGATCGTGACGGAAATCCTCTACGGTGAGGGCATTTCCCGACATGGTGAGCTGATCGACATGGGCGTCGCCGCCAAGCTGGTCGAGAAGTCCGGCGCCTGGTACAGCTATGGCGATGAGCGCATCGGCCAGGGCAAGGAGAACGCCCGGCAATGGCTGAAGGACAACCCGGCGGCGGCGGCCGATCTGGAAGCCAAACTGCGCGAGCGTTACGTGCCGCAGCTCGAAATCGGTCCGGCCGATGGCGAGGATGTCGAAGCCTGACCGCCGTCGGCGCCGGTCCGATGACTCGGCGCGAGCCATGGACCCGCCGACCATGGACGGCGGGGCCGGTCGAGAATCCGAGCACTTGGCCGATGCCAGTCGCCTGGCATTGGCCCTGCTGACCCGACGCGAGCGTTCGCGCGATGAACTGATCCGTGCTCTCATTGCGCGAGGTACCTCCCCGGACGACGCCGAGACGGTGGTGGCCCAACTGTCCGAGCGCGGCTGGCAGGATGACGATCGCTTCGCCGGGGCCTTGGCGCGGACTCGCGCTGCCGCCGGCTACGGCCCCGAGCGGATTCGCTACGAGTTGTCTCGACACGGCATCGACGAGCTGGCGAGCGCCGATGCACTCGCCAGTTGCGAGGCCGACTGGCGCACACGTGCCGAGGCTCTGCTGGCACGGCGATACCGAGCCGATGCCCTGGTCGATCCAGCGGTCCGTGCGAAAGCGATCGCCTTCCTCGTCCGGCGCGGCTTCGACCTTCAGACCGCGCGGGCCGCGATTGCCGATGTCATGCAATCCGATTCGGATTGACGGTCGCCCGAGGGCGGTCGGCTGGGTGCCGTGAAGCCAGCCGGAGCCAGATGCGCCTCTGCGCAAATCCCCGTGTCGCTGTCATACGGTGTCTTGCGCAGCCTGCGCAGGCCGGTGTGACAGGCTGGCGTGCCCAATGCGGTGTGGTCGCTGGCGCAGCCATGGCATTGCCTGCTCGCC
>DIHI01000158.1:7321-8050 GCA_002420085.1 Lysobacterales bacterium UBA5700 | reverse complement strand
CGAGTGAGTCGTCCTCACCAATAGCGTGCGTGACGGTGCGATCTCCGGGTCCGATCCGGGGTGTGGCCGTCGGCAGGATCGATGTTGCGCCGCCACAATGGCTCGCGCCCTGTTACTCTTTTGTTTCCGTTCGGTTCCGCACACACATCCGCAAACCCGATTCGCATCGGGTTGCAGCGGGGGCAGGGCGCGGCTGACAGGTCGGCAGGAACCTCCGGCCTGCTGGCTCCGTGCCGGGATGGCCATTTCGTGCTTTCTGTCGCGCAAGCGATCGAGCCGGGATGACTGCACCGTGCCCGGATGTGCCGCGATCGAACGTGTGTGAAACCGCGCCGGATGCGGATCCGAGGGTCGCCCAGGATGGCCGTGACCCGAGCGGAGCCGACGGCAACCGACGACAATGGACAACAACGGACACTGCGTTCCATCCTCCCGACCACTGGCCACCATGAAGACCAGCAATCAGATACGCGCCGATTTCCTCGACTACTTCCGCCGCAACGGCCATGAAGTGGTCGCTTCCAGCCCGCTCGTGCCCGGTAACGATCCCACACTGCTGTTCACCAATGCCGGCATGGTGCAGTTCAAGGATGTGTTCCTGGGTGCCGAGAAACGTGCCAACGGTCGGGCCGCCAGCGCCCAGCGCTGCGTGCGTGCAGGCGGCAAGCACAACGACCTCGATCAGGTCGGCTACACCGCCCGGCATCACACCTTCTTCGAGATGCTCGG
>DIHI01000158.1:6525-7275 GCA_002420085.1 Lysobacterales bacterium UBA5700 | reverse complement strand
TCTTCGAGATGCTCGGCAATTTCAGTTTCGGCGATTACTTCAAGCGCGATGCCATCCGGTTCGCGTGGCAACTGTTGACCGAGGTCTGGAAGATCCCTGCCGAGCGCTTGCTGGTCACCGTCTACCACAGCGATGACGAAGCCTTCGATCTGTGGAACCGTGAAATCGGCCTGCCCGCCGAGCGGATCGTGCGGATCGGCGACAACAAGGGTGCGCCGTATGCCAGTGACAATTTCTGGCAGATGGCCGATACCGGGCCATGTGGCCCCTGCACCGAGATCTTCTACGACCATGGCGAAGGTATCCCAGGCGGTCCGCCGGGCTCGCCGGACGAAGACGGTGATCGCTTCATCGAGATATGGAATCTGGTGTTCATGCAGTTCGATCGCCAGGCCGATGGCAGCCTGCTGCCACTGCCCGCGCCGTGCGTCGATACCGGCATGGGCCTGGAACGGCTGGCGGCGGTGCTGCAGGGCGTCCACAGCAACTACGAGATCGACCTGTTCCGCAACCTGATCGCCGCTGCCGCCGCGATCGTCGGCAGCAACGATCTCGACAACAAGTCGCTGCGGGTGATCGCCGATCATATCCGCGCCTGTGCCTTCCTGATCGTCGATGGCGTGCTGCCCTCCAACGAAGGACGCGGCTATGTCCTGCGTCGGATCATCCGACGCGCCGTGCGCCACATCTGGAAGCTCGGCGCACTGGCCGCCGATGGCGCGTTCTGGCGGATGCTGCGTCCGCTGGTGG
>DIHI01000158.1:4134-6411 GCA_002420085.1 Lysobacterales bacterium UBA5700 | reverse complement strand
GAGATGGGCGAGGCCTACCCGGAGTTGGCCGCCGCCGCCGATCGGGTCGAACAGGTGCTGCGTGCCGAGGAGGCCGCCTTCGCCCAGACCCTGGATGCCGGGATGCAGCGACTGGACGGCTACCTCGAACGGTCGGGCGGCACCCTTGATGGTGATGCCCTGTTCCAGTTGCACGATACCTACGGTTGTCCGCCCGACCTGATCCTGGACATCCTGCGCGAGCGGGGGCGGACGCCAGCCGCCGATGCCATGGCGATCTATCAGGTCCGCATGGACGAACAGCGCGAGCGGGCGCGCTCGGCGAGCCGGTTTGGTGGCGCACCGACCCTGCCGGGCGAGTGGGTCGCCCGTTTGCAGCCGACCGCCTTCGAGGGCTATGAGCGGCTGGTGGTGGAGGATTGTCAGATCGTCGCGATCATCAGGGATGGTCAGCCGACCGATGCGCTCGCTGCCGGCGAGCAGGGGCTGATCGTGCTCGATCGGACCCCGTTCTATGCAGAATCCGGCGGTCAGGTGGGTGATGCCGGTGAACTGATCGGAGCCAGCGCTTGCTTTCAGGTGGTCGACACCCAGAAGGTCTCCGCCGTCTTCCATGGCCACGTCGGACGCCTGGCCGAGGGTCGGCTGACGCTCGGCGATCGGCTGGTCGCCCAGGTCGATGCTGATCGACGTTCTGCCACCGTGCTCAACCATTCCGCCACCCACCTGCTGCATGCCGCATTACGGCGCGTGCTTGGCGAGCATGTCCAGCAGAAGGGATCGTTGGTTGCAGCGGATCGCCTGCGCTTCGACTTTTCCCATTTCGCACCCATCGCCCGTGAGGCGCTGGATCGGATCGAGGCCATGGTCAACGCGCAGATCCGCTACAATGCCGACGCCGAAGCCCGGCAGATGGACATGGCCTCGGCGCTCGACATGGGTGCGATCGCCCTGTTCGGCGAAAAATACGGCGAGCGCGTCCGGGTGTTGCGGATGGGTGAGTTCTCGACTGAATTGTGCGGCGGCACCCACGTTCGTCGGACGGGCGACATCGGCTTGTTCAGGATCGTTGCCGAAGGCGGAATCTCGGCTGGCATCCGTCGCATCGAAGCGGTGACCGGGCAGGGTGCGCTTGACCATATCGCTGCCGAGACCGAGCAACTGGATCGGGTCGCGGCCCTGCTCGGCAGTGGTCGCAGCGACGTCGCGGCGCGTCTGGCACAGATGCTGGAGCGGCAGAAGAAGCTCGAACGCGAGTTGGAGTCGCTCAAGGCCAGGGCAGCGGCCGGAGCCAGCGCAGATCTGGCCGCCCACGCTCGCGATGTGGCCGGACTGAAAGTGGTTGCCGCACGTATCGAAGGCATGGCCGCTAAAGATCTGCGCGCTGCGGTCGATACCCTGAAAAGCAGGTTGGGCGATGCGGTCATCGTGCTCGCCGCTGCCGCCGACGGCAAGGTTTCGCTGGTTTCCGGGGTGTCCGGAGCGGCCTTGGCGAAGGTCAAGGCTGGCGATCTGCTCGCGCATGTCGCGGGTCGGATCGGTGGCAAGGGCGGTGGTCGAGCCGATCTGGCTCAGGGTGGCGGCCCCGATCATCCGGCCTTGCCGGAGGCTCTGGACGAGGTTGCTGACTGGGTCGGACGGCACGCCGTGTGAAACCCGCGTCATTGCGCGTCGGTGCTCGGCATGGCTACCATCTGCAGCACGGGGGCGTGAAGGTCGGGTTGCCAGGCAGGTGACCCAGGGACTTAATGGATTCAGCCCGATCTTGGAATGGTCGGGTCAGGAGGACCACGCAATGTTGATTTTGACCCGCCGAGTTGGCGAAACCCTGATGATCGGCGACTCGGTGACTGTCACCGTGCTCGGAGTCAAAGGAAATCAGGTACGAGTTGGCATCACCGCGCCCAAGGACGTCGCGGTTCATCGAGAGGAAATCTACCAGCGCATCCACCGGGGCGAAGCGCCTCCGGGCGATCGGCCCAAGGAAGGCTGAGGCTGGTCGCGCTACGGATGTGCAGGTAGCCGTTGCGGCCCGGTCCCGCGAGTGACATCGCGGGTGCCGGACGCAGTGTCACCGATTGGCGCGCACCGACGACGGTATCGGCCCCCTTTGGATCGCGCCGTGATCCGAATCCAGCCCATCGTTGACGGCATGGTCCTGGTCATCCGAGAGGGTGCGACCGCCCGGCCATGACGACCCCGACAGCACGTCCCGGCCCCGATGGCCCGAGTCAGGGCCCGAGTCAGCAGCGACACGATCAGAGAGACGATCCGCGAGGCAGACTGCAAGGCACGACT
>DIHI01000158.1:2903-4012 GCA_002420085.1 Lysobacterales bacterium UBA5700 | reverse complement strand
GACTGCAAGGCACGACTTGCCCTGCGGGAATGTTGCCGGTATCCTGTGCGGCCCTGCCAAGCGTTGGGTCGATGTCGATGGTCCCTCGGGACGATCTCCAGGTCGATCAAGCAGGTCGATCAAGCAAGTCGATCACCAACGCATACGGTGGGTTGCACGTCCCGGAGAGATGCCCGAGTGGCTGAAGGGGCTCCCCTGCTAAGGGAGTATAGGGTTTATAGCCTTATCGAGGGTTCGAATCCCTCTCTCTCCGCCAGATTCAGTCTGCTGGTCGCACCGGTAGACGCAGCAAGCCCCGCGCAAGCGGGGTTTTTTGTGTGCCGTGCCCGGTCGTCGGGCCTGGGTCACGCCATGGTCGAGGCGCATGCTCAGGCAGCAGGGCTTCGGCGGCAGAAATCATCAACAAGGCGTTGACGACCGCGACGAGCGGCGTCATAATGGTCAGCTCAACGCGCCCGTAGCTCAGTTGGATAGAGTACCAGGCTACGAACTTGGTGGTCGGGAGTTCGAATCTCTCCGGGCGCGCCATATCTGCGGGGCCGGCCTTACCGCCGGCCTTCGCTTTTTTCGGTGGTTCGCGTTGACGTCGTTGCCCTCGGGACGTAACATCTCCCGGCTGCGCCGGCAGCGTGCTGGCGAGGCCGGGCTTGCACCGCCGGGGTATAGCTCAGTCTGGTAGAGCGCCAGCTTTGGGAGCTGGATGTCGGGGGTTCGAATCCCTCTGCCCCGACCACCGGATGCCGGGGACGCGACCGGCAGCGGTGCGCGGCAGTCGGAGCGCGGGTATCATGTGTACACTCCGCGCCCGTAGCTCAACCGGACAGAGCATCGGCCTTCTAAGCCGAGGGTTACAGGTTCGAGTCCTGTCGGGCGCGCCACCGACCGGATGACAGGAAAGATCAGGCGCGACGGGGGAGCGCGACGCGGAACAGGTTCAACGGTGGATGTAGCTCAGTTGGTTAGAGCACTGGATTGTGATTCCAGATGTCGCGGGTTCGAGTCCCGTCTTCCACCCCAGTCCCAGGATGCGGCACAATAGTCCGCTTCCGAGGTCTCCGCCCAGGCGGTAGAGGTTGTCGGCGGGCCGTTAGCTCAATTGGTAGAGCAGC
>DIHI01000158.1:0-2735 GCA_002420085.1 Lysobacterales bacterium UBA5700 | reverse complement strand
CGTGAGAGTTCGAGTCTCTCCTTTCGCACCATCGTCCGGCCAGCCGGGCAGGACCGCCCCCGGTCTCCGCCAGCGCGGGTCCGGGTCAAGACACTACAGCAGGTGCGAGCGTGGCAGGAGAAAACATGCAGGTTTCAGTTGAGAGCGTCGGCGCGCTTGAGCGTAAGCTGACCGTAAGCGTCCCGGCCGAGCGTCTGGTCAACGCCATCGATGCCCGTCTCGGTGAGTTGACCCGAACTGTCCAGCTCAAGGGCTTCCGGCCCGGCAAGGTGCCGCGTCGGGTGATCGAGCAGCGCTACGGCTCACAGGTCCGCAACGAGGCGATGTCCGAATTGCTCGGCAGTACGTTCAGTCAGGCCGTTCGCGAGCAGAGCCTGCGGCCGGCTGGAGCGCCCAGCATCGAGAAGGTCGATGAGGCCAACGAGGGCGAAATCCAGTACGTTGCCACCTTCGAGGTGGTGCCCGAGTTCGGTGACATCGATGTGTCCGACCTGGCGATCACCCGCTATACCTCCAGCGTCGAGGAGGCCGATATCGATGCGATGATCGAGACCCTGCGCCAGCAACGGCGCGGCTGGAAGAAGGTCGAGCGGGCTGCGGTCGATGGCGATGCGCTGGCGATCGAATCCCACTCCGAGGTCGATGGCGTGCGTCGTCCGGCCGAAGGCAGCGAGCGCGGTGCCGTCATACTCGGCGCGCCGGGCATGCTGGCCGAAGTCAATGCCGCCCTGCTCGGCGCCGAGGCCGGTCATGAGGTGACTGTCGAGGCGACCTATCCGGAAGACTGGCAGATCAAGGACGTTGCCGGAAAGCCGGCGCGCATCTTCGTGCGCGTGGTTGGTGTTTCCGAGCCGCATATCCCGGAGGTGGACAGCGAGTTCGTCGCCAGCTTCGGCATCGTCGATGGCGACATCGAGCGTTTCCGCGTCGAGGTTCGCAACAATCTTGAGCGCGAATTGAAGTCGGCCCTGTTGGCGCGGCTGCGCAATCAGGTCGCCGAACGCCTGTTCGAGCGTTACGGCGAGCGCGATCTGCCCAAAGGCATGATCGATGCCGAGGCGCAGCAGTTGGCTGCCCGTACCGAGGCGCGCGCCCGTGAGCAGGGTCAGAAGGATGTCTCGGTTTCGGCCGAGGCGTTCCAGGGGCAGGCTCGGCGGCGTGTTGCGGTTGGCCTGACCATGGCCGAACTGGCCCGCCAGCAGGGCATCAAACTCGATTCGAAGCGGGTCCAGGAGACCCTGATGAGCATCGCATCGACCTACGAAGAGCCCGAGCAGGTGATCCAGCTTTACAGCTCCGATCAGCGCCTGCTGGAGGGCCTGCGCGCCAGTGTGCTGGAGGAGCAGGTGATCGAATGGATCGCCGACCACTCCTCGGTCAAGGTCGAATCGATGCCGTTCAGCGAGGTCATGAAGACCGCGCGTGGCGGCTGATGCGGTATTCTCCGCCAACGATTTCAAGCTGGAGCATCAGCGCATGAGCAGCATTCACTCGGGAAGCATGGAGCCCCGGGCACTCAATCTGGTTCCGATCGTGGTCGAGCAGACCGCGCGCGGCGAGCGGTCCTACGACATCTACTCGCGCTTGCTGAAAGAGCGGGTGATCTTCCTGGTCGGGCCGGTCGAGGACCACGTTGCCAACGTCATCATCGCCCAACTCCTGTTTCTCGAAGCCGAGAATCCGGAGAAGGACATCAGCCTCTACATCAACTCGCCCGGTGGCCTGGTGACCGCCGGGCTGGCGATCTACGACACCATGCAGTTCGTCAAGCCGGATGTCAGTACGATCTGCGTTGGCCAGGCCGCCAGCATGGGCGCCCTGCTGTTGGCGGCGGGTGCCGCCGGCAAGCGCTACGCGCTGCCCCATTCGCGGGTGATGATCCATCAGCCGCTGGGCGGGTTCCAGGGGCAGGCCAGCGATATCGACATCCATGCGCGTGAGATCCTCGCCATGCGCGATACCCTGAACGGCATCCTGGCCCACCATACCGGTCAGCCGATCGAGCGGATCGCCCATGACACCGACCGCGACAATTTCAAGAGCGCAGCCCTGGCCAAGGAATATGGCCTGATCGATCAAGTACTTGATCGGCGCGGCGACGAGACCATCCAGCCGGGCTGATCCCGCCGGCCGGCACGCCCCCGAGCGTGCCGGGTGGGGCCGGGCAGGGTGGACGCCACCCCCCGCCGCCCTGTGCTATCCTCCGATCAGACCGACCCAAGTACAGGCAATTTCAGCATGTCCGACAGCCAGGGCCGATCCCCCGACAGCGGCAAGATTCTCTATTGCTCCTTCTGTGGCAAGAGCCAGCATGAGGTGCGCAAGCTCATCGCCGGCCCGAGCGTATTCATCTGCGATGAATGCGTGGAGCTGTGCAACGACATCATTCGCGAGGAATTGGAGGAGAAGGCGCAGGCAGCACGCAGCCATCTGCCCAAGCCGCGTGAGATCATGGACGTGCTCGATCAGTACGTCATCGGCCAGCGACGCGCCAAGAAGACCTTGTCGGTTGCGGTCTACAACCACTACAAGCGGATCGAGAGCCGTCAGAAGAACGACGATGTCGAACTGGCCAAGTCCAATATCCTGCTGATCGGTCCGACCGGTTCGGGCAAGACCCTGCTGGCCGAGACGCTGGCCCGGTTGTTGAACGTTCCGTTTACCATCGCCGATGCCACCACGCTGACCGAGGCTGGCTATGTCGGTGAGGATGTCGAGAACATCATCCAGAAGCT
>DIHI01000119.1:3114-8679 GCA_002420085.1 Lysobacterales bacterium UBA5700 | reverse complement strand
GCCCGGCGGGACGCCGGGCGGCGAGGTTTTCCGGTGCGTTTCGAGCGCCGTCCAGCGCGGTGCCTCGTTCGCCGACTGCGCTCCTCTCGCGGCTTCCTCCGTGTGTAGGGAAGGTGCCTGGTGTGCGCTGTCGCCGCACGACGAGACAGACCATGAGCACCATCGCATCCGAGCGTTACGACGCAAGCAGCAGCATCTGCTGTTCGATGTGAGCAGTGGAATGATTGATCGTGGATTCTGCGGTTGCAAGCGGTTGGTGTGCCAAAGTCTCTCGACGTCATCGCATGCGCCTCATGGCGGAGATTCGCGATTCCGGATTCGAGACTCGCGGGGGGTTGGGGGCAGGATCGGGATTGGGATCGGGATCGGGATCGGGATCGGGATCGGGGGCAGGGTCGGGAGGGTTTGGGTTTGCTGGGACGGGCGGGGTCTTTTATGCTGGGCGCAGTTCGCGATCGTGAGGTGCGGTTCGGCTGCGTGCGGGTCACGGGGTCGTGCCGTGCCAGGGGGCAGGCTGTGATGGCCCGATCGTTTCGCAACCAACCCATTCCGATCCGATCATCAGGAGCGTTTCATGCACGTCGCCGACCGTTGTGTCGTTTATTTCGATTATCGCCTGAGCAATGCCGAGGGCATGCTGATCGACTCATCCGAGGGCCACGGTGCGCTCGCCTACCTGCACGGTGCCGGTGGCATCGTGCCGGGTCTGGAGAAGGCCATGACCGGTCGCCAGGCCGGTGACAGCTTCCAGGTCGTGGTGGCGCCGGAGGAGGGCTACGGCGTGCATGACGAGCGGCTGGTGCAGGTGGTTCCGATCGAGGCGTTTCGCGGCATCGATGCGATCGAGCCGGGCATGCACTTCACCACCCAGGGCGGTCAGGGGCCGGTCGATGTGGTGGTGACGGCGGTCGATGCCGATCAGGTGACCATCGATGGCAACCATTTCCTCGCCGGCATGGCACTGCATTTCGATATCAAGATCGTCGACGTCCGTGCCGCTACCGATGAGGAAATGGAGCACGGTCATGTTCATGGCGAGGGCGGCCATCACCATTGATGACGTCAGTCCCGGATCGGCCGTGTGCCGGTCCGGGCGAGGCCGTGTCGGTCGGTGAGTCGCGACTGCACCCGCATCCAGGGCGTCCGGCTGCCGGTCCTGGCGGTGTTGGTGCTGCTGCTGAGCGTGTCAGCAGTGGCGACAGCGGCTGGCGAAGGGATCGAGTTGGACGCGGTCTGGCTGCTGGCCGACGGCGGGGAGCGGCCGTTCGATCCGAGTCGGTTGAGTCGGGTTCCTCGACCGCATGATGGCAGTGCCGATGCCGTGGCGCGGATCGTTCCACGCGATGGCCGCTGGCCGGATGGGGTGGCGATCCTGGCACTGCCTCGGCCGGCACTGGAGATCGTCCAGTGGCGGCAGCCCGGTCAGCCGTTCTCGACCGCTGCCGGGCTCTGGCGGGTGCGCGATGGCGGTTTTTCCGGTCACGATCGGATCGGTTTCCGGATCACCCACTGGCCGCCGGACGGGGTGCCGATCGAACTGCGCTTTGCGGCACAGCAGGCGATCGCCGGCACGGTGACCATCGCCATCCAGGATGTCGATGAGTTCGCGCGTGCCGATGCCGCCTGGCTGGCCCTGGCGTCGGCCTGCTTCGCGGTGATGCTGACGATGGCGTTGATGGCGGTGTTCTTCGCCTGGAAGCTGCGCGAGTCGGTGTTCCTGATCTATGCCGGCTACATGCTCAGTTATGCCGGCATCCAGATCATCCAGACCGGCTTTGTCAGTGCGCCGCTCGACTGGCACTGGCTGGCAGCCGATGCGCGCTCCTGGGGCCGAGTGGCGATCACGGTTTCGGGGGTGCTGGCCCTGCTGTTCCTCGATCGGTTCGCGTCGCTGGCGGCCTTTTTCCGGGTCGGTCGGCTGCTGGTGCTGGTTCCGGCAGGGCTGATCGCCCTGGTCGGGCTGGCCGGGTTGCTGCCGATGGCCGGGCTGCGCTCCCTGCCGACGATCCTGATCAATCCCTTGTTGCTGGCGAGTGGGCCGATCATGCTGCTGGTGGCGACCGTGGCCTGGTTGCGCGGCTCCAGGTATGCCGGATTCTTCCTGGTCGGCTGGACGCCACTGCTGCTGCTGACCGTGATCGGCAGTGCCCAGATGTATGGATTTGCGCCTGACTGGGTCGGCTCCGACGATGCCACCCTGCTGGCGGCCACATTCGAGGCCCTGGTGCTGTCGCTCGGCTTGGCCGACAAGACCGTGGCACTGCGGGTCGAGCGCGACCATGCGCGGACCCTGGCCGATACCGATCCGCTCACCCAGGTGCTCAATCGGCGCGGCCTGGTCGAGGGGCTGGAACGGGCGATCGTAGCAGCGCGTCGTCGTTCCGAGCCGATGGCGCTGCTGTTTCTCGATCTCGATCACTTCAAGTCGCTCAACGATCGGCGCGGTCATGCCGCTGGCGATCAGGCACTGCGCCAGGTGGCCGACCTGTTCATGAGTGAGATTCGCGGCCGCGATCTGCTCGGTCGGCTCGGCGGCGAGGAGTTCGTGGTGGTGCTGCCGCGCTGTCCGCGTGGCCGGGCGCTGCACATCGCCGAGCGCCTGCGATCCGGGGTCGCGGACGTGCGGATCGCCGATGGTGAACCCGGCGGCAGTCTGACCGTGAGCATCGGTGTGGCCTTCCTGAAATCCGACGATGATGCCGGCACCCTGATCGACCGTGCCGATCGGGCGATGTATCGGGCCAAGCAGTTCGGGCGCAATCGGGTGGTGGCGATCGATGACGAAGACGCGGACACCCATCGAGACAACGGGGGGTGACGGCGCAGCCGGCATCCGGCATGATCGCCGTCAGGACAGTCACATGCACCGACCGCCGTTTCAGGATCGTCTGGATGCCGCCGACCGCATGGTTCCGGCGCTGGCCCATCTGCGCGGCCAGCGACCCCTGCTGCTGGCGATTCCCCGAGGTGCGGTGGCGATGGCGGCCTGCCTCGCCGAGCGTCTGGATGGTGAATGGGATGTCGTGCTGGTGCGCAAGCTGCCGGCGCCCGGCAATCCCGAGTATGCGATCGGCGCGGTCGATGAGGCCGGACGCTGGCAACTGACCGCCGAAGCGGGACGGCTCGGGTTGGACCCGGACGCCATCGACCGCGAGGTCGCGCGTCAGCATGCCCTGCTGCGCCAGCGCCGGCTGCGTTATTCGGCCGACCAGCCACCGATCCCGGTGCGCGATCGGGTCGTGGTGGTCGTCGATGACGGTCTGGCCACCGGTGCCACCATGGCCGCCGCGCTGCGCGCGATTCGTGCCGATGGCCCGCGCCGGCTGATCTGCGCGGTTCCGGTGGCGGCCGCCGACAGTCTCAGGCGGATCGCCCGGCTGGCCGATGAAACCGTCTGCCTGCTGACACCCGAGGATTTCACCGCCGTCGGTGCCTACTACCGCGACTTTCCCCAGGTCGATGATGCTGCCGTGATCGACCTGATCACGGTTTCCCGCCGCCACCGGCAATCATCGCTTGACGCTGGTGATCCGGACGCCGATGATCGATTCGCGTCGAAGCCGGCCGAACGCTGATGTTTCGACCACAACGGGTGTCCGACCGGTGGCCCACGGGTGATCGGGCGACCACAGTCGGCTGGCAACGGCCGTCATGCTGCGAGGGGACGCGAGGGGATCATGAAGCCCACCGATATTCGCCAGCCCGACTACTTCCACAAAGTGGTCGATTGCCAATGGGCCTGCCCTGCGCATACGCCCGTCCCGGAGTACATCCGGCTGATCGCGGCCGGCCGTTACGCCGACGCCTACATGGTCAACTGGAAGAGCAATGTCTTTCCGGGCATCCTCGGTCGAACCTGCGACCGACCCTGCGAGCCGGCCTGTCGGCGTGGCCGGGTCGAGGAAAACAATGCCGGCCAGCCCGAGCCGGTGGCGATCTGTCGGCTCAAGCGGGTCGCCGCCGATCACAAGGGTGATGTCCGTGTACGCATGCCCGGCCCGGCCGCACAGCCCAACGGTCGGCGCGTGCTCTGTCTCGGGGCCGGACCTTCGGCCTTGACCGTGGCCCGCGACCTGGCTCCGCTCGGCTATGCGGTGACCGTGGTCGATCGCGACCCCAAGGCCGGCGGCTTCATGCGCACCCAGGTGCCACGCTTCCGGCTGCCGGAGGCGGTGATCGACGAGGAGGTCGGCTACATCCTCGACCTCGGGGTCGAATTCAGGCCAGGCCACGAGGTCAGTTCGATGCGGGCGGTTCTGGCCGAGGGCTACGATGCGGTATTCGTCGGCACCGGGGCGCCGCGTGGCCGCGACCTCGATGTCCCCGGTCGGGCGGAAGCGGCCGAGCACATCCATATCGGCATCGACTGGCTGGCCTCGGTCTACTTCGGGCATGTCCAGCGGGTCGGTCGTCGGGTGCTGGTGCTCGGTGGCGGCAACACGGCGATGGATTGCTGTCGGTCCGCACGCCGACTGGGCGGTGACGACGTCAAGGTGATCGTTCGCTCCGGCTTCGATCAGATGAAGGCCAGCCCGTGGGAGAAGGAGGATGCGATGCACGAGGGCATCCCGATCCTCGATTACCGGGTGCCCAAGGCGGTTCATCACGACAACGGCCGACTGACCGGCATGAGCTTCGAGAAGGTGCGGGCCGAATTCGACGACAGCGGCCGCCGCAATCTGGTGCCGACCGGCGAGCCGGACGAGTTCTTTCCCTGCGATGAGGTTCTGGTGGCGATCGGCCAGGAGAATGCCTTCCCGTGGATCGAACGCGACCTCGGCATCGAATTCGACCGCTGGGACATGCCGGTGGTCGATCAGACCACCCTGCAATCGACCCTGCCGCACGTGCTGTTCGGTGGCGATGCGGCATTCGGACCGAAGAACATCATCTGGGCGGTCGCCCACGGCCATCAGGCGGCGGTGACCATCGACCGGCTGCTGTCCGGCGAGGATGTCCGCGAACGGCCGGCGCCGGGCGTCACCCTGGTGTCGCAGAAGATGGGCATCCACGAATGGACCTACGACAACGATATTTCCAACGATGCCCGCTACAAGGTGCCCTGGGCGCCCCCCGAGCAGACCCTGAATTCGATCGCCACCGAGGTCGAACTCGGGTTTGATCCGGCCACCGCCTGGAAAGAGACCCAGCGCTGCCTGAACTGCGACGTCCAGACCGTGTTCGAGCGCGACAAGTGCATCGAGTGCGATGCCTGCGTCGATATCTGTCCGATGGATTGCATCACCTTCACCGGCAATGGCGAAGAGGCCGAGTTGCGCACCCGGCTGACTGCGCCGGCCCTGAACGGAGCGCAGGATCTGTACGTCTCCGACCTGCTCAGGACCGGACGGGTCATGGTCAAGGATGAGGATGTCTGCCTGCACTGCGGGCTGTGCGCCGAACGCTGCCCGACCGGGGCCTGGGACATGCGGAAGTTCCTGCTGGAGGTGACCCAGGCCGGTCCGGCCTGCCGTGACCGGACGGTCCGGAGGGCAGCGGCATGAGTGCTGTGCAGCGCATCGAAGCGGTCAACGACTTCGTCATCAAGTTCGCCAACGTCAACGG
>DIHI01000119.1:2114-2938 GCA_002420085.1 Lysobacterales bacterium UBA5700 | reverse complement strand
GGCATCGACATGATGGTGGCGATGAATCCGCAGACCTGGGATGCCGATGTCGCGGAAATCGCACCCGGCGGGTATCTGTTCCACGACAGTTCGCGGCCACTGCCGGCCAGCCGGTTTCGCACCGACATCACGGTCATCGGCGTCCCCTTGACCGAGATCTGCAACCGGGTCTATGACGATCCCCGGCAGCGCCAGTTGTTCAAGAACATCATGTATCTCGGCGCCTTGTCGGTCCTGCTGGAGATCGATCCGGCGGTGATCGAGGCATTGTTCGCGGTGCAGTACAAGGGCAAGGAAAAACTGATCGAAGCCAATGCCCGCGCCCTGCACCTCGGCCGCGACTGGGCGCGCGACCATCTCGACCATCCGATCGGATTGCGTGTGCGGGCCAGCGACCGGGTCGGCGAGCGCATTTTCGTGGACGGCAATTCGGCGGCTGCGCTGGGCTGCGTGTACGGCGGCGCGACCGTCTGTGCCTGGTATCCGATCACCCCGTCATCGTCGCTGGCGGAGGCTTTCCAGTCCTACTGCCGCACGCTCAGGGTCGATCCGGAAACCGGCGAGAACCGCTACGCGATCATCCAGGCCGAGGACGAGATCGCCTCGATCGGCATCGTGGTCGGCGCCGGCTGGAACGGTGCCCGTGCCTTCACCGCCACGTCCGGACCGGGCATCTCGCTGATGACCGAGTTCATCGGCCTGGCTTACATGGCCGAGATTCCGATCACCCTGATCGATGTCCAACGCGGCGGACCTTCGACCGGCATGCCGACCCGGACCCAGCAGGCCGATCTGCTGTCGAGTGCCTATGCCTCGCACGGCGA
>DIHI01000119.1:0-1945 GCA_002420085.1 Lysobacterales bacterium UBA5700 | reverse complement strand
TGATGACCGATCTCGACATCGGCATGAACCAGCGGCTGTGCCGGCCATTCCACTGGGACGAAGCGCGCCGCTACGATCGCGGCAAGGTGATGAGCGCCGAGGAACTGGAGTCAGGTCGGGAGTTTGGCCGTTATCTCGACGTCGATGGCGACGGCATTCCCTATCGGACCTGGCCCGGCACCCACCCCAGCAAGGGCAGCTTCTTCACCCGTGGCACCACCAAGGACGCCTACGCCCGCTATTCCGAGCGTGGCCCGGACTACCTCTACAACATGCAGCGTCTGCAAAGGAAATGGCAGCGCGCCCGCGATCTGGTGCCGGCTCCGATCGAGCAGCGTGGCGCACGGCCGACCCGGCTCGGGGTGATCCATTTCGGCTCCACCGCCCCGGCGATGGCCGAAGCGCACGCCCTGCTGGAGCGCAACGGGGTGGTCACCGATGCCCTGCGCCTGCGGGCATTCCCATTCCCCGAATCGGTCCTGGCCTTCATCGATGCTCACGACACGGTGTTCGTGGTCGAACAGAACCGCGATGCCCAGATGCGGACCCTGCTGATCAACGAGTTCGACCTCGATCCGGCCCGACTGGTGCCGATCCTGCATTACGACGGCACCCCGATCACCGCCCGCTACATCGCCAGCGCCATCGCCGAGCGCGCCGCCCTGGCACCGTCGGTGCCGGAACCGGCGATCTGATTTCGCAGCCACGACCGAGCGTTCGGAGCGACCCGCCATGACCTATATCGCCAAACCCCGTCTGCATCATCCGACCCTGTCGCGCAATGCCATCGGCTGCACCCGGCGTGATTACGAGGGCAAGGTCTCGACCCTGTGCGCCGGCTGCGGCCACGACTCGATCTCGGCTGCCATCGTGCAGGCATGCTGGGAACTGTCGATCGAACCACACCGGGTCGCCAAGCTGTCCGGCATCGGATGCAGTTCCAAGACCCCGGATTACTTCCTCGGCCAGTCGCATGGCTTCAATACCGTCCATGGTCGGATGCCGTCAGTGCTGACCGGTGCCAACCTGGCCAACCGCGATCTGATCTACCTGGGAGTGTCCGGCGATGGTGATTCCGCCTCGATCGGTCTCGGCCAGTTCGCCCACTGCCTGCGCCGTGGAGTGAACATGGTCTACATCGTCGAGAACAACGGCGTCTACGGCCTGACCAAGGGCCAGTTCTCGGCCACCGCCGATCGCGGCTCGGTGTCCAAGCGCGGGGTCGCTAATGCCGATGCCCCGATTGATCTGGCCAGCCTGGCCTTGCAGATGGGCGCCACCTTCGTCGCCCGCAGTTTCTCGGGCGACAAGCGGCAACTGGTGCCGCTGATCAAGGCCGCGATCGGCCATCGCGGCGCGGCCTTCATCGATGTGGTCAGTCCGTGCGTCGCCTTCAACAATCACCCCGGCAGCACCAAGAGCTACGAGTACGTCCGTGAACACAACGAAGCGGTCAACCGGCTCGATGTGATGGTGCCGCGTACCGCCATCGAAGTCGATTACCCGGCCGGCGAGACCATCGAAGTCGAGCAACATGATGGCAGTGTGCTGCGCCTGAGCAAACTCGCCGAGGATTACGACCCGCGCGACCGCCTGGCCGCCATGAACCACATCCAGTGCCACCAGGCCGAAGGCGCCGTGGTCACCGGCCTGCTCTACATCGACCCGGATGCCGGCGATCTGCACGGCAACCTCAACACCGTCACAACCCCACTCAACCGTCTCGGCGAAACCGAATTGTGTCCCGGCTCAGCAGCATTGGAGCGGCTCAACGCCGCATTGCGGTAGAGAGAGCTGGGATTTGAGATTCGGGATTCGGGATTCGTAAGAGCCGGGAACCGTCAGAGCCGGGATTTGGGATTCGGCATTCGAGATTGGTAAGAGCGGGAATCGTGAGAGCCGGGATTCGGGAGTCGAGAATCGGGATTGGTAAGAGCCGGGGCCG
>DIHI01000146.1:5055-6433 GCA_002420085.1 Lysobacterales bacterium UBA5700 | reverse complement strand
AGTCGCGCATGCTGCTGCCGCGCTCGGAATCGGCGGAGGAGGAGGAAGACGATCCGCGCGCCGACCTGGTCCGCCGCCTGATGGAGTACGAGCGCTACAAGCAGGCCGCCGAGGACATCGACGCGCTGCCCCGCATGGAGCGCGACACCGCTCCGGTTCATGCCGAGGTTCCGGATCGCAATGTGATCCGCTTGCCACCGCCGGTCGATCTGCGGGAAATGCTGCTGGCCCTGCGCGATGTGCTGCGCCGCGCCGACCTGTTCAGCCACCACGCCATCGCCCGTGAGCCCTTGTCGGTGCGGCAGCGCATGAGCGAGGTGCTGCGCTGCCTCGAAGACGGCCAGTTCCATGACTTCACCCACCTGCTCGACCCCGCCCAGGGCCGGCTGGGCGTGGTGGTGAGCTTCATGGCCCTGCTCGAACTGGCCAAGGAATCCCTGCTCGACATCGTGCAGGACATTCCACTCGGGCCGATCTACGTCAAATCCCTGGCCGCCGGACCCAGCCGCGACTGAACCATGGCAAGCGAATCGACCGAACACCCTGCCTCCGAGCCGACGCCGCTGGAAACCCGCAGCGCCGTGCCACGCAACGACACCGAGCCCGATGCCGGGACCGCCGGCGCGCAGCCGACGCAACCGACCGACTCGGATGCCCAGCCGGCACCAAGGCTGGCCGAGATGACCGAGCCGGTCGCAGCGCCGAGCCCACACCCGATCGGCCCAGCCGAACCCGCCGTGCCGATCAAGGCGATCATCGAGGCGGCCCTGCTGGCCTCGAATCAACCGCTGACCGTGGTCCAGCTCGCCGCCCTGTTCGATGGCAGCACGGCGATCGACAACGACCGCATCCGCAAGGCCCTGGCCGAACTCGCCGAGGATTGCCATACCCGCGGCATCGAACTGGTCGAAGTCGCGTCCGGATTTCGCTTCCAGGTCAAGCGCGACATCCACGCCTGGGTCGCACGGTTGTGGACCGAACGGCAGAGCCGCTATTCGCGGGCACTGCTGGAGACCCTGGCCCTGATCGCCTACCGACAGCCGATCACCCGTGGCGAAATCGAGCGCATTCGCGGCGTCGCGGTCAACAGCCAGATCATCAAGACCCTGGAAGAGCGCGAGTGGATCCGGGTGGTCGGCCACCGTGACGTCCCCGGCAAACCGGAACTGCTGGGCACCACCAAGACCTTCCTCGATTACTTCGGACTCAAGCGGCTCGACGAACTGCCGCCACTGGCCGAACTGCGCGAACTGACCGAAATCGAGCCCGAACTCCCGCTGGATGTGCCGGTTCCGGCAGCCATTTCGGCACTGATCGCAACACCTGAACCGAACGACGATCTCGCCACCGCCACCGAAACCCCGGAAACCCCGGAAAC
>DIHI01000146.1:829-4951 GCA_002420085.1 Lysobacterales bacterium UBA5700 | reverse complement strand
AAACCTCGGAAACCTCGGAAACCGACACCCCCGAATCCGTCTCGAATCCGGACCACGCCCCCGAACCCATCACACGCCCCGTCGCGACCGACGCCGCAGCCACTCAACACGAGCCAACATGAGCGAACCCACCCGCAGCAAACTCACCCTCCGTCGCAACGCTGAAACCGAGCGTCCGACCCCACGCGCCACCGAACGCCTGCACAAGGTGCTTGCCCAGGCCGGCCTGGGCTCGCGCCGTGCGCTCGAAGAGCGCATCGAAGCCGGCCTGGTCAAGGTCAACGGCGAACCCGCCAGCCTCGGCCAGACCATCGTCGGCGGCGACCGGATCGAACTGGACGGCAAGAGCTTCGTCGCCACCGCCCTGTCCGAACCCAGCCGAGTGCTGATCTACAACAAGCCGGAAGGCGAAGTAACCACCCGCGACGATCCCGAAGGCCGCCCGACCATCTTCGAGACCCTGCCGCGCCTGCGCGGTGCCCGCTGGATCGCGGTCGGCCGGCTCGACATCAACACCACCGGCCTGCTGCTGCTGACCACCGACGGCGAACTGGCCAATACCCTGATGCACCCATCCCGGCAGGTCGAGCGCGAATACGTCTGCCGAATCCACGGTGAAGTCGCCGATGAGATCGTCGAGCGCCTGCGCCGAGGCATCGAACTCGATGATGGCCCGGCCCGGTTCGACCGGATCGAGCGGATCGGCACCAGCGACAGCCATCAATGGTTCCAGGTCGTCCTCAGTGAAGGTCGCAATCGCGAGGTCCGGCGGATGTGGGAAGCACTCGGTTTCCAGGTCAGTCGCCTGAAGCGGGTGCGTTACGGCGATGTCACCCTGCCGCGCAACCTGTTGCGCGGCCGCAGCGAGGAACTGCCGCCCGAGACCGTGGCCCGGCTCAAGCGCTCACTGGGCCTTGAGGAACAGCCCAGCGGCCTGACCCTGCAACCGGTGATCGGCCAGCGCCGCAGCCGGCCGACCGAGGTCCGGGTCAACCGCGAGGACCGGCAACGCGGCTACGTCAATGGCGACCTCGCCGACGAGGCCCGCGAGCTGCGTGCCTACGACCGTCCGCGCGAGGAGCAGGCCCCCGCCCGACGGCCACGCTCGCCGGCCGGCAAGGCCGGCCCGCGCAAGCCGGGTACCGGTCGAGCCGGGCCGCGCGCACCGTTTTCCGGACCGATGGGCACCGATGCCGCTCCAAGCCGTGGCGGCGCCTACACGCCCAAGCCACAGCGGGGCGCGCGCGGTATCGTGCCGACCAGCGACAATCCGACTGCCTTCCGCAGTTGGTACGTGCCGGAAGGCGTCGATACCGGTCCCAGCGGCCATCGCAACCCAGGCACCTCCGGACGACCACGCCCAGCCGGCGGCAAGCACGGCGCCGCGCATCCCGGTGGCAAGCCCGGCGGCAAGCCGTTCGCCAAACCCTACGGCGGCAAGCCGGGCTTCGCCCGATCGGACGGCACGCCGGGCGGCGGCCGGTCAGAGTCTGGCCGCCCCGGCGGCAATCGCGGCAGTGGAAAACCCGGTGGCGCACGCCCGGAAGGCGGACGACCGAGTGGTTCGCATCCGGGCGGTCCACGGCCGGGCGGCCCACGGCCGAGTGGTCCGCGTCCGGGGGGCAAACGTCCGGGCGGTCCACGCCCCGGCGGCAATCGCGGCGGCGGCGACCGCCACTGAACCGGCTCGCCCGAGGTCGATCAGATCAACTCGAAGCGGTCGGCATCGAGTTGGGCCGGAAACCGGCGCCGGTGCTCCTGCAGCAACTCGCCGGACAGGGTGAGGGTGACCGTTGCCGGCTCGAACGCCAACTCGGCAAGCGTGCGCCCGAGCGGATCGATCACCGCACTGTCGCCGGCATAGTCGATGTCATTACCATCGCGGCCGACCCGATTGACCGCCGCCACCCAGGCCAGGTTTTCGATCGCCCGTGCCCGCAGCAGGGTCCGCCAGTGCTCGCGCCGCGCCGCTGGCCAGTTGGCCACGAACAGCAGCAGGTCGTAGTCGAACCGCTGGTGCTGCGGATCGAAGCGGTTGCGGCTGAACACCGGGAAGCGCAGGTCGTAACAGACCAGGGGGCAGATCCGCCAGCCGGCCAACTCGAACACCATCCGCTCGCTGCCGGCGGCATAGCGCTCGTGCTCGCCGGCCATGCGGAACAGATGCCGCTTGTCGTACTGGCCGATGCTGCCATCCGGCCGCGCCCACAGCAGGCGGTTGTACACGCCCTGCTCGGTCCGAATCTGGACACTGCCGGCGATCACCGCACCGATCTCGGCCGCCGATTCGCGCAGCCAGACTACGGTCGGACCCGCCATGCCCTCGGCCCGCTCCAGGGCATCGTTGCTGAAGCCGCTGGTGAAGGTTTCCGGCAGCACGACCAGATCCGTGGCACCGGCCAGATCACGCAGCCGACGCCCGTACTGGTCGCGGTTGCCCGCCGGATCGTGCCAGCGGGTATCGCCCTGGATCAGGGAAATCCGCAGCGGCTTCACGCCGTCACCGATTCGCCGCGACGCGGCAATCGCGCCAGACGCTCGGCGGCGGTGGCCAGGGTCTCGGGATTCTTGGCAAAGCACAGCCGAGCCAGACGCTGATCGACCGGCGGCTGCTGGTAGAACGGTGACAGCGGGATCGCCGCAACCCCGTGCTCGATGGTCAGCCAGCGCACGAATGCGGCATCGTCGAGGTCGCTGACCTCGGAGTAATCGACCAACTGGAAATAGCCGCCCGGCACCGGCAGCAGGCGCAAGGGCGTGTCGGCCAGCAGGGCGCGGAAATGATCGCGGCGGTCCTGGTAGAAACCCGCCAGTTCACGGTGATGCGCTGGTTGTTCGCGCAGCATCGCCGCCAGCGCCCACTGCGCCGGACCGAAGGTGCAGAAGGTGTTGTACTGATGCACCTTGCGAAACTCCTCGGTCAGGGCCGGGGGCGCCAGGCAGTAGCCGACCTTCCAACCGGTGCAATGGAAGGTCTTGCCGAAACTCGACACCACGAAGGTTCGTTCGGCCAGATTCGGATAGCGCGACAGGCTCTCGTGCCGGCGGCCATCGAAGACGATGTGTTCGTAGACCTCGTCCGAGATCAGCCACGGCTGGAAACGCTCGACCAGATGACCGAGCGCAGCGATGTCGTCAGCATCGAACACCGCCCCGGACGGGTTGTGCGGGCTGTTGAGCATGAGCAGGCGGGTGTGCTCGGTGAACGCCGCTTCGACCCGATCCCAATCGACCGAGAAATCGATCGGATCGAGCGGGACATGGATCGCACGGCCGCCAGCCAGATCGATCGCCGGCTCGTAGCAGTCGTAGCAGGGATCGAGCACGATGACCTCATCGCCGGGCCGCACCACGGCCTGGACGGCATCGAAGATCGCCTCACTGGCACCGCTGACCACGGTGACCTCGCGCTCGGCATCGACCACCCGGCCGTAGTCGTCACGGGTCTTTTCGGCGATCGCCTCGCGCAAGGCCGCCACACCATGCATCGGCGCGTACTGGTTGCGGCCCTCGCGGATGGCCTCCGACAGCCGCTGACACAACAGATCCGGCGGCTCGAAATCGGGAAACCCCTGGCCGAGATTGACCGCACTGTGCTCGACAGCGAGCCGCGACATCACGGTGAAGATGGTGGTTCCGACCCGAGGCAGCTTGCTGTCCATTCCGAACTGGTTTCCTGGCGATCACGATGTCCGGGGACGCGGCGGTCCCCGGACCACGTATCGTACTGCCGTCAGCCACTCACGGGCAGGTCTTGGGGTCTGACAGGCGCGCCACCGGCAGCGACTCCAGCCACTGGCCGACCAGTGGCTGGGACAGGGTCGCGGCGACCTCGATCTCGGTCAGGCTGGTCCCGGAAAACACCCGGCGCAGGCTGCCGACCCGCGTCCGGGGCGTCGGTTGCTGACCCGAATCGACGCAGGCCGGACACGGACCATTGCTGAACTGCTCGATGTCGATCACCTCGGCCGCACCATCGAACCCTCCCCGATTGGCCAGCAGCCAGCGCGGATTGCCCTGGCCGTCATACAGATACGCCGCGTAGAACTCGAACTCCGGCTCGACCTGCACGCTGTAGCCGAACCCCGGCTGGCCAGCACCCGGCTTGCTCGGCGGGAACCA
>DIHI01000146.1:0-698 GCA_002420085.1 Lysobacterales bacterium UBA5700 | reverse complement strand
GCGGTCAGCTCCAGCATCCGCTCCGAGCCGGTCACCCCGTCCAGACGGTAGCTGAAGGTCAGGCTCGAAAGGCCATCGCCCGTGGCCCCGGTGAAGGTCAACGTGGCCTCACCGACCTCGGTGACGTGGCCAACCGTGCCGTCCCAGGCCACCCGCAGCATCGGGCTGGTCCATTGGCCCGCCGTTGCAGCCGGCGCCGGAGCGGCCAGCAGATACCAGGTCGGGCGGCCATCGGCCAGATAGGTGTACCAGACCGCAATCCAGGTCGAACCCCCACCGGCCTCGTCGAGCAGCAGACCGTGGCCGGACCGATCCGGGTTGAAGTAATGGCTGAACCGACGGACCGGCGCGCTCTGGGCATCGATCCGGGCACGGACCTGGACCGGCTGGCCACCGTTGCGGGCCACCGGGGTGACGTACCAGCGGCCCGGCAGCAGATCGCCACCGGCCAGGGTGATCGTCTTGCTGGCGGCAGCACCGATGACCTGGCGCTGTGCCTGATCACGCGGCGGGGCGGCGGCGATGCTGGCATCACTGCCCGGCCCCTCGCCGGCACGGGCGACGAACAGGTCGTAGTCTCCGGCACCGTCCAGACTGAAGCTGACCTGGCTGGCGGTCGGCGGCACATCGAAGAACAGCCGCTCGTGGGCGCCGCCGGCCGGCAGGCGCAGGGTCAGGCTGCGGCCATCGGCCAGGGC
>DIHI01000112.1:1624-11909 GCA_002420085.1 Lysobacterales bacterium UBA5700 | reverse complement strand
CCACAGGAGAAGGGAACAGCAGCCGCAACCCACCCCGCCCAAGCCACCGATCGTTTCGCCCGCCGAATGCCTGCCGCAAGCGATCGTCGCCTGGTTCTGGCCCAATGCCGTGCTGTCCCCTGTGACCAGGGCTGTCCCGTTCGGTTGACCGATCGTTGCCCGGCAACCTGTTAGACTCGGGCTTCCCGTCGCACTGCGCTCCATGGTCATGGCCATCCGTCTCACCCCTGCCGCCGTCGAACACGTCCGCCGTCATCTCAGCCGCTACCCCGAAGCCCTCGGCCTGCGTCTGGGCGTCAAGCGCACCGGCTGCTCCGGCTGGGGCTATGTAACCGACATCGCCAACAGCCGGCAGGCCGACGACAGCCTGTTCGAGCAGGACGGCGTGACCATCCTGGTCGATGCCGCCAGCCTGGCCCTGATCGACGGCACCGAAGTCGATTACCGGCGTCAGGGACTCAACTGGCAGTTCGCCTTCCGCAACCCGCATGCGGTCGCCGAGTGCGGCTGCGGCGAGAGTTTCACCACCGACCGCGCCTTCGCCTGAGCCTGACTGCGCCGTTCGGTCGACCGTCAGTCCAGCCCTGGTCGTCCGCTGGCCGGATTGGCCAGCGGGCCGTGCGCCACGCGCGGCCGTGGCACACATCCCGCGCCCGACGCGCATCGAGCCCACCGCCACCCGCAACCGTCGCGCCTGCCCGCGAGCGGCCCTGCCGATCGCCGACGCGGGAGTCCGTTTGATTTGCCGCGCACTGTAGAGAGATACTGATCACGAACACGGCTGCCACTCAAGGAGCAAGAATGGATCGGTATCTTTTGCGGGCTGAGGCGATCAATATCTACGGCGGTGTGCTGGATACCGACCAACTCAGTGTTGTTCGAGGCAGCGGCCTGCTGCTGCGGGAAGCGATCCGGCAGATCGCCAAACCTGACGATGCTACCCTCAAGGCGAAAATCGGCACGGTGCAGTCCTGGAAGCCGATCAGCCAGGGCGCTTCGATCGGCCTGTTTCGATTTGAATCGCCGACACCGGACCACGCATCGGCGGTCCGGCAAGCAGTGATCGATTTCCTCAACAACCATGCGCAGTTCCGGCTGTTCACCTTTGCCGTGGCAGTCACGCCATGGCCTGAGAGCGAGTCGTTCAGCATCGCCAGCGAGCGCCTGCTGACCGATATTCGCTGCCAGCAGCAGCGCCAGCCGAGTCTGGCGTTCGACCCCGCTGTTGACCAGTACGTGGACAAGCCTGCGTGCGCCTGGAACCGCCTGCGGCCGGCCAACCCGGCCAATGAAGTCGAGCGCGACCCGGAGACGGTCGTGCTGTCCGAGTCGGTCTACCAGCGCTATCTCTACGGCCGCTCCGCCAAGAAGGCGGACGAAACAAGCACACCACTTGCGCGCTTCTACCAGGAGGAAACCAGTGATGCCGATGCCGAGGTGAAGCGTCTGCTGGATACAGTCAAATTCGCCCACGATTTTCACCAGATAGCCCACGCGCCAGATCTCGGCACGCTGTCCGACAAACTGGCGGTGTTCTATGCCGACGGCAACCGGTTTTCCCGAATCGTGCGCGCGCTTGCCGACGAGACTGAGTTGCACGGTTTCGACCAGGATTTGCGCGACAAACGCAAGAAGTTGTTGACCGGCTTGCTGCGTTGGGCCGATGCCACACCCGGCATGCGACGTGGCAAGCGGGGGTTGCGCTTCGAGGTGCTGCTGTGGGGTGGTGACGAGATCATGGTGGTGGTGCCGGCCTGGTGCGGCGCGGCCTTGCTCGCCCAGTTCTTCGAGTTGACTGCCGGCTGGCAACCGAAGATTCCGGAAACGCATCGCGCGAGCCTGCAACACGGCAATAAACCCGCACTCACCGCCGACGGCTACATGACCCACGCCGCCGGCCTGGTGTTCTGCCATACCAAGACGCCGATCGCCCGCATCCGCGCCCTGGCCAACGAACTGGCCGACCGGGCGAAGGATGCTTTGGGCGCGAGCGTGGCCAACGTCTACGAAGTCGCCGCCCTGGAGTCGATCGACTATCCCGCCGAGGCGCTCGACGACTACTACCGCCACCGCTTCGGCGCGACCGCCAGTAATGCCTGGAAACCGCGCCGGGCCGTGTCGAGCGAAGCACTTGGTGAGCTTCGCAAAAAACTGGCAGAACTGCCCCGCCGCCAGGTGTACGACCTGGCGCATTGCCTGGCTGCCGGCAATGGCGATGCCATCGGCAAACGCAAGGCGCGGATGAAAAAGTTGCTTGGCGCGCAAGCCGACCCGATCGCCGCAGTGCTGCATGCCGCGCTCGGCCCGCATCCAGCGGGAGGTCAGGTGATGTCGGGCGCGGTCGGCTTCGACAGTCTGGACAACTGGGTCTGGCTGCATTTGCGTGAATTATGGGACTACCTCGCGGTCGATCTTGCCCTGGATACGTCGGATGATCACGCGGCACCTCGCCGTACCGACGCGGAGGTCGCCGCATGAGCCAGGTCTTCGAGATCGCCTTCACCGTCACCGGGCCGTTGCTGACCCGCAGCCAGGACGCCATGGCGCTGGGGCTCGACGCACACGGCCTGACCCGCGAGGGCGTCGTGGTCGTGCCCGGCAGCCACCTGCGCGGCCACCTGCGGCAAGCCCTGGCCGGTTGCCTGGATCTGCTCGGCGACGCGCATGGCCCGTTGCGCGATGAGGTGGACGCACTGTGCCGACTGCTCGGCAGCAAATCGCGCAATGGCGATGAACCCGAGCGCGCCGCATTGCGTTTCCCGGATGTCTTCATCGGCGCTGGCAAGGGGAGCGCGCGCACCCTCAACCGCATCCGCATCGACGAACAATCGGGCCGGGTCGATCCCGGCGCCCTGCTGCTGATGCAGAGCCCGCTCGCCCCCGGCGAAACGATGCGCTTCAGCGGTCGCCTGAAGCTCGATGCCGCCAGCCCAGGCATCACACCCGAACGCATCCGCCACTGGCTGCATCGGGCGCTGTCACTGGTGCCGGCCGTGGGCAGCGAGAAAGCGATCGGTTTCGGCCGCATCAGCGAGGTGGAAATAAAGGTCAGCCATAAACCCGAGACCAGCGACCACATCAGCCTGCCTGACGGCCAGCGCATCGGCCTGCGCCTCACGCTCGATCGGCCGTTCTGTTTCGCCGACCCGATCGGCCGCAGCGACAACCGTTTCGTGTCGCTTCCGTACATCCCCGGCGCCGCCCTGCTCGGCGCCCTGTTCGCCTATGCCCGGGCGCACAGGCAGGATGACGCGCACTGCCAGCACATCCTCGCCCAGGCCGAGAACATCCGGTTCTCGCACGCCCATCCGGTCCCGGCGGCACAGCCGAGCGCGATGCCGATCGGGCCGATACCGCGCTCGTGGGTGATCGCCAAGAACGTGCTTTACGACCTCGCTGATGGCGGCGCCGATGCCCCGATCAATGGTGAGGCGCCGGCTTTCTCGGTCGATTGGAAATCCGCACAGTCCGGCAAGGTCGAGACCTATCTCGCCCGCCAGGCCAGCGTGAGCGGGGCCTGCGCAACGCCGGGTCGCACCCTTCGCGTCCGCACCAAGATCGAGCACAGCCGCAACAGCGCCGAGGACGGCAAACTGTTCGCCACCGAGTGCATCGATCCGCATGGCTTCGAGTACCACACCGACCTGCACCTCGACGCTGCGGGTGAACCAAAGGCGGCCTTGCGTGCTGCGCTCGCCGAAGTGTTGCCACGCGCCCTGCACGGGCTGGGCAAGACCAAGGCCGAAGTCAGCCGCGTGCGGCCGGTTGCTGCCACCGCGCTGCCCGATCGGTCCGACCTGAAAACCGGCCAGCACCTCGTGCTGACCCTGCGCAGCGACGCCGCCATCCCGCTCGACACCGGCCAACTGCCGGCCACCGGCGCCGCCGAGCAATTGAAGACCGCCTACCAGGCCGCCTTCGATGGCCTGTTCGGCGAGGGCGTGGTCCGTCTCATCGACTACTTCGCCAGCCAGCGACTGGCTGGCGGCAACTACCTGTACCAGCGGTTTCGCAAGCCGGCCGGCCTGCCATACCAGCCGATCGTGCTCACCGAGGCCGGCAGCGTGTTCGTGTTCCGGATCGAGAAAACCGAGGGCCTGGTCGAGACACTCCGCCGCTGGTGTCAGACCGGCCTGCCGGTCGGCGAAGCGGTTGCGGTCGAAGGCATGCCATCCTGGCAACTCAACCCCTATCGCCCGCAAAACGGGCATGGCGAGGTCCGCCTGCGCGTGATTGCCGGCGAACGCACCGCCGCACGCAGGCTGATCGACCTGCACGACCTCGACACCACCACGCCCGACCCCGCCCAGCCCAACACTGGCACGCCCGTCACCGCCACGGAGGCCCAGCCGTGACTGCCCTGATCGATCCCAGCAAGCACAATCAACGTGCCCGCATCACCGCCACCTTGCACTGTCTCGCCCCGCTGCACATCGGTGACGGTGGCGTGGAGTCCTTCGCGAACCGAAAACAGGGCCAGACCCTTGGCAAGGCCGCACGTGCCGCCACCAAGGATGACAGCTTTTACAGCACCGTCTGCCGCGACCACGCGGGCCGGCCGATCCTGCCCGGCAGCAGCCTGCGTGGCCTGTTGCGTCAGGCCACGGCGCAGATCGATGCCGACCGCCTCGAAGCCTTGTTCGGGCCGGAGGCCGGCGAGGACAAGCTGAGCATGGGGCGGGTGATCGTCTGCGACGCGCCGATGTCGATGGGGCCGGCCGAGACCCAGCACCTCGCCGATTTCGTTACGCTCGCCGCCGCCGGCCAGCGTGAAAGAACCGGCGCCGGCACCTGCATCGCCCACAACGTATCGATCGATGCGATCACCGGCGCCGCCGCCGCCGTCGAGCATCTGCTGTTTGCCGAGGAATACGTGCCTGCCGGTAGCGAGTTCACACTCGTGCTCGAACTCGGGCCCTGCGACGACAGCGATCTCGGTACCATCCTCGCGGTGCTCAACGGGTTCGATGGTAAGGCGGGGCACTCGTTGGGCGCCGGTGCCAGCCACGGCTTCGGCCAGTTCCTGGTGCCCGCAAGCAGCATCAAAGTGCAGGCCCGCAACCGTGCCGATCTGCTCGCTTGGCTGCAAGACGGCGTTGACACACCGGCGCCATGCAAATGCCGTACCGACAGCCTGCCGACGCATGGCCAACGTGAAGCCGCGCCGAGCATCCAGATCGATCTTCATTTCGACGGCGCGTTCGCGATCAACGACCCCGGCCTGATCGGTCGCGCCGATGCCAACGCCGAGCACGCCCCCGACATCGAATTCAGCCGCGACAGCCAGGGCCGGCCGCGCATCCCCGGCCGCAGCCTGCGCGGCCTGATCCGCCATCGCGCCCGGCGGATCATCGCCACGGTCCTGCACCAAAAACACGGGTTCACCCCTCGCGAAGCCACCCGTCGGGCCGAGACACTCGTCCAGGAAATCTTTGGCGACACCGAACGACAAAGCCCGCTGCGCATTGGCGAAGCACGTGTGGTCGAGGGCGGGCGACACGATGGCCGCGAACAGACCTTCAACGCGGTGGATCGCTTCACCGGCGGCGTCGCCGACAGCAAGTTGTATACCGCGCATCTCGCCCAGCCGACCACGTTGCGGTTCAGCCTGTCGTTGCGCCGTGGCCAACCCGAACCCTGGTGGCTGGGCCTCGGCCTGCTGATCCTGCGCGACGCCGTCGAAGGCGATCTCGCCATCGGCTGGGGTAAGGGCAAGGGCCTGGGCGCCTTCCATGCCGGCTTCGCTGGCAAGACGGACTGGACCGAGGTGCTTCACAAGCTGGAAGAGCTGTGTGTCGCGCATAAAGTCGAGCAGAAACCAGAGCAATGGCACAAAGCCTTCCACGATCACCTGATCACTGTCGCCAAAGACAGCCTCGGCGAAGAGACCGAGACCGAACATGGAGTGAACCAATGAACGGCACTGGCCTGAATATCGATCGCTTCTACCTTCCGTATCAGTTCGTGCCGGTCACCGGCATATGCAACGGACGTCCGGTCAGCGTGCAATCGGCTGCGATCGAACACATCGCCGCTGGAACGCTTGACGATGGAGTCCCCGGCGCCGGCGCCCGCCACGACCTCTGGATACAGGGCCATCGCAGCGGTCGCATCTGCTGCCGACTCACCACCGAAACCCCCACCTTCATCGGCGCCAAGCGCGGCGAGGATGAACCCACCCCGGTCGAACCGGCCACCGGCCCGGACGGCCAACCGATCATCCCCGGCAACAGCCTGCGCGGCGTGATCGGCAGCATCGCCGAAACCCTCAGCCAGTCGGCCATGCGGGTGCTGGAGCCACGCACATTGTCGGTGCGTGCGCCGATCTCCGGCGATGCGCCCTCTGCGATCGGACGTATCCGGGTCGATGAGCACACGGGCTGGATCGGCCTGCAACCCTTGACGTTGCCAACCCTCAACGGCACCGAACGAAGTGATGGCAGCTTGATATTCGACCTGCCGCGCAAGTGGGCAACCGCCTTTCAACTTTCGGAACAGAGCATTGACGATCTCGCTCCGTATCTGGCGTTCTATTTCGACGGCTACGACCGGCAAGGCCGCCGCACGCGAGTGAAGCAGCCGAGTACGCTGGCACAAGTCCGAGCAGGGCATCGGCATGACGACACCTATCAACTGGTGGGCTCGTCGCAGCCCAGCGTGCCTTGCACCTTGCGTCGATCGGCGGATGGCTTGCACGTCGAGTTGTCAAGCCGCGATGGCGCCCATGTCAAGGACGCGGACCAAGCGCGATTCCTGATCGGCAGCAAGCCGTGTTCGGCGGTCGCGAACGTGCGCTTGCATCGAGTCGGCGAGGGAGATGCCGGTCCGGATGCGTTTTCCGGTTGGCTGAGAATGCTCGACCTCAGTACTGCCGACACGTCCATTCCACGCGACAAGAATCACGAACGTTTTGTTCCGGCAATCAACACTCGGCGGGCCATCCCGCTCAACGACGACGTGATCGACATCTTCAATGCGATCTGCAAGGAGCGTTACGAGTTGAGCGATCACGAGTTTCCATTTGTGCCCATCGGCGGAGCGTCGCTCGCCGAGCGTGCGGAGTCGGGCAAGTGGTTGCGCGACGGCGATCTGGTCCACTTCACCGTTGATGACACCGGCGACCAGGTGGCGGCGGTGTCGTTTTCCTCGATCTGGCGACGCGCTGTGCCGGGCACCCTGGAAGGCGCGTTTTCCGGCATTGCCGAACGCAGCCTGCCGTATGGCAAGGGTCACACCATGCTGACCCCGGCCGAACTGCTGTTCGGCGTGGTCCGCGAGGCCAAGAAGGCCACGCCCGACACCACTGACCCTTTGCCGGCCCTGGCCGGACGCCTGCGCTTTCGGGATGCCCATCGGGTCATCGATGCCGGCGCTGAAGACGAGATCACGCTACAGATATTGTCCTCACCCAAGCCGCCCTCGCCAGCGTTTTATTTCCATGACAGCGGTGGACAGGACAGCGGTGGACAGCGCGGGGTCAGGAAGGCGCAACTGGATCTGAATAAGCACAAACCCAACGGCCGCAAGTTCTATCTGCACCATCCCATGGCGCAGATCGACCACAAGGCTTACCAGTCGCGGCACAACCCGGCTGATTTGAACAGGCAAAAAGTCAAAATTGCCCCGCTCAAGCCGGGCAATGTCTTCGAGTTCGACATCCACTACGACAACCTCAGCAGTGCCGAACTGCACCTGCTGCTGACCAGCCTGCGTCCGGCCGAAGACTTCCGCCATCGCATCGGCATGGGCAAGCCGCTCGGCCTGGGCACCGTGCGCATCGACGTGGTCGAGGTGAGCGAGGTCGATCGAGTCAAGCGTTATGGCGAGGATGCCCTGGACGCAGCCCGCGCACACCAGACCTGGCACTGTGATCGTGAGTTCAAGCAGGGCAAATGCGCCGAAGCGGTCGCCAACTCCACGGCTCTGGTCGATCGGGCCAGCCACGCCATCCTGTGCCAGATCGGTGCGTGGAAGGATGGCAAGCCCGGCGCGCTCGAAGCCAACGTGCCGGTGTGCTACCCACGCACTTCGGAGCAATTGCAGGCATTCGCCCGACGCAGCGGGAGCGATGAGTTGGCCGAGGCCAAGCTGTTCAATTGGAACGTCGCCAACGACAGCAAGCAAGGCCCTGGATACCAGGCGCTGCAACCGGTTCCGACCAAGGGCACGATGAAACCGTTCTCCGCCGAGCCTCCGGGTGGCAGTGGCAAGCCAGGGCAGGGCGGCTCCGCTAAAAGTGGTTCTGCCGCAGGCCGCCCTGGCGATCGCCGCCCATCCAATCCACGCGGCTGACCGAGTCAGCGCGCGTGCATCCCACCGTGGCGGGTCCGCAATTGCCGACAGTCGACATCGTCGGCCTGGCCACACACCTGCTGCCCCTGCATGGCGTCGTCGTGCAGGCGCGTTTCACCGGCTACAGCCAGCCCAGCCTGTTCCATGAACCGGCCTTGCGTGCCCTGCTCAAGACGGCCAGCCTGGGCGACCTCGAAGACGAGCCGCTGATCACCCTGATCGCGCCCGAATCCGGCCGTGCCCACTACCGTGCCGGCGACGGCTATCGGTTCGAGTTGATCGCCGCCCATCCGGCCGTCGAAAAACTGTCGGCCCTGCTGCATGGACTCGGCCAGAGCCACCAACTCAGCCCCGCTGACCCGCGCGTTCCGTTCGGGCGACAGTTCCGCATCGAAGGCTTCACCGATCCTGGCACGGGCTCCGCCCTGGCGGATGGCCAATCGCTGCCGACCTACGGCATCCGGCAATGGCAGCTCGAACAGGCGTTCTGGCGCAATGAATCGCATGTCCGTGTCCGCCTGCAAAGTCCGCTGCGCATCCTGCGTGCCCAGGCCGATCGCGACAACCGCAAGGGCGAGGCCCGCTTCATCAACGACGCGACCGAACTGCGCGCCAACTTCCTCGGCCGTGTGTGGAACTCCCTCGGCCACCTCGCCCGACACCTCGGTTATCACCTGGTCGCGCCGCCGAGCGCCCCGCTGGCGCCTGCCGCCGACGCCTTCTTCATCGACTGGGACTACCGCAGCGGCGACGGCACCGGCAAACCGATGGGCGGCCTGCTCGGCTGGCTCGACCTCGACCTGGCCGACGGCCATCCCGATTGGTTGTTGGCCCTGCTGTTGGCGCAACGGCTGGGCATCGGTCAACGGCGCAATTTTGGCTGGGGTCGGTTTCGCCTGGAAAGCGCCGAAGGGCGCGGCACCATGGTCGGTCGGCAGCGCCTGATCGGCGTGCTTCAGCGTGCCGCCGAACCGGATAACCTGCGACAGGCCCTGGTCCACGCCCTGGCGGCCGGCGACTGCCCCGAGGCGCTGCGCGACTGCTCACCCAGTGCCGTGCAGCAGGGCGCCCCGCTGCCGCCGGCCTGGCAGCGTCGGCTCGACGACAGTCGCACTCGACTGATCGAAGGCGACTACCCGGTCCCCGATCTGCACGGTCAGATCGTATTCGCCGACAGCGGCAAGGCCCGGCCCCTGGCCGTACCGCCCTGGTTCGACCGGGTCATCCAGCGCGCCGTCCATCAGGTGCTGGCCAGCGATTTCGAGTCGCTGATGAACGACAGCAGCTTCGGCTACCGGCGCGGCCGTTCGCGCATCGATGTCAAACAACGCATCCAGCAGAGTCATCGCGAGGGCTATCGCTGGTATTTCGAGGCCGACATCGCCGCCTTCTTCGACAGCGTCGATCACCGGCGCCTGCACACCCGCCTGGCGGCACTGCTGGGTGACGACCCGGTCCAGGCCACCGTGCTGCGCTGGATGGCCGCCCCGGTCGAATTCATGCAACGGCGTATCGAGCGCGACTGCGGACTGCCACAGGGCGCACCGCTCAGCCCGTTGATGGCCAACCTGATGCTGGAGGACATCGACGCCGAATACGCCGCTGCCGGTCTTCGCCTGCTGCGCTACGCCGACGATTTCGTCGTGCTGTGCAAGCAACGCGAGGACGCCGAGCGCGCCCACCATCTCGCCGAACAGACGCTCGCCGACCTCGGCCTGTCACTGAAACCGGAAAAGACCCGCATCGGCCGCCTCGGCCATGACGGACTGGAGTTTCTCGGCTTCCGGTTCCTGGGCGACCTCGCTGTCGATCGACAGAAACCGACAGCGGGTGTCCGACCACCCCTGCACATTCCCGAACGATCCTGGCTGGCCGCACTGATCGCCCGCGAACCGAGCCTGTACCCGCACATCGAGCGCCGCTATCTGGGCGTGCCCGAGCCGCCACCGACCGAAATCGCCGCCGCCCCCGCGCCGATGGCCCACGTGCCATC
>DIHI01000112.1:417-1615 GCA_002420085.1 Lysobacterales bacterium UBA5700 | reverse complement strand
CATCAGCCAACACCTCCGAACCGCAGCCGCTGGCCACCCGCCCGGAGATTGTTCCGCCCGTGCCACCGGCCAGCGACCCGGCCGTGCCACCCGTCGGCCAGGCCGACGCCGAGGACGGCGACTGGCTCACCGACACCACGGCCCCGCCATCCCCCGACGCACAACCCGATGAAGGCCAATGGCTCTGCCTGCTCGACGATGCCCTGATCGCCCAACGCCAAGGTCGGCTGTGCGTACTCACCCAGGCATCCGGCGGTCATGATTTTGCCTGGAGCCAGTTGGAAGCGGTACTGGTCTTCGGGCACAGTCGAATCACCAGCGGCGCCATCCATGCCGCCCTGGACAATGATGTCCCACTGCATTTCTTCGGCGGGTCCGACGGCTACCGGGGCTGTCTCGGCAACCCTCGCCGGCACCTCGACGACCTCGACTTCGTACTGCTTCAGCGCCAACGCTTCGCCGACAGCGCATTCACCCTCGACCTGGCCCGCTCCCTGGTGGCGGCACGGATCCATAACCAGCGTGAGACCCTCCGTCAGCGATTGCGTGACAGCGCCGACCTGCCGCAATGGCAGGCCGAGCTGAGTGCTCTCATGCAGCAACTCGGCCCTGTCACCAGTCGAAATCAACTCAATGGCTATGAGGGTCAGGCCAGTCATCGCTACCTGAAGGCACTGGCCACTTGCCTGAATCCACCGTTCGCGTTCCATGAACGTAACCGACGGCCACCGCGCGACCCGGTCAACGCCCTTCTGTCACTGGGCTATACCGTGCTCTACACCCGCACCGCCGGCCTCATTCAGGCAGAAGGTCTGCATCCGAGGCTGGGCTTCTATCACCAACCGCACGGGCGCCACGCCACGCTTGCCTCCGATCTGATGGAGCCGTTTCGTCACCTGGTCGAGCGCAGTACCTGGACATTGATCAATCGCCGTCAAGTGACCCCCGATGACTTCATCACCACCGACGCACACGGTTGCCGAATCAGCCCACGAGGCAAGCGACTGTATCTGGCCCGGCTTGCCGAAGCCTTCGCACGCCGCCAGACCACGGCCGAAAATAGCCACGGCACTTGGTTTCAACTCATGCGCCAGCAGTTGAAGGCCCTGCGTGGTGCCCTGTTGGAGCAACAGCCGCCCTGGTTCTATCGGATGCGATGAACAGCTACCTTGTCTGCTACGACATCAGCGACGATCGG
>DIHI01000112.1:0-347 GCA_002420085.1 Lysobacterales bacterium UBA5700 | reverse complement strand
TGACATCAGCGACGATCGTGAGCGTGCCCGTGTATTTCGGCTGTTGAAGAAACATGGCCAGTCCGTGCAGGAGTCGGTCTTTGAACTGCACCGATTCAGCGCCGCGCGCTATCAGCGGCTGCACGCCGACCTTGCCCGAATCGTCAGCGACCCGCACAGCGTCCGCATTTACCGGCTCACCCAGGAGGCCATCGCTGATAGTCGCGACCTGGCCGGTCAGCCGATCGCCCGCCGGCCGCTGTTCATCATTCTCTGACGATGCAAGTTTGCCAGGAGGGCTTGCAAACGGCCGCGAGGTGTGTATGATCGCTTCCGGGGCGCTGCGACAAATCGGCAACCTCCGAGAG
>DIHI01000056.1:5671-5834 GCA_002420085.1 Lysobacterales bacterium UBA5700 | reverse complement strand
GCCGAAACCGATGATGATGTCGACACCATCGGCGGTTTGGCCGCCGTGCTTGCGGGACATGTGCCAGCGGTTGGGGAAATAATCATCCACCCGGCGGGCTGGCGGCTGGAAATCATGGGCGGCGACGCGCGCCGCGTCGATCGCCTGCGGCTCCACCCGCCGG
>DIHI01000056.1:0-5623 GCA_002420085.1 Lysobacterales bacterium UBA5700 | reverse complement strand
GCCGACAAGGCGCAGGTCGACAAGGCGATCAAGGCGCTGGCGAAGGGCTGAGGCCCAACCCAAATTCCCGTTTGCCTCGAGCGAAGTCGAGAGGCCCATCGGTAATGCCACAAGCCGCCGGGTATCTCGACTTCGCTCGACGCGAACGGGTGGCGGAACGAAATTCCCCCTATTTGCGCCCCCATCCAAACCCCGCTAATCCAACGAAATGCAAACCAGCGACCTGCGCATTGCCCTGTTCAGCGGCAATTACAACATGACCGTCGACGGCGCGAACAAGGCGCTCAACCGGCTGGTCGAATATCTGCTGCGCCAGGGCGCGGCGGTGCGCGTCTATTCGCCCACGGTCGCAAAGCCCGCATTTGAACCCACCGGTGATCTGGTCAGCGTGCCGTCGATGATAATCCCCAACCGCCCCGAATATCGCCTGCCGCTGCGCCTGTCGGGGCGGGTGAAGGCCGATCTGGCTGCATTTGCGCCCAATATCATCCATATTTCCAGCCCCGACCGCGTCAGCCGCCAGGCGCGGCGCTGGGCGGCGGCGCGCAATTTGCCGGTGCTGGCGTCGGTGCACACGCGCTTTGAAACCTATTTCCGCTATTACAACCTCGCCTTCATCGAACCGTTGATGGTGGCATGGCTGCGCAAACTTTATCGCCGCTGCGACGCCCTCGTCACGCCGTCGGAATCCATGGCCCAACTGCTGCGCGAACAGCGGATGAATTACGACATCGACATCTGGTCGCGTGGTGTCGACCGCACCATTTTCGGCCCCGATCGGCGCGACCTGGCCTGGCGGCAGAAATTGGGCATCGCCGATGCCACCCCGGTCATTGGTTTTCTCGGGCGGCTGGTGATGGAAAAGGGGCTCGATGTGTTCGCCGACACTATCGACCAGCTGCGCCGCCGCGGCGTCGATCATGACGTGCTGGTGGTGGGCGAAGGCCCGGCGCGCGACTGGTTCGAAAGCCGTTTGCCCAACGCCCATTTCGTCGGCTTTCAGGGCGGCGTGGATCTTGCGCGCGCAGTCGCGTCGATGGACATGCTGTTCAACCCGTCGGTCACCGAAACCTTTGGTAATGTGACGCTGGAAGCCATGGCGTGCGGCCTGCCCGTCGTCGCGGCCCAGGCAACCGGCAGCCAAAGCCTGGTCAGCGATGGCCGCTCTGGACGTCTCGTTCCGCCCGGCGCGATCGGTCAATATGCCGACGCGCTCGCCGCCTATTGCACCGACCCCGCACGGCGCGCCGCGCACGGCATGGCGGGCGAGGCGCGCAGCCGCGAATTCAGCTGGGACGCAATCAACCAGACCGTTGCCGACAACTACCTCCGCCTGATCGCTCACCGCCGGCGGGGGCTGGGGCCGGTGAGCGATGCGGCGATCCGGTGAGCCAAGAAAATGCGTCATTGCGAGCGCAGCGAAGCAATCCAGAGCGGCGCAACACTGTCCTGGATTGCTTCGCTCCGCTCGCAATGACGAAGTAAAATGACCGACCTCTTCCCCGCCACCCCGCTGCCGCCCGCTGCCGCCCCGCTCGCCGAACGCCTCCGCCCGGTATCGCTCGCCGATGTCGTCGGGCAGGACCATCTCACCGGCCCCGACGGTGCGCTTGGGCGGATGGTGGCAAACCACAGCCTTGCCTCGATCATCCTGTGGGGTCCGCCGGGTACCGGAAAGACCAGCATTGCGCGGCTGCTCGCCGACGCGGTGGGTTTGCGCTTTCATCAGCTCAGCGCGGTTTTCTCGGGCGTTGCCGACCTCAAGGCCGCCTTTGCCGATGCCGACAGGCTGGCCGCGACCGGCCAGCGCACCTTGCTGTTCGTGGATGAAATCCACCGCTTCAACCGCGCGCAGCAGGACGGTTTCCTGCCCTATGTCGAACGCGGCACCGTCGTGCTGGTCGGCGCGACCACCGAAAACCCCAGCTTTGCATTGAACGCAGCGCTCTTGAGCCGCACGCAGGTGCTGGTGCTCCACCGCCTCGATGATGCCGCGCTCGCCACGCTGCTTGCGCGCGCCGAAGCGGCGACCGGCACCGCACTCCCGCTCACCGGAGATGCGCGTGCGGCGCTCGTTACCAGCGCCGATGGCGATGGCCGCTTCCTCTTGGGGCAAGTCGAAGCCTTGCTCGCCGCCGGCGTGACCGAAGCGCTCGATCCGTCGGCGCTCGCCGCGCTGCTCCACCGCCGCATGCCGGTCTATGACAGGGACCGCGACGGCCATTACAACCTCATGTCCGCGCTCCACAAAAGCCTGCGCGGCAGCGATCCGCAAGCCGCGCTTTACTGGCTCGCGCGCATGCTGGTCGACGGCGAGGACCCGCTTTATCTCGCGCGCCGGCTCGTGCGCATGGCGATCGAGGATATCGGGCTGGCCGATCCGCGCGCCTTGGCGATGGCCACCGAAGCCTGGGATGCCTACGATCGGCTGGGCAGTCCGGAAGGCGAGCTGGCACTGGCCCAGGTGGCGGTCTATCTGGCCTGCACGGCCAAGTCCAATGCTGCCTACGTCGCCTTCAAACAGGCGATGAGCGATGTCCGGGCGTCCGGCACGCTGCCGGTGCCGCTGCCCCTGCGCAATGCCCCGACCGGCCTGCTCAAGCGCCTGGGCCATGGCAGGAACTATCGCTACGACCACGATTTCGAGGGTGGTGTCGCGCTCGAACAGTGCTGTTTCCCCGACGCCATGGGTGAAACCGTCTACTACCGGCCGGTCGAGCGCGGTCTGGAGATCAAGCTGAAGGAAAAACTCGATCGCCTGCGGATGTTGCGCGCCGACGCCATTCGGGCGGCCGGTGACCGCGATTCGGAGGGTTCGTGAGCGCCTTCCATCTCGGTCATGCCGGTGCGGTCGCGCTCGGCGGCGCGGCCGGTGCCCTGGCCCGCTATGCCCTGAATGTCGGATTCGTCCGGGCCGGCTGGGGCGGCCTGCCGGTCGCGACCCTGGTCGCCAATGTCCTCGGCTGCCTGCTTGCCGGCCTGATCCTGGTGTGGATCGAGACGCGGGTCGATGCCGCGTTCTGGCGCAATCTGCTGGTGGTCGGGTTTCTCGGCGCGTTGACCACGTTCTCGGTGCTCGGCATCGAACTGTGGCAATTGCTGCGCGCCGAACGCTGGCTGTGGGCGGCCCTGATGCTGGCCAGCCACACCGTGCTCGGGGTGGCGGCGGTGGCGCTCGGCTGGCGAATCGGACGAGCCTGGTGGACCTGAGCCGGTTGCTGATCGGTGCCGGAGGTATGCGGCCGAGCGGTCGCCGGTTTGCCCGGCCCGGCCCGGCGCCGTGATAATTGCCGGATCGCACCCGTCGCCTTCCTCCGGAGTTGTCCATGCTCGATCCTGCCCTGCTGCGCGGCCAGTTGGCCGACACCGCCGAACGCCTCAAGCGCAGCCGCGACTTCGATCTCGATCTGCCGACCCTGGAACAACTCGAAACCGAGCGCAAGCACATCCAGACCCGCACCGAAGAACTGCGCAATCTGCGCAACACCCGATCGAAGGCGATCGGCATCGCCAAGGGCAAGGGCGAGGACGTGACCGCGATCATGGCCGAGGTGGCCGCCTTCGGTGATGAGCTGAAAGCCTGCGAGGCGCGCCTGGAAGACAACCGGGCGCGCTGGGACGCAGCCTGTTGGCGGATCCCCAATCTGCCCGACGATTCGGTGCCGATCGGCCGCGACGAGCGCGACAACGTCGAGGTTCAGCGCTGGGGCGAGCCCCGGTCGTTCGCGTTTCCCGTGCGCGACCATGTCGAACTCGGCGCCCGCCACGGCTGGCTCGATGGCGATGCCGGCGCGCTGCTGAGTGGTGCCCGGTTCACCGTGCTGCGCGGCGGACTGGCGCGCCTGCATCGAGCGCTGGCGCAGTTCATGCTCGATCTGCACACCGGCGAGCACGGCTGTCTGGAGTGCAATGTCCCGCACATCGTCAATGCCGATGCCCTGCTCGGCACCGGCCAGTTGCCGAAATTCGAGGACGACCTGTTTGCCCTGCGGGTCGGTGAGCAGACCCGCTATCTGATTCCCACCGCCGAGGTGCCGCTGACCAACCTGGTACGCGATCGCATCGTCGAGGACGATGCCCTGCCGATGCGCCTGGTCGCCCATTCGCTGTGCTTCCGCGCCGAGGCTGGCAGCCACGGGCGCGACACGCGCGGCATGATTCGGCAGCATCAGTTCGAGAAGGTCGAACTGGTGACTCTGTGCCGGCCGGCCGACAGCGAGGCCGAACACGCACGCATGACCCGCAATGCCGAAGTGGTGCTGGAGCGGCTCGGGCTGCCCTATCGACGGGTCTTGCTGTGCTCGGGCGACATGGGCTTCTCGGCGGCCAGAACCTACGATCTGGAAGTCTGGCTGCCATCGCAGAACACCTGGCGCGAGATCAGTTCGGTTTCCAATTGTCGCGATTTCCAGGCCCGTCGCATGCAGGCGCGCTGGCGCAACCCGGACACCGGCAAACCCGAACCGCTGCACAGCCTGAACGGCTCGGGCGTGGCAGTCGGCCGGGCACTGATCGCCGTGATGGAGAACTACCAGACCGCCGATGGCGCTATCGTGGTGCCGGAGGTGCTGCGGCCCTGGCTCGGCGTCGAGCGCATCGAGTAGCGGCACCCGCCGGCCCCCACTCGGAAGACAGCCGCCATGAACGACCTCAACGATCTGTACTACTTCGCCATGGTGGTCGAACATGGCGGCTACGCCGCAGCCGAGCGCGTCCTGGGCATCTCGAAATCACGCCTGAGTCGGCGCGTCGCACACCTCGAAGAGACCCTCGGCACCCGCCTGCTGCAACGCTCGGCCCGGCGCTTCGCGGTCACCGAAGTCGGCCGGAATGTCTTTCGCCACGCCCAGGCGATGATCGCCGAGGCGCAGTCGGCGCGCGAAGCCGTGGACCGCCTGAGTGCCGAACCGCGCGGCCTGGTGCGGGTTGCCTGTCCGGTGCAGATCGCCCAGCAGCACCTGGCCGGACTGCTGCCGCAGTTTCTGGCCGACCACCCGCAGGTGCGCATCCAACTCGAAGTCAGCAATCGTCGAGTCGACCTGATCAACGAAGGCTTCGACATCGCCCTGCGGGTGCGCAGCCAGTTGAACGATGACGGCGACCTGGTCATGCGTCGGTTCGGCACCGTCCAGCAGCTTCTGGTCGCCAGCCCGCGCTACCTCGCCCGACGCGGCCGGCCAACCAGCCCGGCCAACCTGGCCAGTCATGTCACCCTGGCGATGACCGGCGACGAAGCCCGGCCCCGCTGGGAACTGCACGGCCCGGATGGTCGCATCGAGCGCAGCGAGATTCAGCCGCGTCTGATCGCTCACGATTTTCCGGTACTGCTCAGTGCCGCCGTCGCCGGACTCGGAATCGCCCTGCTGCCGGAGACCGTCTGCGCCGACCAGGTGGGTGCAGGCGAACTGGAACAGGTGCTGCCGGACTGGAGCTTGCCGCAAGGCATCTTCCACGCGGTGTTCCCCTCCCGACGCGGCCTGCTGCCAGCGGTGCGAGTATTCATCGACCACCTGGTCGAGCAGATTCCCCGCAGCCTCGAAGCCGCACGCCTGGATTGCCTGCGCACGCCCGGCCCCGGCTGAATCAGCCCCGACATCGTTATCGGCAGGGGCATCGGCAAGGA
>DIHI01000164.1:7109-14050 GCA_002420085.1 Lysobacterales bacterium UBA5700 | reverse complement strand
CCCAGCACCCACTCCAGCACCGCCATGCGCACCGCGACGCCGTTGCGGACCTGGTCGAGGATCACCGCCTGCGGGCCATCGGCGATCTCGTCGGCGATCTCGACGCCACGATTGATCGGTCCCGGATGCATGACCACGGCGTCCGGGGCGGCGCGCGCCAGGCGGGCGGCATTCAGACCGTAGTCGCGGAAATAGTGCTCGACCGAGGGCACCAGGCCCTCGGTCATGCGCTCGCGCTGGAGGCGCAGCATGAACAGGGCGTCGGCACCGACCACGGCGCGGTCGAAGTCCTCGAAGCGCTGACACTCGGGAAATTCGTCCGGGTCGGGCAGCAGGGTCGGTGGTGCGCACAACCGGATGGTGCGACAGCCGAGGCGATGCAGGGCATGCAGATCGGAACGGGCGACCCGGCTGTGTCGGATGTCGCCGGTGATGGTGACGGTCAGCCGGGAAAAATCGCGGCCCTTGGCCTGACGCAGGGTGAGCATGTCGAGCAATCCCTGAGTCGGGTGCTGACTGCGTCCTTCACCGGCGCTGACCAGGGCCACACCCGGCGGCAGGCAGTCGGCCAACTCGGCGAGTGCGCCGTCGCGTCGATGGCGCACGACGAACACATCCACGCCCATCGCGGCCAGGGTCCGCAGGGTGTCGCTGTCGGTCTCGCCCTTGCTGGTGGAAGCCGTGCCGATATCGAGATCGACCGCATCCATGCCAAGCCTGCGGGCGGCCAACTGGAAGCTGATCCGGGTGCGGGTCGAGGGCTCGAAGAACACCGTCGCCAGGGTTCGACCGGCCAGTCGCTCGCGACGCGCCGACGGTGCCAGACTGGACAGCCGTTCGGCCCGATCGAGCAGGTCGGTGATCTGTTCGCCGGGCAGGCTGTCGAGGCTCAACAGGGTGCGTGGTTTCGGTGCCCAGGGCATGGCAGGAACTCGCAGTGATGCTCAGGGGACGGCAAGCTCGGGCCGCCAGGGCTCGCCCTGCTCCGGGGCGCGCAGCCAGCGTTCGAGGATGATCGCGGCGGCCAGAGCATCCAGTCGTTCGGCCTGATGGCGGCGCCGGGTGCCGGCGGCGCGGCCATCGGCGAACCGGCGTGCGGCTTCGATCGAGGTCCGGCGCTCATCGATCAGCCACAACGGCGCCTGCGGGTAGCGTGCAACCAGACGCTGGGCAAACCGGCGCGCACGGGCGCGCGACGGCGGCATGGCGGTCTCGTCCTGCAATTCGCGCGGGTCGCCGACCACCAGCGCGCACGGCAGCCAATCGCGCATCAGGTGATCTATTGCCGGCCAGTCGGGAACGTCCGAGGTCATCCTGACCACCGCGACATCGCGAGCATCACCGGAAATCGTGTTGCCGACCGCGACACCGATTCGACGGCCACCGACATCGAAAGCGAGGATCGTGCCATCGGGTCGCGGCTGGCGATCGACCATTCAGGCCCGCCCGCTGTAGTCGGCGAGGCGGTCGGGATCGACACCCAGACGGGCGGCGGCCGCGCGCCAACGCCGTGGATGGGGCAGCAGGTAGAGCAGTTCGGCGTCGGCATCGACGGTCAGCCAGGAATTGGCCAGCAGTTCGGCTTCCAACTGCCCCTCGCCCCAACCGGCATAGCCGAGCGCAAACAGCGCACGCTCAGGCCCCTGGCCACGCGCCATCGCTTCCAGGACATCGCGTGAGCTGGTCAGCACCAGGCCACGTCCGATCGCCAGGCTGGCCGCCCAGGCGGAACCGTCGTCGTGCAGCACGAAGCCCTGCTCGGTTCCGACCGGGCCACCGATCAACACTGGATTGCCGTGCAGTTGCGGGTCGTCGCAGGCGATCTCCATCTGCTCCAGCACCTGTCCCAGGGTGAAATCGGACGGCCGGTTGATCACCAGACCGACCGCGCCATTCGCATCGTGCTTGCAGACCAGCACCACCGAGTGGGAAAAATTCGGGTCCGCCAGCGCCGGCATGGCGATCAGGAGTTGTCCGGTGAGAGAGGCCCGTTCCAGCATGGCGCAATTCTAGCAGCCTGTCCGCGCCGAACCGCAGCCACGGCAGCCGGCGCCTACAGCAAGGGCTCCAGGACAGACCAGACGGAGTCGAGCAGGATCGGCTGGGCCTCGGCGGTCGGATGGATGCCGTCGGCCTGCATCAGGTCGGGATTCAAGGCGACACCATCCAGCAGAAACGGCAGCAGCGGCACCTGCCAGTGCTCGGCCAGCTCGTGGAAGACGGCTGTGAAGCGCCGCCGATAGGCCGGGCCATAATTGGGCGGAACGTCGATGCCGATCAACAGCACCTTGGCGCCGGCTTCACGGCTGGCTGCGATCATGGCATCGAGGTTTTCGCGCAACTGGGCCGGTGGCAGGCCGCGCAGACCATCATTGCCGCCCAGTTCGATGATCACCAGTGCCGGTCGATGTTCGCTCAACAGTGCCGGCAGCCGTGACCGCCCGCCGGCACTGGTTTCGCCGCTGATGCTGGCATTGATGACTTTCGGCGCTGGCTGTGCGTGCCGTCGCAGGCGATCCTCCAGCAGGGCGACCCAGCCGCGTGATGCCGGTAGATTGTGTGCGGCGCTCAGGCTGTCGCCGAGCACCAGGATCGGTCCGGCGATCTGCGCCGGGGTCGGTCCAGAGATCGGCCCAGGAGCCGGACTGGCGAGTTCGGCGCGAACCAGGCCGGGCGAGAGCGTCGCCACCACCCACAGGACACAGGACAAGGCAATGCCAGAGGACATGTCAGCGGAACCCATGCCGGAGCAAATGCGGCGGAACACGAGCATCATCAGTGCGGAAGGTCTGGGCAAGTCGGTGGTCGGGCCGGAAGGCACGATCACCATACTCGACGATCTGCGACTGGAAGTGAATCCCGGCGAGTCGGTGGCGATCCTCGGGGCCTCCGGCAGCGGCAAGACCACCCTGCTCGGCCTGTTGGCCGGCCTGGATCTGCCGAGTACCGGTCGCATCCATCTGGCCGGCCAGGACTTGACCCGACTCGACGAGGAAGCCCGTGCCGCCCTGCGTGCGCGCCTGGTCGGCTTCGTGTTCCAGAGTTTCCATCTGCTGCCGTCACTGACCGCCGAGGAGAACGTCGGCCTGCCGTTGGAGCTGGCCGGTCGTGACGATCCGGCGCGGGTCCGCGAGGTGCTCGCTGCGGTCGGCCTGGATGCCCGCCGCCGGCACTATCCGCGCCAGCTTTCCGGCGGCGAGCAGCAGCGGGTGGCACTGGCACGGGCATTCGTGACCCGGCCGCGAATCCTGTTCGCCGATGAGCCGACCGGCAACCTCGACCAGGCCACCGGCGGGCAGATCAGCGAACGGCTGTTCGCGCTCAACCGCGAACACGGCACGACCCTGGTGCTGGTCACCCATGACCAGGCTCTCGGACGCCGCTGCCATCGTCTGCTGCGTCTGCGCGAGGGGCGCCTGTTCGAGGATGCGGCTCCGATTCGGACGGCGGTTCCGGCATGAGGCCGCTGCGCCATGCCATCCGTGCCCTGCGCCGGGAACTGCGCAGTGGCGAGCTGGCGACCCTGGCTCTGGCCCTGGTGCTGGCGGTGACCGTGATGACGGCGGTCGGCACCCTGGTCAATCGGGTCACCGAGGCGATCGCCAGCAATGCCGCCGAATTGATCGGCGGCGACTTCGGCCTGGCCGGCCGCCGGCCGATCGATGCTGCGATCGAGGATCGGGCGCGCGCGCTCGGACTGGCGACGGTCCGGATGATCGAGTTCCCGAGCGTGGTGTTTGCCGGGGATCGCAGCCAGTTGGCCGAGATCAAGGCGGTCGCGACCGACTATCCGCTGCGCGGCAGCCTGGAGATCGGCCCCGATCTGGCCGGCCTCGAACGGGCTCCCGGACCGGCTCCGGCGCCCGGCACGGCCTATGCCGATGCCCGGCTGTTGACCGCGCTCGGTCTGACCCCGGGTGATGCGATCGAATTCGGCGACCGGACCCTGATCGTCACTCATCGCCTGCACCGCGAGCCAGATTCTGGCTCCGATCTGTTCCAACTCGCGCCTCGGCTGCTGCTGAACCTGGCCGATCTGGAAGCCAGTGACATGCTCGGGCCAGGCAGTCGCGCCTCCTACCGGCTGATGGTGGCCGGACCGAGTGCCGCCGTGGCGACATTCCGGACGGCGATCGCCGGACAGACCGATGGACTGCGGCCGATCAGTATCGAAACCAGCCAGCAGCAGGTCCGCCGGGCATTCGATCGCGCCCAGCGCTTCCTGTCGCTGGCAGCCCTGTTGGCGGTGCTGCTGGCCGGCGTGGCGACCGCACTGGCCGCCAACCGCTTCGCCCTGGCTCGGGTCGATCAGGTCGCGGTGCTGCGCTGCCTGGGAGCAGCCCAGACCCGAGTGCTGTCGGCCCTGACCCTGCAACTGCTGTTGCTGGCGGTGCCGGCCTGCCTGATCGGGCTTGGGCTCGGGCTGGCAACCCAGGCCGGTCTGGTCCATGCCCTGGGCAGCCTGGTGCCGGAACAGTTGCCGCTGCCACAGGCCCGACCGGCCCTGGCCGGTGCCGGAATCGGTTTGATCCTGTTGCTCGGTTTCGGCCTGCCGCCGCTGCTGCGCCTGCGCGACGTGCCACCGATGCGGGTGCTCAATCGCGGCTTTGCGCCGCTGCCGCCGCTGTCGGCCCTGGTCTATGTCGCGGCGCTGGCGGCGACCGCCGTGCTGACCGTGGTTGCCGTGCGCGACGTCCGCCTGGCGGCGATCGTGCTCGGCACCCTGACCACATTGGCGCTGGCGGCTGCGCTCGGGGGCGCGGCCCTGCTCGGCCTGCTGCGTCGCGTGCAGTCGCGCCTGCGCGGCGCCTGGCGACTGGGCTTTTCCGCCCTGGCTCGGCGCCGGGGATTGAGCGTGGTGCAATTGGTCGGGCTGTCGCTGTCGCTGTGCGCCCTGCTCCTGCTGTCGGCCACCGCCCCGGCCCTGCTGGCGCAATGGCGTGGTCAGATGCCCGAGGACACCCCGAACTATTTCCTGCTCAATGTCCAGTCGGCCCAGGCCGAGGCAGTGCGCGACGCACTCGCTGCCATGGCCGTGGCCGATCCCCGCCTGGAGCCGTTCGCGACCGCACGCCTGACCGCGATCAATGGCCAACCACCAACCCGTCGTGACGGCTGGAACGGCAGCGGCGACGGCGACCGCCCGCTCAACCTGAGCTGGCGCAGCGATTTCCCACCGGCCAACCGCCTCATCGCGGGGCGCTACTGGCAACCCGATTCGACCGAGCCGGAAGCCTCGATCGAGGCCGGCTGGGCCGAGCGCTTCGGCCTGACCGTGGGTGACCGCCTGAGCATCCGGATCGGCGAACGCGACATCGAGGCGCGGGTGACCTCGATCCGCAAGGCCGACTGGGACTCATTCCGGGTCAATTTCTTCGTGCTGCTCAACAGCGCCGCGATCGGCGATGCGCCACACAATCTGATTTCCAGCTTCCACCTGCCGCCCGGACAGGATGCCGAACTGGCAGCCTTGAGCCGAACCTTTCCGAACATCTCGTTGCTGGATGTCGATGCCATCCTCAGTCGGATTCGCGAGGTGGTCGACCGGGTGTCGGCGGCGGTGCGGATCGTGCTCGGCTTCAGTCTGGCCGCTGGCCTGCTGGTGCTGATGGCGGCCTTGCAGGCGAGTGCTGCCGAGCGCCGCTACGACAGCGCGGTGCTGCGCACCCTCGGTGCCCGCCGTGATCAGCTCCGGACCGCCGTCCTGGTCGAATTTGCCGCCCTGGGTGGTGTCGCCGCCGCCCTGGCGGTGGCCGGCGCACTGATCGCCGGCTGGCTGCTGGCCCGAGAGGCGTTCGACATCGGTCTCGATCAGCCCTGGCCAGAACTGGCGCTGGGCGCCGGTGTCGGCACCGTGTTGGCGATGCTCGCCGGCTGGCTCGGCACGCGCCGGATCCTGCGCGTACCCCCGGCCCTCACCCTGCGCGCCGGTTGAGCGCGGCAGGCGCCAGCGATCGCCGACATCGGGCTCAGTGGGTTGGTGCTGTCCGGCGCCGGTCCTGATCGCTGCTGCGTTCCAGCCACCAGAGCACGGCGCTGGCGGCCAGCCAGGCCAGCAGCCATGGCCAGCGCGTCGCTGCACCGGGCGCCGGCAGCGGGCTGGCCGTCACCTGGCCATGGCTTGGGCCGGTGACGCTGTGCCGGCGGGTGGCGATCCGATCGAGTTCACGGCGAATACCGGAAGCGGCGTCCGGCTCATGCACGTAGAACTCCTGGCTGAGCGAGTCGGCGTGATCCGGGTCTGCGACTGCGCCGTCGCCCACCTCACCCGCCCCATCAGCGATCGGCTCACGGTCCGGGCTGTCGCCGACGGGGCTGATCCGGAGCCGCTGCCAGCCGCTGGTGGCAGGCCAGAATCCGGCACAGCCGGCCGTACCGGACGCCGGATCGATCAACAGCGCCTGGCGCGCCTCGGAAGGACGTCCGGGCGCGTCGATCCGGCTACCCGCAACCGGGTCGAGGTCGGCACGATCCAGGTCGGCGACGGTTGCCACGGCCACCATCGCAACATCCGCCGGCTCGACCACGGCATTCTGTCGGGCATCCAGTCCGCACAGCACCGAGCGCCGGTCTCGCCAGTGCCAGCGCGACTGCCAGCGTGGCTCGGCCGGACCGATCGGACGCGCCAGACTGGACAGGAATTCGCTCCACAGGGCGGCATGACGCTCGGCCTGACCGGCCAACACCAGACGATGGCTGTCACTGAGCCAGATCAGGCCGAATCGACCGGCACGCTGCGGCCGCCACAGTGCCAGTGCCTGGCCAGTCGTGCTGCGCAGTGCGACCACCGTGTCGTCAGCGCTGACCGTGATCGGCCGGCGAGTGAGTTCGATCGGACGTTCGGACGCTGGGCGTTCGGACACTAAGCGGGCGTCGGCGCGCGAGCTGCCGTCGAGCCCGCGCTCCGGGTCATCCGGACGGCTCGCCCCGAGTGCGTCCCC
>DIHI01000164.1:0-7058 GCA_002420085.1 Lysobacterales bacterium UBA5700 | reverse complement strand
GCTCGCCCCGAGTGCGTCCCCGCCGGTATCGGCGCGTGCGTCATGGCCAACCAGTCGCACGGTCTGCGGGCCGTCATCGGCGATCAGGGTGATCCCGAGGCTGGCGAGATCACGCTCGACGTGGGCCGGCACCGGGCCGGTCAGACGCAGAACGACGCCCAGTCCCAGATCGATCGCTTCCAGCAATGCCTGACGTTCACTGGCGGTCAACCGGCCCCAGGCACGCTCGTCGAGCACCGCCAGATCGTAGTCGCGCAACCGCTCGGCATCCAGCCGGCCCGGCCCGGCACCGATGACCGCGCCCCGAGTGAGGCCGATTCGGGCATCCACGCTCAGGCCGGCATCGATCGCCCAGCGGCGCAGGTATTTCAGCTCCGGATTGCTGGCACCGGCCAGGAACAGCAGCCGCAGCGGTGGGCCGTGCAGCAGTCGAACCGGAACCGGCAGACGCTCGACCAGACGCGGCTGGCCGCCGGCCGGGTCGGGTTCGAGCAGGTCGAGTCGATACAGGCCACGCGCGGTCGCGGCGGCCGGAACCCGCAGCCGGAACCGACCGCTGCCGGACTGGGCGCGATCGCCGCTGTCGCCGTGGGTGTCGGTGTCATGGCCGGCACCCAGTTCGATCTCGCTGCTGGCGACCACTCGATCGCCGAGATCGCGCAGTTCGATGCGGGCTCGGTCGAGGCCAGCGATACGCCCGCTCAACAGCCAGGGCCGACCGGCACTGATCGGGTCCGGATAGTCGAGTTCGACTACCCCCGGTGGACGCGCCGGTGGCGTCCATTCGAGCGCCAGGCCCTGGGCGGCATCGAGGTCGCGCGGGCCGAGGCCATGGCCATGGATGCCGATCGCCACGGCGGTCGGCTGCATCCGCAGGGCGGCGGCCAGATCGACCACCCGCACGATCTCCGGATCGCGCTCGGACAGTGACCAGGCTTCGGGCAGGGCGAAGCGCGGCCAGTGCGACCGGATCGCCGCCTGGTCGGCGCCCTCGGTCAGCAGTTCGAACCGGGTCGGTGCCGGTGCCGTGGTCGGCGGCAGTAGGGTGAAATACAGCAGGGTCGCAACCAGGATCGGCAGCACCAGCACCCGGCCGATGCCGGCAGCGCCGCTCGCCAATCCCCGGCGGTTGCCGACGATCGACAGCAGGGTAGCGACGCTCAGCACGAACGCGACCACGACCGCCGGAGTCAGACCGATGCCGGTCGGATCGATCAGTGTGGTATCCAGCACGGGATCGATCATGGCCTGCCCTCACGGTCGGTCGGTTGGTCGCTCGCTCGCCCGGTCGAAGGCGCGGCTGCGGGTTCGGCCAGCGTGCGCAGATAATGCCGACCGATCGCACTCGGCGTCTCACGCAGTTCGGCCTGGGCGGGCGGCAGCGGCAGCAAGGGCCAGAGCAGGGCGTGCAAGCGCCGCGCGCAGTCAGCGCAGTCCGGATCGCGCTCGATGCGGTCGATCGCGGCCAGCAGGTCGAGCGGATCATCGACCGGAGCCGGTTCCTGGGCCAGCCATTGCTTCAGCGGCGCCGGATCGATCGGCTGGCCGCGTTCGAGCCGATCGTGCAGGACGACCAACCAGGTCAGCGGCGATTCGCGTCGGACCAGTGAATCCGGCCGCGAACGAACCGTATCCAGTGTGCCGGTCAGGCGACGATCGAAATCGATCGGCGGCAATTCGAGCCCGACCCGTGCGAGGTAGATGCGGGTCGCCTGCTGGACCCGCTTGATCAGATCGAGCGCCTGGTATTCGTGCGGCAGGGCGGCTTCCGGGCGGCCGCTGCGCAGATGCAGTTCCGCCTGCCACATGGCATCCAGGGCCGCCTTGAGCAGGGCGCGGGTCTGCGGATCGAACAAGGTGGTGGCTTCGGCGTGGTCGTGGCTGTGGCCGTACTCGGCAATGATGTCCTCGGCCCGCCCGAATCCAGCCGAGGCGTTCGCCGAAGCCGGCTGTTCCGAATGGCCGTGACCATCATGGCCGTCATGTGGGTCGTCCTGGTGCGGATCATCGCTCGCTCCGACCGCATCGACCGCATCGACCGGCTCCGGCAGGGTCGGACGCTCGGTCGATTCCGCCTCCTCACCGAGAAACTGGCCATAGCGCAGACGCAGGATGCGCTGATCGACGCCGATCGCGTCGGAGCGGTCGATCAGCACGGATTCGGCCAGGGTCGGACGCTGCCCGATCAGAGCCTCGGTGTCGATGATGATCTGGCGCTGGCTGCGGAAGTAGGCCGGCAGGGTGTTGCGGACCACGCCTTCGAGCCCACCGGTGTCACCGCTCTCGGGCAGCGGCCAGCGCAGGATCAGGCTCGGATGCTCGACCCGGTTCGGCTGCGGCTGGCGATTGTCGCTGACCGCGATACGCACGATCAGGTCGTCACCCGGCTCGAAACCGCTGCCCGCCAGTTCGATTCGATACTGGTAGCGCCGGTTGCGGGCATCGCCGACACCGCGCAGCCGACGACGGGTTTCACTGAAGACCACGTTTTCACCCGTGCCATGGGCCAGGGTGATGATGAGTTGCGCCGACCCCAGGCCATGATCGTCGCTGGCCTCGAACCGCAACGGCCAGTGATCCTGGCCGGGCTCGACCAGGGACAGGGTGCGATCGGGTTGCAGCAGGCGCAGGCTGGGCGGCGCATCAGCTACGACATCGATGCGATGCAGCGCGTCGGCGCCGACCACGGGCGCCGTGGCGGCCTCGACATGCAGTCGATACAGGGTCGAGCGCAGGACCGTGCGTTCGCCGACCCAGTCATCGCCATCGGCGGCCAGTGCCGTCACGCTGCCATCGTGGAAACGCAGCTCGGCCGCCTGCACGCTGCCGTCGAAACGCAGCCGCCAACGCAGCAAGGCGCCCTCCGGAACCCGCGCCTCGAACCCGGACTCGATCGATTCCGGCAGACCGGTGTAACTCGGCGGAACCACGGTCAGGGCGATCTCGGCCAGGGCGAGCGGGGCCGCCGCCGGGTGATCGGCCTCGATCACCGTCGATTGCGCCAACGGCATCGGCGACCTCGGCAGCAACAGCGCGACCAGCAGCAAACCGATCAGCGACAGCGACCAGACCACAACCAACCGCCGCCACGGCCAGGCCGGACGGAGGTCGGGCAGCGGCAGCCGTGCTGCGCGCGCCAGCAGGCGTAGACGCTGCAAGCCAGCCAGACCGAGCAGACGGTCTTTGGCTGTCCAGATCAGTTCAGCGCTGTCTTCCAACTCGGGGCGCAGGGCATTGAGCCGGCGCGCCAGCCAGGCCGTATCGCGCTTGGGCAGCAGCCACCGGATCAAGACCTGTCCGGGCTCGATGAGTACACCGACAGCCAACGCGGCCAGCACCAGGGCCACCGCCAACACACCGGCCAGCGGCACGCGGACGGCCAGCAGATACATCACCACGGCGACCGCGAGCAGCACCGGCAGCACGGTCAGCAGTGCGATCGCCCGCTGTCGGCTGCGGGCCAGCCGCAGCGCGACCTCCAGGCGCTCGCGAACGTGCATGGCATCGGGCTGGCTCATGGCCCGCGCCCCCGATCGTGCGGCGATGGCCTGGCCGGTGCGTTGCCAACCGACCCGGCAGCAACCGACGCGCTGCTGGCCAGCCAGCGTTCGACCAGGAACACCAGGGCGATCAGCAGGATCAGCCAGTGGTCGAGTCGCTGCTCGATCGGGTGCGGCGCCGGGCCGCCCGTAGACGGCCGAAATGCCGTCGCCGGACCCAGGCTGGGGGCCGGTTGCGCTGCCGACAACCAGCGCGACAGAAGCTCGGGAAAATCGGGCTCGACCAGTTCCGGCAGCCGATCGCTGGTCAGGGGCACCGACAGCCGGACCACCCGGCCGGCACCGACCGGAAATCGACAGACCGTGGCTCCGGTCCGGCGGCTGTGCCAGATCGGATCGCAGTCGCTGGCCGGCGGCCTGCCGCCCTCGCCCGCAAAGGGGGTGTTCGACAGCGGGCTGTTCTCGGTCGGGCTGTGCAGAATCCTGCCGCCGCCTCGCAACCAGTCATCGATGGCACTGGGCCAGGGCCGATCGGACAACCAGAACAGCACCTCGATGCCAGCCAGTGCCGGCAGATCGAGATCAGCATCGGTATCGGCCAATGGCCACTCCGAGCCAACCCCCGATCCGGCGATGGCCGGCTCCGCAGCCATCGGTGCCGACTCCGATCGATCGCCCACCGCCAGTGCCGTGAGCGCCGCATGCAGATAACGCCGCTCAGCGGCACGCGCATGATCGAAGGCGATCAGACTGGCTCCGAGCCGATCCGAACCGGACGGCCGGACCGAACCCGCCCCGACATCGGCCGAAACATCCAGCCGGCGCGGTGCCGCGGCAACCACCCGCCACTCGACCCCGCGCGACAGCATCGGCCGGACGCCATCCAGACCGGCCAAGTGATCCGGCAGCCAGACCATCAACCGAGCCTCCGGTGGCAGGCGGGCATCCAATTCGCGCAGCAGACTGGCACTGGCCGCCGGATCCGGCATCGGCTGGTCGATCGATGGAAAGCCCGGCGCCAGCCAGCGCGCTTCGACTTCGGATGGGGAGTCGGCCCGAAGCTCGGCCAGCACGGCATCGGCAACCCCCGGCACCACCACCTGCCACGCCCCCGCCGACGGCCACAGACGATCACTCAGCCCGGCCAGCAACAGGGCCAGCAGGGTGATCAGCAGCAGGCGCACGGCCAACAGCCAGGGCCGCCGGACGCGCAGGCGCCGACGGGGGCGGGGATCGGCACGCAGCCAGCGCATCGCGGCGAAATCGACCACCCTCGATTGGTTGCGGCGGATCAGATGAATCGCCAGCGGCACCGCCAGCCCGGCCAGCGCCCACAGACCGGCCAGGAAGGCCAGGCTCATCGCCGACCGCTCCGACCGGACTCGCCGAACAGCCGCCGCAGGGGCGCATCGACCGGCTCATCAAGAACATGCTCGGTCGTGAGGATGCCGGCCGCCGCCAGTCGCGCCGAATAGGCGCTACGGGCCGCGCCGAAGGCACGCAGAAAATCGGCCCGGACCGCCTCGCCGTCGGACAGCAGATCGGCACCGGTTTCCGGATCCCGAAAGCGAATCCCGCCACGAAACGGAAAATCACGCTCCTCGGTCGTCAGGATGCGGATATCGATGACCTCGCGATTGGCCGCCGCCAGACGTTCGCTCAATTCGATGGCGATCTCATCGAACCCATCGCCGAGCATCAGCACCAGCGCATGGGCCGGAATCCGCCGCCAGATGGCCGCCGCCAGGGGCGCCTCGGCCCACGAGCCGCCCGCCCGCAGGCCGGCCAGCGCCAACAGGCAGCGGTCGCGTTGACGCGGACCGGAGCCGGCCTCGACCGCCGTCACCTCGCCCCCGGCAACGGCGATCACCCCGAATCGATCGCCCTGGCGCAGCGCCAGCTCGATCGCACAGGCCGCCAGACTGCGGGCGGCATCCAGCCGTGAATAGTTCGGCCGTGGGTGGTCGAACTGCGCCATCGAGGCACTGGCATCGATCAGCAGCCACAGGGTCAGCGGACTCTCACGCTCGGCCTCGCGGACGTAGAAGCGGTCGGAACGGGCGAACAGTTTCCAATCGATCGCACGCGGCTCGTCGCCGGGCTCGTAGCCACGATATTGCGCGAACTCCATGCCACTGCCGAGGCTGCGGCTGCCGTGCAGACCGAACCCGTGACCCTGCACCGCGCGCCGGGAAAACAGCCGCATCCCGGCCAGACGGGCACGGACCTCGGCGGGAATGAAATCCGGGGCACTCATCTGCCCGACCGACCGAGCATCGCCGGAATCGCCGACGCCGTGCCGCCGAGTACACCGCCAGACCGAATCATGATCACGCGGACTCCGTCTGCCACCATCAGGCCGGATCGAATGGCACTGCCGCCAGCACCGCCGCCACCACCTCATCCGGATGACGCTGCTCGGCCTCGGCCCGGAACGACAGCAGCAAGCGATGACGCAGTACCGGTGCCAACAGTGCCACCACATCCTCGCGCGTCAGCGCGAAGCGGCCATGCAGCAGGGCTCGCGCCTTGCCGGCCAGCACCAGCGCCTGACCCGCACGTGGACCGGCACCCCAGCGCAGCCAGTCCCGAACCGCCTGCGGCGCCTCCGGTCCCGGACGGCTGGCACGGACCAGACGCACGATCCAGGCCATGACATCGGCCCCGACATGCACCTCGCGCACCCGCTGCTGCACAGCCAGCAGGTCCGCACCGGACATCACCGGCACGACATTGGCCGAAGCCCGACCGGTGGTGTTCTCGATGATCGTGCGCTCCTCGGCCTCGCTCGGGTACTCGACCCGGACATGCAGCAGGAAGCGATCCAACTGCGCCTCGGGCAGCGGATAGGTGCCGGCCTGTTCGAGTGGATTCTGGGTCGCCAGCACGAAGAACGGCTCGGGCAGCCGATGGGTGGCACCGGCATAGCTGATCGTGTGTTCCTGCATCGCTTCCAGCAGCGCCGACTGGGTCTTGGGCGGGGTCCGATTGAGTTCGTCGGCCAACAGCAGGTGGGTGAACACCGGACCTTTCTGGAACTTGAACACCCGTCGGCCAGTGCCGTGATCCTCTTCCAGAATCTCGGTGCCGATGATGTCGCTCGGCATCAGATCGGGCGTGAACTGCACGCGCCTGAAGTCCAACGCCAGCGCCTGACCGAGCACCCGCACCAACAGGGTCTTGCCCAGACCAGGCACACCCTCCAACAGGCAGTGTCCCCCGGCCAGCAAGGCGATCAGCAACTGCTCGACCACCTGATCCTGGCCAACGATGACCTGGGCGATGGATCGGCGCAGTTTTTCGAGGTTCTCGATCTGACTGGCGATGGTGGTTTCGTCGATGTCCATGTTCACGGGGGGCCTTGGTTTTGTACGGGTGATTTTTGTGGTCGGTGTTGCGCTGGGTCGTGTTGTTCAGGCACGTGCTTTTGCTGGCAGTTGTGGGCTATTCCGGACGAGTCAGGACGAGAGCAGGAGCTTTCGCTGGCTGTTGTGGGCGTTCAAGAGCAGGAGCTTTTGCTGGCAGTTGTGGGCATTCGAGAGCAGGAGCTTTCGCAGG
>DIHI01000007.1:12470-12608 GCA_002420085.1 Lysobacterales bacterium UBA5700 | reverse complement strand
TTCCATGTCTTTGTGTCATGTCATTCCCTCGCTGGGGCTCAGCGCGCGTCGAGGAAGTCCTCGTTGTGCGGGTTGCCGCTGGTGTTGCTGAAGCCGGCGGTGCTCTCGGCGCGGTTGAGCAGGGCGGCGCGGGTGTTG
>DIHI01000007.1:11821-12215 GCA_002420085.1 Lysobacterales bacterium UBA5700 | reverse complement strand
TGGTGGCGCTGACCGTGATGACGGCATCGTCATAGGCGGCGGGGGTGGCATTGGCGGCGTCACCGCCGTCGTTGCCGGCGGCCACCACGAACACCACACCGGCGTTCTTGGCGGTGCAGATCGACTGGTGGAAGCTGTCGCTGCCGGAGAAGCCGCTGCTGGTGCAGGTGCCGGTCTTGCTGCCGCCGCCGCCGAGGCTCATGTTGGCCACGGCCGGCTGGCCACGGGCGATGACTTCGTTGGTCATCCAGTCGATGCCGGCGATGATGCCGGAGAACGAACCGGAGCCCTGGCTGCTGAGCACCTTGACGGCGTGCAGGGTGGCGCCTGGCGCAACACCGATCACGCCGGTGCTGTTGTTGATGGCGGCGGCGCTGCCGGCGACATGGGTGCC
>DIHI01000007.1:1332-11570 GCA_002420085.1 Lysobacterales bacterium UBA5700 | reverse complement strand
GGTGTGGGCTTCACGGTCGATTTCGACGCTGGCGACCAGCGGGTCGTTGCGCAGGCGTTCGAGTTGGGCCTCCGGGATGCGGGCGGCGAAGCCCTTGATCGCGGTGCCATAGGTGTACTTGGCGCTCAGGCCATGCTGGCGGGCGACTTCGGCGGCGAAGGCGCGGTTGGCGCCATGGTCGCGGGCGTCGACCGAATCGTCGAGCGTGACGATGACATCGAGAAAGCGATCGGCTGGCGGTGCCGCTTGGGCTTCAGAGCCAGCCATGCCGATGAGGCCGATCGCGAGACCGGCGGCGAGTACGTTGTATTTCATGGAATCTCTCCCCAGAGAAGTGTTCAACGAATCGACTCGGTGGTGGCTGCCAGCCGCCGCGAGTCGCTCAGGACGACCGGTCGTTGCAACAGGCGCCTGATGGGCGAGCCTAATCGGGTTGCTGCCGGCTGGCAAGGCCCGAATCCAGGTCTTTTGGACGAACGGTATGTATTTTTGTACGAAATGGGTATTGTTGTTCACCTTGATCTGGCGTAAAAGGCCCTGATGCCAGGGCGCCGTCCGGAAAATCACACGCGCGACAGCGCCGACCCGTCCAGTTCGGGTCTGGTCCGTGCCATCTCGCGCTGGCAATTGGTCGGGGTGTCGATCAATGACGTGATCGGCAGCGGCATCTACCTGCTGCCCGCCACCGCCGCGCTGTTGCTCGGGCCGGCCAGCCTGTGGGCGGTTGCCCTGGCCGGGTTGGCTGCCCTGCTGCTGGTGCTGTGCTTCGCGCAGGCAGCCAGCCACTTCGATCAGCCGGGTGGGGCCTATCTGTACACCCGCGAGGCATTCGGTGATTTCGTCGGTTTCGAGGTCGGTTGGATGACCTGGTTGGCGCGGGTGGCTTCGGTGGCGGCCCTGGCCAACGGTCTGGCCCTGGCCAGTGGCCAAGTGTGGCCGGGTGCGGTCGATGGACTGGGCCGGGTGGTGGTGATCGTTGCCGGTCTCGGTCTGGTCACCTGGGTCAATCTGGTCGGTGTGGCCGCCGGGGCGCGCATGGCCGTGGTGTTGACCATCGGCAAGCTGGTGCCCCTGGTCTTCTTCGTGGTGGTCGGGGTCTGGTTTGCCGATGGATCGGTGTTGACCGGTGTTGATCAGGCCCCGCTGGATCGTCAGCGGTTGGCCGAGGCGGCGCTGCTGCTGCTGTTCGCCTACGCCGGGTTCGAGAACACCCCGGCGGCGGCGGGCGAATATGCCAATCCCAGGCGTGACGTGCCGTTTGCGATGCTGACCATGATCGCGGTCGTGACGATGATCTATGTCGGTGTCCAGGCGGTGGCGCTGATGACCCTGCCTGGCTTGGCCACGTCGGAGGCGCCTCTGGCCGAGGCGGCCGGCCGCTTCGCTGGGCCGATCGCGGTCGGTCTGCTGACCGTCGGTGCGGTGGTTTCGATTCTGGGCAATATCGGCAACACCATGCTGATCGGTCCGCGCTACCTGTTCGCCCTGGCCCGCGACGGCTATGGGCCGGTCTGGTTCGGTCGGGTACACCCGCGTTGGCGGACGCCGGCAGCCGCGATCGGCATTCAGGCAGCGATCGCTCTGGTGCTGGCTGTGAGTGGCAGTTTCGTGCAGTTGGCGCTGTTGTCGGTGGTGGCACGCTTGGCCGGCTATCTGGGAGTGGCGGCAGCCGTGCCGATCCTGCAACGGCGGTTCGCCGACGCGCCTTCGGCCTTCGTGTTGCCGGGCGGGCCGATCATTCCGATCCTGGCATTCGCCGTCGCCTCCGTGCTGTTGCTGGCGACCCGGGTCGAGAATCTCCTGGCCGGGGCGATCGCCCTGGCAATCGGGGTGCTGATCTACCTGTTCCGCCGGTGGTGAGAATCGGTTGCCGGTGATGTCCGAGCCGGACCGGGGTCGGTCGGTCGTCGGTCGGGGTGCGCGTGGTGGTCGGCGGGTCTGGCAAAATAGGCGGCTTTCTCCCGTCAGGAATGCGCCATGAGCCAGCACGACATCCGTTCCGCCAAGCGTCCCGAGCCCGACGCCGAACTGGTTGCCATCGCCGATTACGTCGTCGATCAACGCATCGATTCGGTCGAAGCCTACGATACCGCCCGCTACATGCTGATGGATTCGCTGGCCTGCGCGTTGCTGGCGATGCGTCATCCCGAATGCGTCAAGCATCTGGGGCCGGTGGTTCCGGGGGCGGTGCTGCCGGGCGGCGTGCGGGTGCCGGCGACCGCGTGGGAACTGGATCCGGTCCAGGCCGCCTACAACATCGGTGTCCAGGTTCGCTGGCTCGATTTCAACGACACCTGGTTGGCCGCCGAATGGGGCCATCCGTCCGACAATCTCGGGGCGATCCTGGCGGTTGCCGACTACCTCAGCCGCAAGGCCGAGCGCGAGGGCGGTGCCCCGATCACCGTGCGCGACGTGCTCGGATGGGCGATCAAGGCGCACGAAATCCAGGGTGTCTACGCACTGCGCAACAGTTTCAATCGGGTCGGCCTCGACCACGTGATCCTGGTGCGGTTGGCTTCGACCGCCGTTGCCACCCGCATGCTCGGTGGCGGCAAGGACGAGATCATCAATGCCGTCTCGCACAGTTGGATCGACAATGGCGTGCTGCGCACCTATCGTCATGCGCCGAACGCCGGGCCGCGCAAATCCTGGGCTGCCGGCGATGCCTGTCGGCGTGCGGTCACCCATGCCTTCAACGCCATCAAGGGCTGCGTCGGTTATCCCTCGGCATTGACCGCCAGAACCTGGGGCTTCTACGACGTCGCTTTCGGCGGCAAGCGTTTCGAGTTCGAGCGCGCATTCGGCAGCTATGTGATGGAAAACGTGCTGTTCAAGATCAGTTATCCGGCCGAGTTCCATGCCCAGACCGCCGTCGAATGTGCGATGAAGCTGCATGTCGAGGTCCGTGACCGTATCGACCAGATCGAGCGGATCGAGATCGAGACCCAGGAAGCCGGCGTCCGGATCATCGACAAGACCGGCCCGCTGGCCAACTATGCCGACCGCGATCATTGCATCCAGTACATGGTTGCCGTGCCGTTGATCTTCGGTCGCCTGACCGCCGACGACTACACCGATGCGGTCGCCGCCGATCCCCGCATCGACGCCCTGCGGGCGCGCATGACGGTCGTCGAAAACCCGCGTTTCACCGCCGATTACTTCGATCCGGACAAGCGCTTCATCGGCAATGCGGTGCAGGTGTTCTTCAAGGACGGCAGCGCGACTGAGAAGGTTTCGATCGATTACCCGATCGGCCATCGTCGGCGTCGGTCGGAGGGCATCCCGGTGCTGCTGGAGAAGTTCGATGCTGCACTCACCGGACACCTGCCGGCCGCTCGGGTCAGACAGATTCTGGCGCTCACCAGCAATCCCGACCAATTCGAGGCGACCCCGATTCACCGCGTGCTGGATCTGTTCAGTCAGATCGGTTGAATCCGCTTGGCAGGTCCGGCCCGCAAGGTTAGAATCCCGTTAACGTCACGGGTCGGCATCGCCGACTCCGGGGCGGCAGGGTTCGTGTTCTGCAATCTCCCTGTAACCTGAACGCGCAACGCTCAGGAAACGATCAGGAATCGCCCCCAAACCCCAGGAGGAACAAGATGAAGAAGACCCTCATTGCCAGTGCCCTGATGGCCTCGCTCGGTGCGTCCGCCATTGCCAGCGCGCAGGAGTTCGACGATCGCTGGTACGTCAACATCATGCCGGGCGTGGTCATTACCGATAACGATCGCGACGCCGACAACGCTCTCGGCCTGCGTCTGGGCGTCGGCAAGCACTTCAGCCCGAACTGGTCGCTCGACCTCGAAGCCAACTACGCCAATCCCGAACAGTCGGCCAACGATCTGCACTGGTCGCAGTATGGCGTCGGCCTGACCGGTCGCTACCACTTCGTCGAGGACGGCCGCAACTGGGCGCCGTACCTGATGGCCGGTGCCGGTATCGAGTGGGCACGTGAAGAGTTCGAGTTGATCCGCAATCCGGCTTCGCCGGCCCGGCGCAAGGACAGCTATCCCTATGGCCTGTTCGGTGGTGGCGTCGGCGTCGATTACGGTCGCGTCGGTCTGCGCACGGAACTCGGTTACCGCATCGACATCGACGACAACAGTGCCACCCGGCCGAATCAGGACACCTTCTTCGACCTGTTCGCCAATGTCGGCCTGGTCATCAAGTTCGGTCCGGAGCGCCAGCGGGCTGCCCCGCCGACCCCGCCACCGGCGCCGCCGCCGGCCCCGGTCACCACCTGTGCCGATCTCGACGATGACGGCGACGGCGTCAACAACTGCGACGACCGCTGCCCGAACACGCCGGCCGGTACGGCGGTCGGTCCGGACGGTTGTCCGGTGCCGCTGACCATCGATCTGCGCGGTGTCAACTTCGATTTCGACAAGTCCACCCTGCGCCCGGATGCCATCGCCACTCTCAATGAGGCGATCGAAATCCTGAAGAAGTACCCGCAGCTTCGGGTCGAGGTTGCCGGCCATACCGATGCGACCGGCCCGGAGAACTACAACCAGGGTCTGTCCGAGCGGCGTGCCAAGGCGGTCTATGACTACCTCGGCCAGAACGGCATTGATGCCAGCCGCATGGTTGGTCCGGTGGGTTACGGCGAACTGCGTCCGATCGACAGCAACGACACCCGCGAAGGTCGTGCCCGCAATCGGCGCACCGAGTTGAACGTCCAGAACTGAGCCTGACCGGCCCGTTCACGGAAGCGGAAAGCCCGGCCTCGTGCCGGGCTTTCCTGCATTGGGGGCCAGGCATTTGCTGCCGGGCATCGCGTGCCAGACAGGGCACGCCGGCCACTTCCGAACGGACGTAGTGGTCGGTCAGCGACGTGCTTCAGGCCGATGCGTGTCAAGGCCGGCCGAATCGGGGAAGACGGCTGCTCGGGCCAGGCCGAGGCCGGAAAATGGGTCGATTTTCCGCACATGCAGTGTGCAAACTGTGCGCCTGATCAGGATTTGCTCGGTGTCCGTGCTTGAGGCCGGTGATCCAGGCGCCTACACTGGCGACGCCCCCTCCGGAGTCCTGCCCATGAAGCGCCTCGCCCCGATGCTGTTGACGGTCCTGTTGGTTCCGGCCAGTGCCGTGCTTGCCGAGTCCTGTGTCGAGGGGGGCGATTGCCCGGCGGACGCATCTGCCGCCGTCAGCGATGGTGTGACCGGTAGCGAGCCTGCTCCGACTGCCGCTGCGGCACCGGTCGATCCGGCCGCCGGCTATCAGAAGAAGACCGAATTCGACAATACGCCCTATCGCTTCAATGCCGAGAAGGGGTTCACCGCCGAGGAATTCGATGCCTGGATGAAGGCGCGCGGCATTCGTATCGCGACCGGCAAGCCGGCTGCGGCACCGACAGCCGGCGAGGCCGTCGCTGCCTCGGCCACTGAGGTCAGCGACACGGCCGTTGCCGCCGCGCCTGTCGTCGAAACTGCAACCACTGAGGCTGCGGCGAGCACGGCTACAGCCGAGGCGGTTGCCACCGCTCCGGCGACCCCGGCGCGGCCAGCGTCGGCCGCTACGACTGGCGCGCGCGCACCGGTTGCCACCCCATGCGCCACCGGGGCAGCCGCCGCGACCTGCTGAATCAAGTCCCTGAATCAGGCGCGAGCGCGCTTGCCGAACCGGTAGTGGGCCACCTGCCACTGCCGGCCCTGCTGGTAGCCGAACAGTTCGGCACAGGCCATCCAGAACATCCGCCAGCGCTGAGCCCAGCGTGCGGCCTCGGATTGCCCGTAGACATCGGCCAGCACCGCCAGCACCGCGTCACGGTTGCGGTCCTGATTGGCCAGCCAGTGATCGGCAGTGCGTCGGTAGTGTTCGCCGGAGAGCAGCCAGCGTTGCTCGATGGCCAAACGGTCGGCGAAATGCAGGAGGGTGTCGGCGGCCGGCATCAGACCACCGGTGAAGAAGTGCCGACCCATCCAGTTGTGCTCGCCCTCGGTCTCGAACGGATACATCAGATTGCGGTGGCAGAAGATGTGGACGAACAGCTTGCCATCCTGGTTCAGCCAGTCGGCGATCCGGTCGAGCAGCCGGCCGTAGTTGCGCATGTGCTCGAACATCTCGATCGAGATCACCCGGTCGAAGCGAGCGGCCGGCAGGTCGAGTTGATTGACGTCGCAGGTCAGGATATCGATGTTGTCCAGGCCGCGCTGGCGAGCCTGATCGAGGATGTGTTCGCGCTGGCTGGCCGAATTGGACACGCCGGTGATATGGGCATGCGGGAAGCGCTCGGCGATCCACAGCGTCGCCGAGCCCCAGCCACAGCCCAGTTCGAGGATGCGCTGGCCGTTGGCCAGTTCGGCCCGCTGCTCATAGAGGCGCAGCATCGCCAGTTCGGCCTGGTCGAGGGTTTCGCTGCCGGTCGGGTAGTAGCCGCTGCTGTATTTCAGGCGACCGCCCAGGCACAGTCGGAAGAAGGCCGCCGGTAGTTCGTAGTGCTGGGCATTGGCAGCCTCGGTCTCGATTGCGATCGGGCTGCTGCGCAGGCTTTCGAGCAGGTCGCGATAGCGACGATCCGAGGCGTCGCCATCGTGCCCGGCCTCTTCCCTCAGGCGCTGCCGACACAGGTGACGGATACCGAGGCGGGTCAGGCGGTCGGGTACCAGGCCGCGTTCACAGAGTTCGATCAGTGACATGGGGATTCAGGCGTCCGTGGGCGTGCCGCCGATGCGCTTCGGCGGCCAGGGAATGAAGGCCGAGACTTCACGCTGATAGCGGCGGTAGTCGTCGCCTCGGCTGCGCAGTGCCTGTGCTTCGGTGTAGGGGATGCCGGTGACCCGGTACAGGAATGCCAGCATCAGCACCGGTCCCGACCAGGCCAGCCAGGCATGTTCAGCGCCAATCGCGATCAGTGCGTAGGCAAACCAGTGCAGCCACTCGAAGAAATAATTCGGGTGTCGCGACCAGGCCCAGAGCCCTTCGCGGCAGGTCTTGCCCCGGTTGTCCGGGCGGGCACGAAAGCGTGCCAATTGCCGATCGGCCAGTGCCTCGCCGGACACCGAAACCAGCCAGATCAGCAGGGCCAGGGCCAGCCATCCGTTGAAGCCTGACTGCGGGTTGCTGGCGGCGACCAGCATCGGCAAGGCGAACACCACGACGAACAGTGCCTGTGCCTGGAAAAACAGGAAGAACTTGCCCTGGTGGCCACGCCAGTGCTCGCGCAGGTAGCGATAGCGGCCGTCTTCCGGTTCGTGCAGGACGCGATCGAGGACGTGCAGGCACAGCCGGGCACCCCAGATGCCGCCCATCAACGCGACCAGCAGGCGTGGCAGGTCGGCGCCCTGTCCGGTGGCGCCGGCATACAGCGCGGCACCGGCCATCAGGGCGGCCCACACGGCATCGACATGGCCGGCATTGCCGAGCCGCCAGCTCAGTGCCCAGGTCGCGGTCATCACCAGGGCCGAGACCGCCCAGATGAGCAAAAGCTCGTTCGTTGGCATGGCAGCAAGCGTGTCCGCGATCGTCTCGGTAATCATCTCGGTAATCATGGCCGGCTCACCGGCAAGGGAGCGAATGGCCTTGGCAACGCCCGGCCCACGGCATACAGCAGTGGCACCAGCAGACCCCAGCTCAGTGCCAGGGCGAACAGGATGCGACCGGTCGGAGCAGCCAGCACGACGGCCGAAAACGCCCGTTCGGCAGCCAGGTAGGCGAGCGGGCCGCCGAGGCCGCCGAATGCCATTGCCAGCCACAGCCGCTCGCGCAGGAAGGCGAGCGAGTGATTGAGAGTCAGTGCGAAGCCGACCCACAGGGCCATGATCCATCCCGGAGCGATGCCCTCCAGTGGCCAGGGATGTGGATAGCTCAACCAGCCCAGACGCAGCCAGAGTGTGTCCAGAACCAGGCCGATCGGCAGGGCCAGTGCCAGCAGTCGCAGGTCGTCACTGCGCCGGCCGCCGAAGCGAAGGGTCACGATCGTGAACAGCACCGCCAGCAGTGGGCCGAGCCAGACCAGGCCGACGCCGGCCGACCAGACCGTTGCCAACCAGAACCCCTGGAATCCCACGGCATTGGCGATCGGCCCGCCCAGCCAGTGGCGGCTCATGCCGACACCCCGCCAGACAACTCGCGGCGGCGATTGCCGGGCCGAGCGAACAGCATCTGGGCGGTGCTGATCGAACGCTCGATGAATCCGCCCTCGCAGTAGCACAGGTAGAACTCCCACATCCGCGCGAAGCGTGGGTCGTAGCCGAGCGTGCGCAGCGCTTCGCGTTGCGCCAGGAAGCGGCGGCGCCAATGGTTCAGGGTCAGGGCATAGCTCGGCCCGATGTCGAGCAGATCGACCAGGCGCAGGTCGCTGGCACGCGCGGCGGCCGAGACGATCGCGCTGACCGACGGAATGAAACTGCCGGGGAAGATGTGCCGCTTGATGAAGTCCACCTCGCGCAGGGCCTTGTGATAGCGCCGATCCTCGATGGTGATCGCCTGGATCAGGGCCAGACCGTTCGGTTGCAGCAGTCGGCCGCACTGGCGCAGGTAGGTTTCGAGGTAGTGGTGGCCGACGGCCTCGATCATCTCGATCGAAACCAGTTTGTCGAATTGGCCCTCCAGAACACGATAGTCGTCGAGCAGCAGGGTGACCCGTTCGGACAGTCCGGCGGCCTGGACCCGTTGCCGGGCCAGGGTGTGCTGTTCGTGCGAGATGGTGGTGGAGACCACGTGACAGCCGAAGCGCCCGGCCGCGTGGATGGCGAAGCCGCCCCAGCCGGTGCCGATTTCCACGACCCGGTCGTCGGGGCCGAGTTCGAGCTGTCGGCAGATTCGTTCGAGCTTGTTGAACTGTGCCTGTTCCAGGGTTTGTCCGGGCTGCTCGAACAGCGCCGAGGAATACATCATCGTCGCGTCGAGGAAGGCGGCGAACAGATCATTGCCGAGGTCGTAGTGGGCGGCGATGTTGCGCCGACTGCCGCCGATGCTGTTGCGGCGCAATGCATGCCAGGCTTTCAGCAGGGCGGAACCGATCCGGGCCGGGCCGGACTCCATGGCATCGAGCAACTCGCGGTTGCGCACCAGCAGACGGACCAGACCGACCAGGTCGTCGCAGCGCCAGTGGCCGTCCATGTACGATTCGCCGGCACCGACGCTGCCGGAAAACGCCACTCGGCGGTAGAACTCGGGGTCGTCCACCCGCAGCCGGATCGGGCCGATCGGGTCGTCAGCCTGGCTGCGGCCGAGCATGACCGTACCGAGCGGGTCGGTCAGTTCCAGCGAGCCGCGCAGGTCCGAGAGGGTGGCGATCAGCCGGCGTCGCAGAAAGCGCAGTTCGGAACCGAAGTCGGTGCCTGTGCGGTTGCGGGCGACACGGTGGTGCAGCGAGTCGGTCGGCATGTTCATGGTCGGAGGTCTCGATGGACGTTGCTGATGGGGTTGGCTTCGGGGCGATGCGCGCGGCTGTCGCAAGCGTGTCGCTGGCGCGGGTGATCGAATACCGGCGTGCCCTTCAGCCACAGGCGCAGTGCCTGCCAGTGGATGCCGAGCAGGATGCGGGCCGTCATGGCTGGATGGCGCAGCAAGGCCATTGCCAGTGACGCACCGGTGATCGCGCGGCGTTCGAGGACGAGTGTGGCGTCGAAGCGATGACCCTCGGCCTCGACCTGCATGTGGCTGCGCAGGGCGGCGCCGGGTGGGGTGAACCGCCAGTCGTAGCGACACTCGATCGGCAGGAACGGGGATACGTGGAAGGTTTTGTCGAAGCGCCAGTGCAGGGCCGCGCCGTGGCGATCGGCACGGTCGGCAGCCAGCACCTCGACATGACGTTCGTGCCAGGGCGTATTGCTGATCTCGGCCATGATCCAGTCGAGTGTGCCGTCGTCCTTTCGGAAGCCGTAGTAGAAACTGACCGGATTGAAGCAATGGCCGAAGTAGCGCAGATGGGTGAGCAGCCGGATCGGCCCGTCCGGTCGGCGACCGAGGTGATCGGTTACGGTCCGGCGCACCGCTTCGTCGAGGCTGATCCGTGGATCGCCGTGATAATCACTGCGCCGGAAGCAGGCCAGGTTGCCACGCTCCAGAGACCATAGCCAGCGTCCGGCAAAGACCCGATCCAGTTCGGCCAGATCGAGGTACATCATGAACAGCCGATAGCGGAACCGGTGGTCGCATGGCGCCTGCCGGCGATGCCTGAGCCAGCCGACGTAGAGCGCGCTTGCCATCGTCGTCATGGCCATTCGACGCCGAGTGAGCGGGCCACGTCGACCGCACTGCGTAGGCCATCCTCGTGGAAGCCGAAGCCCCAG
>DIHI01000007.1:350-1278 GCA_002420085.1 Lysobacterales bacterium UBA5700 | reverse complement strand
CCTCGTGGAAGCCGAAGCCCCAGCCGGCGCCGGCATAGTGGATGCGGTCGCAGCCGTCGATCTCGGCGCGCCGCGCCTGGGCGGCGACCGAGCCATGGCTGTACAGCGGGTGCCGATAACGCATCCGTGCAATCACCCGGTCCGGATCGATTCGGTCGGTGCGGCCGAGGGTCACCACCAGCGGTTCGGGCGCATCCAGCGATTGCAGCAGGTTCATGCAGTAGCTGACCGTGCAGGGCTGGCCTGGATCAGGGGCGACGTAGGCGTTCCATGCCGACCATGCGGTGGGTCGGCTCGGCAGCAGGGTGGCATCGCGATGCAGGACGGTGTCGTTGTCCTGGTAGTGAATCGCAGACAATACCTCGCGCTCGATGGCACTCGGCGCGTCGAGCAGGGCCAGGGCGGTATCGGCATGGCAGGCGAGCACGACGCGATCGAAGTGATCCTCGCCGGTCGCCGAGCGGACCGCGACTGCCGTCGGTTCACGCCGAACCCGTTCGACCGGTTCACCGAGCCGGACTTCGACCGGACAGGGTCGCCCTCGCCAATCGTTGACCAGTGCGTCGATGTAGCGCGCCGAGCCACCGACCACGACCCGCCAGGGCGGACGTTGGCCGAGATTGAGCATCTGGTGCTGGGCCATGAAGCGAACCAGATAGCGCGCAGGAAAATCGCGGATCCGTTCGGCCGGTGATGACCACAGCGCTGAGGCCATCGGGATCAGATGGGCGTCGGCAAACAGGCTGCCGTAGCCACCCTGATCCAGGTATTCGCCCAGGGTTGGACCCGGCTCCGGATCGCTCAGCAGGGCTGGGGCATTCCGGTAGAACCGGGCGATGTCGAGCAGCATCCGCCAGAACCGCGGTGAGACCAGGTTGCGGCGTTGGCAGAACAGGCGGTCGAGGTCGGTGGCGGCATATTCCAACCC
>DIHI01000007.1:0-200 GCA_002420085.1 Lysobacterales bacterium UBA5700 | reverse complement strand
TTGCTCGAACAGACGAGTCAGCCGTGGGTAGTTGTCCGGATTGAACACGATGAAGCCGCTGTCCACCGAGTAGTGGCGGCCGGCCAGTTCGACCGTGTGGGTGTGGGTATGACCGCCGAGTCGAGTGTCGCGCTCGTACAGGGTGACCTGATGTCGTTGCGACAGCAGCCAGGCCGAGCCCAGCCCGGCGATGCCCGAGC
>DIHI01000068.1:9750-10493 GCA_002420085.1 Lysobacterales bacterium UBA5700 | reverse complement strand
GCTCTTGATCTTGATCTTGCGGCTACCGGCTACCGGCTACCGGCTATCGGCTACCGGTTACCGGTTGCCGGTTGATCCCGACCCACCAGCACAGCCCGAAAACACCCACCTTGACCCACACTGATCCGCGACGAGCCATTTTTTCCAGACGAATCTGCTCGATCTTCATGGTCGCAGCACGTATTCACCCTGGGTCATGGCCAATCGACTCGCGCCGGCGAGGTTCGATTCGGCATCCGGGGCAGCGGGTCCACTCGCCTGCCCGGCACCGGCACCCGACAGGCTCAACGCCTGGGGGAACGATCCTGCCAGTGTCGCAGCAAGACCTCACCCTGGGTCGGCCCGCGATCACTGGCCGGATCATCCGGAGCAGTCGCGGGTCGTTCGCTGGTCCGGCGCGGTCGGGGCGGCAGGTAGGTATTGGTGGGCCGGTAGCCCAGTTCGGGCATCAGCTCGACCCCGCCACGCTCACGGGCCAGTACCGACACCGTGGAGTCGGGATCGGCGAAGTCGCCGAAATGACGGGCGCCGGTCGGACATGCCTGGACGCAGGCCGGCAGGCGATCGTCCGGTTCGAGTGCATCGTTGTAGATGCGATCGACGCACAGCGTGCATTTCTGCATGACCCCGGTCTCGGCCGCGTATTCGCGCGCGCCATACGGACAGGCCCAACTGCACAGCTTGCAGCCGATGCAGGTGTCGGGATCGACCAGCACGATGCCATCCTCGGCACGCTTGTAGCT
>DIHI01000068.1:4739-9625 GCA_002420085.1 Lysobacterales bacterium UBA5700 | reverse complement strand
AGGGTCGCTTCCGGCTGTTCGGCGAAGGCGCCGAGCAGGTAGCTGTGAACGCGATTGAACCAGACGCCCCTGGGACGCTTGCCCTGAGGTTCCAGATCGATCACCGGGGCGAAGGCGCCGACGCTGTTCCAGGATTTGCAGGCGACCGCGCAGGCGTGGCAGCCGACACAGGTGTCGAGGTCGATGGCAAGCCCGAGTCTACGCTCGGTACGGGTCGGAAGCGCGGTCATGATCGATCGCTCACAACGGCCAGAAGCGTGGAATGAAATACACCGCGACCGCCCAGAACAACACATTCATCGGCACACCGATCTTGACGAAATCACTGAACCGGTAGCCACCGGCACTGTAGACCATGGTATTGGTCTGGTAGCCGATCGGGGTGGCGAAACTGGTCGAGGCGGCAAAGGCGACCGCCACCACGAACGGCGTGGCATTGGCGTCCATGCCATGGGCGGTGGCGACCGCGATCGGCGTCATCAGCACGGCGGTGGCATTGTTGCTCATCGCTTCGGTCAGGGTGGCGGTGATCAGGTAGATCACCGCCAGGGCCGCCACCGGGCCAAAGCCGCCGACCAGGGCCACCGCCGCCTGGGCGATCGCTCCGGCGGCGCCCGAGTCGCGCAGCGCCAGTCCGAGCGGGATGACTCCGGCCAGCAGGATGATCACCCGCCAATCGATGGCGTCGTAGACCTCATCGGCATCCAGGCAACGGAACACGACCATCGCGATCACCCCCAGGATCGCCGACAGCACGATCGGCAGCAGGCCGAAAAAGGCCGTGCCGACCACGGCGACCATGATCGCCATGGCGATCAGGGCACCACGCGGTGAGGCCGAATCCTCGTCCTGTTCACTGAGCACGGCCAGATTGGCGTCGTTGCGCAGACTCGGCATCTGGTCCGACTTGGCCAGCATCAGCAGGATGTCGCCCATCCGCAGCGAGGTCTGGCGCAGTTTCTCGCGCACCACTTCACCGCGCCGCTGGATGGCGATGACCACGCTGCCGGGCTGCCAGTGCGGCCGCAGTTCGGTCAGCGAATGACCGACATAGCGCGAGCCGGGCGTGATCAGGACTTCGGCCAACACCTGATCCTCACCCTGGAACTGGGCATCGCGCAACTCGAATTCGGGTTCCAGTTCGAGCTTGGCGCGGGTCTTGAGCTCGTTGATCTTCTTCCAGTCGCCACGAACCAGCAGGATGTCATCGACGGTGATGCTCTGGGCACGCGGCGACCAGACTTTTTGCTTGTCGCGCAGCAGTTCGAGCACGTAGACACCGAATTTCCCCCCGAGGCCGGCATCGGCGACCGACTGACCGATCAGCGGCGAATCCGGCATCACCCGCAGTTCGGTGATGAACTTGCCAAGCTCGTAGGTCTGGGTGAGCTCGGCGCTGCGCCGCTCGGGCAGCAGGATCGGCCCGAAGATCATGATGTAGACCATGCCAGCCGCCGTCGTGATCAGGCCGAGCGGGGCGAACTCGAACAGGGAGAAACCCGGCAGGCCGATGTCCTGGGCCAGGGCATGGACCAGCAGATTGGTCGAGGTGCCGATCAAGGTGCAGACACCGCCCATCTGGGCCGCGTAGGACATCGGGATCAGCACCTTGGAGGCGGAAAAGCCATTGCTGGCCGCCACTGACAGCACGACCGGCAGGAACACCGCCAGCGCGGCCGTGTTGTTGACGAAGGCCGACATCGCCGCCAACGACACCATCACTGAAAGCGTGAACAGCCAGGTGTTGCGGATCCGGGCGAACATCCGTCCGACCACCCGCAACGCACCGGTGCGGGTCAGGCCGGCACTGAGCACGAACATCGCCGCGACCGTGATCGTGGCATGGCTGCTGAAACCACTCAGGGCATCGGCCGGCGACACCAGGCCGAGAATGGCGACCGCTGCCAGCAGGATCATCGCCACCAGATCGACCGGCAGCTTTTCCGAAGCGAACAGCACGATGCCGCCAAGCAGCACCAGCAGCGTCAGAATGGCATCAAGACCCATGGGACTCGGTCGATCGAGGGCCGCTCAGGTTAACCCGGCCGGATTGCGATCGCTCATGCCGGGAATTCACAAGCTGGGTCGGGGACGAAAGCGGTTCGATTCCGACCCGCAGGTCGAACCAGGCAGCCTGACCGGTGATCGGATCGGCATTGGCGTAAGCGCCGCCGGCCAGCAGATCATCGATCAGGGGATTGAGCAGGAAGCCGTGACGGCTCTCGGGGGCGTCCCGGTGCAGGCGCCAGGCACCGCTGCGCTTGCCGATGGCATTCCAGGTCCAGACGGTCTCGGGCTGGACATTGCCGGCCAGGGCCACAGGCACCTCGATGCTGGCAGTGCGCGAGAACAGGCGCACCCTGGCACCATCGGCGATGCCCAGGCGTGCGGCGGTGTCGGGATGCAGGTACAGCCGGTTGCGGGCGGCAATCTGGCGCAGCCAGGCATTCTGGGAGCCCCAGGCGTGGTACATGAACATCGGCCGCTGGCTGATCGCGCTGAACGGATAGCGCTGGTCGGCATCGGCATCACCGTCGGTGTCGAGGTCGAGCGCGCGATACCAGAACGGCAGCGGATCGAAGTAGCGCTTGAGGCGATCGCGGTGTTCGATCGGGACCGGATGCCGGCCATGGCCACGGCCAGCCAGGCGGAACCGTTGCAGGGTCTCGGAGTAGAGTTGCAGCGGAATGGCCCGCTCGCTGCCGACGAAACCCATGGCGGCCGCCCAGCGCAGATAGTCGCGATTGGCCATCTTGAAATAGCGACCGGCCTCGGGAATTTCCGTCCGCCAGAAGCCGCCGTTGGCGATGTAGCGGTCGAGCTGCTCGGGATTGGCCGGCCCCTTGCCGATCCGACTGCCATCGCCGCGCCAGCCGGCCAGCAGACCGACCCCCGGCGCCCGTTCATGCCGGACGATGTAATCGGCGTAGTCGCGATAGCGTGCCGAGCCATCGGCCTCGACCATGCCGGGCAGGCCGAGCCGGGCGCCCAGTTCCAGCAGCACCGACTGGAACCCGCGAACCTCGCGACCCGGATCGTCGGCATCACCCATCACCACCGGATGACGAACGGCATCGGCAGCACCGTCGGCATCGGAGATCGGGCGATCGAGCAGGGAAATGCAGTCGAACCGTTCGAGGTAGGTGGTATCGGGCAGCACCAGGTCGGCGAACGCCACCATCTCCGAATCATAGGCATCGACGTAGACGATGAAGGGAATCCGGTACTCGCCGTCATCATCGCGATCGCGCAACCAGTGCATGGTCTGCTCGGTGTTCATCGCCGAGTTCCAGCTCATGTTGGCCATGAACAGGAACAGGGTATCGATCCGATACGGGTCGCCAGCCCAGGCATTGCGGATGACGGTATGCAGCAGGCCATGGGCCGCCAGCGGATAGGCCCAGGAAAACGCATGGTCGATCCGGCGCGGCCGGCCGCTGGCATCGACCAGCAGGTCGTCCGGACCCTGCACGAAACCGAGCGGACCGGCATCGAGCGAACCGTCGGCGCGGCGCTCCCGTCCGGGCCGGTTGGGCGGCGGGATCGGTTTCGGATAGGGCGGCTGGAAGCGAAAGCCGCCCGGCGTGTCCACCGTACCCAGCAGCAATTGCAGCAGGTGCAGGGCTCGGCAGGTCTGGAAACCATTGGCATGCGCCGAAATGCCACGCATGGCGTGCATGGCGACCGGCCGACCGACCATCTCCGGGTGCTGACGGCCCCAGGCATCGGTCCATGGCTGGGCGATCCGAACCGGATGCTCGAACGCCGCCTCGGCCAGCTCGGCGGCAAGCCGACGGATGGTATCGGCGGGGATTCCGCAGCGCTCGGCGACCGCATCCGGTCCATATTCGGGGGCGAGGTAGCGCTCGACGATCAGTTGCAGCACCGGCACGGCACGCCGGCCATCGGCCAGCCGGTAGTCGCCGGCCAGGCGCGGGCTGATATCGACCGTGTCGGCCGGCACCAGGCGGATCGCACCGGCAGCGTCGGCGACCGCACACAGCACGGCACCCTCATCATCGCGGGCAAACAGGCCATCGTCGGCCGCACCATCGTCATGGATGACCAACCAGTGACCATTGCTGTAGCGGACCAGATATTCGAGATCGATCCGATCGCTGCGCAGCAACTCGTGGACCAGGGCCAGCGCCAGCAGGCCATCCGTACCCGGACGGATGCCGATCCACTCGTCGGCGATCGCACCGTAGCCGGAGCGTACCGGATTGATCGCCACGATCCGGGCACCACGCTGCTTGAGCAGGCCGAGCCCACGCTTGATCGGGTTGGAATCGTGATCCTCGGCGACGCCCCAGAGCATCAGGTAGCGGGTGTGTTGCCAGTCCGGCTCGCCGAACTCCCAGAAACTGCCGCCCAGCGTGTACAGGCCGCCGGCTGCCATGTTGACCGAGCAGAACCCGCCATGGGCGGCGTAATTGACCGTGCCGAACTGCTGCGCCCACCAGCCGGTCAACGCCTGACTCTGGTCGCGGCCGGTGAAGAACGCCAGCTCATCCGGATTGCGGGCACGGATCGCCGCCAACCGCTGGCTCAGGATGTCGAGCGCCTCGGCCCACTCGATCTCGACCATGCGCCGCTCGCCCCGCTCGCCAACCCGTTTGAGTGGCTTGCGCAGGCGGGCCGGCGAATGGTGCTGCATGATCCCGGCCGCACCCTTGGCGCACAGCACCCCACCGTTGACCGGGTGCTCGGGATTGCCCTGGATGTAGGACACCCGACCGTCGCGCAACCAGACCCGGATGCCGCACCGGCAGGCGCACATGTAGCAGGTAGTGTCCTTGACCGCGTCGCCGGGACGCGGGCACAGATTCACGGGGGTTCGCGTCATGATCTCGCCGAAGGCTGTTGCCGACTGTTCCTGATCGTCC
>DIHI01000068.1:1186-4672 GCA_002420085.1 Lysobacterales bacterium UBA5700 | reverse complement strand
GTTCCTGATCGTCCCGACCGACCGTGTCGGGTCGATCCATTCTGACCGCCGAACGCGACGATGGCGAGTCGCAGCAGCAACCGATTCCATGGCGGCGATCACCTTTGCCGAATCTATGTCGAGCCCACGGCCATTGCTCCGAGCGCCGACTTCCCCCAAACTGACGGCGCTCGATCCGGACCGCCCACAGGCTGCGGCGGCCGGCTCCCGACGTTCCGTGCCGAGGCCAGTGACGACTTCCATGGACATGATGAACCACCCCCTGATGCCGATCATGCGGCCGGCCGAGGACGACCTGCTGTCGTTCCTGCTCGGCGCCTACCAGATCAGTGCCGGCGTGATGGCAACGCCCAGCCTCTGTGGCGCCTGGCAGTTCGGAACCTTCGGAATGCGCCGCGCCACCTTCCACTACATCGGAGCCGGCGAAGCCTGGCTGCACACTCGCCAGGGTGAACCGCGCCGGATCATCGCCGGTGATCTGGCGGTCATGCCGCACGATGCCTGGCACCTGCTGGCACCGGAGCGCGAACTGCACGGCGAAGCGATGACCCTGGGCGGCGGCGACGGGCCCTACACCACCATCCTGTGCGGCTATTTCGAGTTTCTGGCCGGTCGCTTCAATCCGATCCTCGACGCCCTGCCGGATGTCATCGTGGTGCCGGCCGATCAGGGCGAACCCAGCCTGCGCCAGCTTGGCAACCTGCTGATGACGGAAACCGGCGACGAACGGCTCGGCAGCGGCAGTGTCATCAACAAGCTGGCCGACTCCTTGTTCGTGATGGTGGTGCGCCATTTCCTGAATACCTGCCACGACCCGCGCGGCCTGCTCGCCGGACTGGCCGACCCCGGCCTGCGCCGGGTGCTGGACGGCATCCACAAGCGAGCGGCTGAAGACTGGAGCCTGGAGCGCATGGCCAAATTGGCCGGCATGTCGCGCACCACCTTCGCGCAGCGGTTCTCCGACCTGCTCGGCACCACCCCCAACGAATACCTGACCCGCTGGCGGATGACCCAGGCCGAGCTGATGCTGCGCGACCCCAGCACCTCGGTCGCCCAGGCCGCCAACCGGGTCGGCTACGAGGACGAATCAGCCTTCCGCAAGGCGTTCAAGCGCATCCATGGCACCGCACCGGGTGCCATCCGGCGCTGGTTCCGCGACAAGCTCGGCCGCTGATCGTTCGGACGAGTCAGCACCGCCCACCCCGACCTCCGCAGGCCACCCGACCCTCGCCCGGACGATCCGACCGCCGGCCCGGCCGGCCGGCCCTGCACAGCCGCACCGGCTTGCCGCACACTACCCACTCTCAACCCCAATCGCCGCCATGCCGACTCCGTCCATGTCCCCGCTCCGAGCCACGCTCGCCGCCGTTCTCCTGTCCGCATCACTGCTCCCGTCCGGCTCCGCTGCGGCTGCCGAATGGGAGATTGGCGCCGGCATCGCCAAGGACATCGACGGCGAGGCCACCGGAGTCGCCACCCTAGCCTGGCTGAGCGAACAGCGACATCCGTGGGAAGTGATGCTCGGCTACATCGACAACCGCCACCAGAACGGCGCCGTTTCAGTCGAGGACAGCTTCTGGATCGCGGTCAGCAAGCGGCTCACCTGGCGCGGCTTCTACGGCAGCTTCGGCCTGGCCCTGGCCCAGGAAGACAACGAAGTGCTGTCCGACCACCTGCAATTCCAGAGTGCGCTCGGCTATCGCTTCGGCGATGCCTCGGTCTCGCTGCGCCACCTCTCGAACGGCAGCATCAGCGGCCGCAATCGCGGCGAAACCTTTCTGCTGCTGCACTACGCCTTCTGATCCAGCGGCCCGGTCCATCCCCCGGCGCGCGCACCCACGCTCACCGGACGACCCACCCGAACCCCCGGCTCAACCGCGCATCAGGGTAGACTTGCCGAACAGGCTCTCGACCAGATCGACCGCCAGCCGCGCGGTCTGGTTGCGCTTATCGAAGGCCGGATTGAGTTCGACGATGTCGAGCGAACCGAGCCGGCCGGTGTCGGCGATCAGTTCCATCACCAACTGCGCCTCGCGGTAGGTCGGACCGCCACGCACCGTGGTGCCGACCCCCGGCGCGATCGATGGATCGAGAAAATCGACATCGAAGCTGACGTGCAGATGGGTGTCCTCATCGAGATCGGCCAGCGCGTCGGTCATCGCCTTGCGCATGCCGTGCTCGTCGATGTAGCGCATGTCGTAGATGTCCAGACCGACCTCGTGGACCAGCCGCTTCTCGCCCGGATCGACCGAGCGGATGCCGATCTGCCGGAATACACCGGGATCGACCACCGGCAGATCGTCACCGGCGATCCCGGTCAGGATCGACGGCCCCTGCCCACACAGGCAGGCAACCGGCATGCCGTGGATATTGCCGGACGGGGTCAGGGTCGAGGTATTGAAATCGGCATGGGCGTCCAGCCACAGCACACGCAGGGATTTCCCGGTTCGCCGACAATGGCCGGCGACCGCAGCGATGCTGCCGATCGCCAGGCTATGGTCGCCGCCCAGCAGGATCGGCAGGCGCCCCTCGGTCAGTTCGGCCGCGACTGCGGTCATCACCGCACGATTCCACTCCGCCACCTCGGCCAGGTGGCGATGACCCTCGACCGGCGGCAACCAGGGGTTGTGCGGACCACCGAGGTTGCCGCGATCGACCACATCCAGGCCACGACTCGACAGTGCCTCGCCGAGACCGGCAACCCGCAATGCCTCCGGACCCATCGAAGCACCGCGATGACCGGCACCGATGTCGGTCGGAGCACCGATCAGGGACACCCGGATCGCACTCATTCGGCCGCGCGCCCCGGCACATCCACCGGCAGCCCGGCCGCCTGCCAGGCCAGCCAACTGCCTTCGAGCTGACTAACCCCGATACCGGCCTCGATCAGGATGTCCTCGGCGATGCCGGCACGGCGACCGCTGTGGCAATAGACCACCACCTCGGTGGCCCCACCCAGTTCGGCCAGACGCTCGGCCAGGTGGTCGTGCGGAATCAGCACGGCTCCCGGAATGTGGCCGGCCGCATACTCCTCGGGGGTGCGAACATCGAGCACCAGCGGCGCCTGGCCGGCCCTGATCGCCTGCGCCAGACTCTCCGGCGAAATGCCCGGCTCAGATGCCTGGATCGCACGGATACCGCCAGCCAGGGCGAAAACGCCGACCAGACCCAACAGGACGGTGATTACCAATCGCTTCATGCGCGCCTCCGGAGTGTGGATTGGGATCACTGCGAGCACCGCTGCATGCCGTCCGGACCGCCCGCCCGAACCACCGCCTCACGATCGGCCGGCGACCACCCGACCATCGCCTGCGGATCGAGCCAAACCATGCGGCGGCGCCGATCCCGGCCGCCGCGATGCCCACAGAGACCATCAGGATAGCATCGCCCCGAATGCCCGATCGGCCAGCCAGCCCGTGCGTTCGACAGCACAGTCCCGGACCGACCCGAGGGCGGCCGATCGACCCGGCGAGCCACCCGGCCATC
>DIHI01000068.1:0-1088 GCA_002420085.1 Lysobacterales bacterium UBA5700 | reverse complement strand
CAGCCCGCACCTCCCACCGAATGCTAGGCTGGCGCCGCGCCCGTCACCGCAGCAGCACCCTCATCGAAGCTAGCACCCCCTCCGACCGCCATGAACAGGGAAGCCACCATGTCGCAGACCACCCTCCCGCTGTCCTCGCTGCCAGCCATCACCCCGACCCTCGGCCAGGCTGTCCAGAACGCCTACGCCCAGTTCGAGAACCGCAGCCTGCAAAGCATCGTCGGCTGGACCCTGCGCACCACGATCACCGGTTGGGACAGCATCGTGATCGTCGGCGGCGCCGAAGAGTGCTTCGCCCTGATCTACCAGAACGACACCGACAGCAGCCAGTGGCTGCTGGCATTTCGCGGCACAGCCAGCAAGGACGACCTGTTCAAGGATCTCGAAGCCGGCACCACCGCATTCATCGCCGCCGACGGCAGCCGGCCGGATGTCGATGTCCATGTCGGCTTCTTCGGCATCTACAGCGGCATCGGTGGCACCATGCGCGCATCGATGCAGACGCAACTGTTCGCCTGGCTGGATGGCATCGGCGAGCCCTCGACCGTCCACATCACCGGCCACAGCCTGGGCGGCGCCCTGGCCGAACTGTTCGCCTTCGACCTGGCGACCAGTCGGCCCAGCCAGTCGTTCCAGACCATCGATTGGGCGGCACCTCGCGTCGGCACCCGCAAATGGGTGGCCGCCTACGACGGCAATCCGACCACAGCCGCGACCATCCGGATCGTCAACACCCAGGATGTCATTCCCGACCTGCCGCCCACCACCCCGCTATACGACTACGGCCAGGTCGGACAGGAAGCAGCGGTTTCGTTCGGCAACCAGTCACACGTGCTCGATCCGTTCACCCGCGTGCTGATCCGACATTCCATGGACAACTACCTGACCGTCATCAGCCATGCCCTGCAATGCCCGACCACCCCGTGGCCATTCACGTTCACCGATGCAATCAAGCCCGATATCACCGACATCGCCGTGACCCCCAGCCTGCCGGACGTCGATAGCCGAACCGCCCTGATCGCCGAACTGCGCACCGCACGCAGCGGCCGCCTGGCTTGAACGGGCCGAAACCGGCGAGACGACGTCAG
>DIHI01000086.1:6653-10375 GCA_002420085.1 Lysobacterales bacterium UBA5700 | reverse complement strand
GGTGGTCGCCCGTCCGACGGCGGTGCTCATCCCTGGCCTGGTCAACGCCCATTGCCACAACCCGATGACTCTGTTGCGCGGGGTTGCCGACGACCAGCCGCTGATGCGCTGGTTGAAGGAGTACATCTGGCCGGTCGAAGCAGCGGTGATGGGGCCGGATTACATCGCCGATGGCGTCGAACTGGCGGTTGCCGAACTGTTGCGTGGCGGCTGCACCTGCGCCAACGAGGATTATTTCTTTCCGGATGTCTGTGCGGCGACCTACCGCCGGCTCGGCTTCCGAGCCATGGTCGGCTTGCCGGTGATCGATTTTCCGACCGCCTGGGCGCGCAGCCAGGACGAATATTTCGACAAGGCGCTGGAGGTTCACGACCTCTATCGACGGGATCCGCTGGTGGCGATGGCATTTGCCCCGCATGCGCCATACACGGTCGGCGACGACAGTTTTGCCCGCATCCGGGTGCTGGCCGACCAACTCGATGTCCCGGTTCACCTGCATCTGCACGAGACCCAGGCCGAGGTCGATGAGGGCCTGGCTCGCAACGGCCAGCGCGATATCGCCCGGATCGATCGCCTCGGTCTGTTCGATGCCCGGCTGATCGCGGTCCACATGACCGCCCTGACCGACGCTGAGATCGCCCTGGCCGCTGCCCGAGGCGTTTCGGTGGTGCATTGTCCGGAATCCAATCTCAAGCTGGCCTCGGGATTCTGCCCGGTGGAGCGATTGCATCGGGCCGGGGTCAATCTCGCCCTGGGCACCGATGGCTGTGCCAGCAACAATGATCTCGACCTGTTCGGTGAGATGCGCACGGCGGCCCTGCTGGGCAAGGCGGTGGCCGGCGATGCCGCCGCCCTGGATGCCGCCCGGGTGCTGCGCATGGCCACCCTGGGCGGTGCTCGGGCGATGGCGCTCGATGATCGGATCGGCAGCATCGCGGTGGGCAAGGAGGCCGATCTCGCCTGCATCGACCTTGATCGCATCGAAACCCTGCCGGTATTCGATGTTCTGTCGCATCTGGTCTATGCCGTCGCCCGCAGCCAGGTCTGCGATGTCTGGGTCGCCGGCAGGCGCAAGCTGGCCGATGGCGTCCTGGTCGATGTCGATCATGAGGCACTCAAGGCCAAGGCGCGCCGCTGGGGAGCACGGATCGCTGCCGTTCGGCCGGGAGGGTCGGCATGACCGGCACGGCTGGCAGGGACGGCAATGTCGATCCGGCCGAACTGGCCAAATTCGACCGTCTGGCCGCCCGCTGGTGGGATCCGCTCGGTCCGCAGCGGCCCCTGCACGTGCTCAATCCCGTTCGGCTCGGCTACATCCGCGAGCACATCGATCTGGTCGGTGCCGACCTGCTCGACGTCGGCTGCGGCGGCGGCCTGCTGTCCGAGGCACTGGCTGCCGCCGGTGCCCAGGTCACCGCGCTCGACCTGGCGCCGGAAGCACTCGATGTCGCTCGGCTGCACCTGCTGGAGTCCGGCCTGAGCGTCGATTACCGCCGGCAATCGGTCGAGGCACTGGCGATCGAGCGACCCGCCAGCTTCGATGCCGTGACCTGCATGGAGATGCTCGAACACGTTCCCGATCCCGGTGCGGTGATCGCCGCCTGTGCCGCCCTGCTTCGGCCGGGTGGCCGGCTGTTCCTGTCCACCGTCAATCGCACGGCCAAGGCATTCCTGCTCGCCATCGTCGGTGCCGAATACCTGGCCGGTCTGCTGCCGCGCGGAACCCATTCCTACGAACGCTTCATTCGCCCCTCGGAATTGGCCGCCTGGCTGCGATCTGCCGGTCTCGTGGTCGAAGATGTCACCGGGGTCGGTTACGATCCGCTGCGCCAGCGCGCCGCGCTCGGTGCCTCGACGGCGGTCAACTACCTGGTGCGAGCGCACAGACCGACATGAACCCTTGCCTGATTCCGCCCGTGGTGCTGTTCGATCTCGACGGCACCCTGGTTGACACCGCCCCCGACCTGCATGCGGCGATGAATCGCATGCTCGACGATGCCGGTCGCGCCCCGGTTGCGCTGGAGGGATTCCGAAGGGTGGTGTCGCGCGGCGGTCTGGCCATGCTCGAACACGCCTTCCCGGACCTGCCGGAAACCGAGCGTGCGGCCCTGCTGGCGCCCTACCTCGACCGCTACGGTCGGGAAACCACCCGACTGAGTCGGCCGTTCGACGGCGTCGAGCCCCTGCTCGCCGCGATCGAGGCCAGTGGGGCGCGCTGGGGCATCGTCACCAACAAGCCCGGCTGGCTGTCGGTACGGGTGGTCGAAGGACTGGGCTGGTCGGAGCGCTGCGCGGTGCTGGTGGCCGGTGACACCCTGCCGGTCAAGAAGCCCGACCCGGCACCCTTGCTGCATGCCTGCACACAACTTGAGATCGATGCCGGGCAGTGCGTGTACGTCGGCGATGACGCCCGCGACATCCAGGCGGCGCGCGCCGCCGGCATGCGCGCGATCGCCGCCCTGTGGGGCTATCGCAGCATGCATGACGATCCGGCCGAGTGGGGCAGCGACGTGCTGGTCGAAACCCCGCATGGCCTGCTGACGGCCGGTGTGCTGGTCCGCGCATGAGCCAGCCGCTGCCGGGGCCGGAAGCCGGTTTCGAGGACAAATGGCTGGCCCGTGAACCCGAGATGCGTCTGGCCCTGGTATTCGTCCCGGCAGCCTGGCAGGCCCGGCACCGGGCCTGGGCCGCCCTGCTGCACGAATTGCGGGAAAGCCTGTTCGAGTTGAGCGATGCCTCCGTGGGTGCGGCCAAGCGCGCCTGGTGGGCCGAGGAACTGCTCGCAACCGAACGCGGCGCCGCGCGTCATCCGCTGACCCGCGCCCTGCCAGCGCGCCTGCCGTGGCGCGATCTGGCGATGACCCTGCCGGCTGGCCCCGGCGAGGACCGCCATGCCGAGCCGGACCGGACCATCGCGGCGCTGGTGCCACTGGCCGAGCCGGTGATCGCCGTGGAAGCCGCGCTGTTCTCGGCCAGGGCCGGTCACGACGCCAGCCAGGCATTGGCGGTCCACTGGCTGCTCGAACGGATGGCAGTTGGCCTCGGCAGTGACGACGGCGGGCGGTTGCCGATGCGCCTGCTGGCCCGTCACGGGGTCACCGCCGATCAACTCGCAGCCCAGCACAGCACCGCTCAGCACGACACTGGACGGCAGGGCGCGGCTTTCGGACATCCAGCGCTGCGCGAATGGTCGGCCATCCTCCATTCGGCCTTGCCACGCGACCTGTCCGGCGGTGCCCCGCTGCGCTGCCAGCGGCTGGCATTCGACCGTGCTCGGCTGGCCCGGCTGGCGCGTGGCGCCGGCTGGCCTCGACGGCTCGATCTCGCCACCGTGTTTCGGGCCTGGACCGCCAGTCGGCGCGCCGTTCAGCTTGCCCGCCTGGATTGAAGCGCCACCCGTCCGGCGCCGCTACAATGGCGGTTGACATTGCCTGCACGAGGACGCACATAGTCTCCCCGGGCAGCCGGTCGGAAAGCGCAGTGCATGACGCAGGTGGTTTCCGGCCGCAATCCGGTGCATGCTCCGGCCTGCCGTCGTCTCGGTTGCCGGCGCCCGCCATCCCGACAGGAGAAATTCGTGGCCCCTTCCCCTTCCGACAACACCGCCCGCGTGATGCCCGACATCGCCAGCGAAGCCCGGCCCTCGGTCGCCGGTCAGCTCGATTGGGTCGGCATGGGCGAGATCGAGGTGCCGATCTCCCTGACCCAGGCCAATGGCGCCA
>DIHI01000086.1:6102-6566 GCA_002420085.1 Lysobacterales bacterium UBA5700 | reverse complement strand
GGCATCCACATGTCGCGGCTGTATCTGCACGTCGATCGGATGCTCAGTGCCGAGCCCCTGTCGCCCTGCCTGTTGCGTCGCCTGCTGCGTGAGTTTCTGAACTCCCACGCCGAGCTTTCCGATCGCGCCGAGATTTCGGTGCATTTCGATTATCTGGTTCGGCGCCCGGCCCTGGTCAGTGACAATGCCGGGTGGCGCTCCTATCCGATCAGCCTGACCGCGACCATGGATCGCAGCCAGTTCGCGGTCGAACTGGCCTACTCGGTGGTCTATTCCAGCACCTGCCCATGCTCGGCGGCGCTGGCTCGGCAGTTGATCCAGGAGCGCTTCCAGATCGACTTCGAGCGCAATCGGACACTCGACTACGATGCCGTGCTCGCCTGGCTCGGTTCCGAGCAGGGCATCTGCGCGACCCCACACAGCCAGCGCTCGAAGGCCGAGGTCAAGGTGCGTCTGGTTCCGAC